>JAGWVC010000067.1 GCA_018971065.1 Sphingomonadales bacterium | reverse complement strand
GTGGCGCGAATCACCCTGAACCGCCCCGCGCAGCGCAACGCCATCTCGCTGGCGGTGCATCGCCGGTTGGGCGAAATCCTCGACGAGATCGAATGGGGCGGCGCGGCGCGGGCCGTGCTGCTGACCGGCAACGGTCCGGCGTTCTGCGCCGGGCAGGACCTGTCCGAACGCAAGGTCGAGACCGCGACTCCCGAGGCGCTGGCCGCGACGATCGGCGAAAGCATCGGCGCGCGCTACAATCCGCTGGTGCGGCGGCTGCGCGCCTTGCCGGTGCCGTGGATCTGCGCGGTGAACGGCGCGGCGGCGGGGGCAGGGGCCAGCTTCGCGTTCCTGGCCGACCTGACCCTGGCTGCCGAATCGGCGCGGTTCTCCTATGCGTTCTCGAAGATCGGGTTGATGCCGGATTGTGGCGGTAGCTGGGTGCTGCCGCGTCTGGCCGGCACGGCGCGGGCGATGGGCATGGCGCTGACCGGTGAGGCGGTGACGGCGAAGCAGGCCGAGGCGTGGGGGCTGATCTGGAAGGCGGTGCCCGATGCCGAGCTCGCCGATGCCGCCGAGGCGCTGGCGCGGCAACTGGCGGACGGGCCGACCGCCGCGCTGGTGGCGACGCGCGAGGCGATTCGCGGTTCGGGCGGGCGCGATCTCGACGGCCAGCTCGATCACGAGCTGGAGGGCCAGATACGCCTCGCCGCCACCGCCGACTATGGAGAGGGGGTGCGCGCCTTCAAGGAGAAGCGCGCACCACGGTTCCGGGGGCGTTAGAGCCTTTCAACAATCGTGACGTTGGCCATCCCGCCGGCCTCGCACATCGTCTGCAAGCCATAGCGCGCACCCCGATCGTGCAGCGCGGAGACCAGCGTCGCCATCAGCTTGGCGCCCGAGCCGCCCAGCGGATGGCCCAGCGCGATGGCGCCGCCGTGGACGTTCAGCCGGGCCGGATCGGCATCCAGCGCCTGCAACCACGCCAGCGGCACCGGCGCGAACGCCTCGTTGACCTCGTACAGGTCGATATCAGCCAGGCTCAGCCCGGCCCGCGCCAGCGCGCGCGTCGTGGTGGGAATCGGCGCTTCCAGCATGATCACCGGATCGTGGCCCAGCACGGTCATCTCGTGAACGCGCGCCAGCGGGGTCAGGCCGTGCGCCTTCAGCCCGCGCTCGTTCACCACCAGCAGCGCGGCGGCGCCATCGCAGATCTGGCTGGCGTTGGCGGCGGTGACGACGCCGCCTTCGCTGAGCGTCTTCATCGTCGCCATCTTTTCCAGGCTGGCGTCGAAGCGGATGCCTTCGTCGATTGCGTGCAGCGCGGTCTCGCCATCGGGCAGGGTCACTTCGATCGGCAGCACTTCCGCCGCGAACTTGCCGCCTTGCGTGGCCGCGACGGCGCGGCGGTGGCTTTCCAGCGCGAACGCGTCGCAGTCCTCGCGGCTGAAGCCGTACTTGCGCGCCATCAGCTCCGCCCCGCCGAACTGGCTGAACGGCTGGCCCGGATAGCGCGCCTCGATCCCCGGGCTGCGATAGGTGCCGAAGCCGTGCTGCGCCGCCAGCGTCCACGGCAGGCCCATCGGCACGCGGGTCATGCTTTCCACGCCGGCGGCAATCACCACGTCCTGCACCCCGGCCATCACCGTGGCGGCGGCGAAATGCAGCGCCTGCTGACTGGAACCGCACTGGCGATCGACATGGGTGGCGGGGACCGATTCGGGCAGTCCGCTGGCCAGCAGCGCGTTGCGGGCGATGTTGGCGCCCTGCTCACCGCCCGGGCAGGCACAGCCCATGATCACGTCGTCGATCGCGGCGGGGTCGATCCCCGCCTTGCCGACCAGCCCGGCCAGCACCTTGCCGGCCAGGTCCGCCGGGTGGATTCCGGCAAGGCGCCCGCCGCGCTTGCCGCCGGCGCTGCGGGTGACGGCGGCGATGTAGGCTTCGGGCATCGGGAATTCCTCGTCTGGCAATATTGCTATCCCGTGCAGAATTAGATTGCCAGCCGGGCGCGTCAAGGGCATATCGACGCGGCCCGCACATCGACACGACGGGCTGAGGGCGAGAGCGTGGATACCGGCGTTTCCATCAAGGCATTGACGGATTGGATGGACGGGCAGGCGCTCGGCACCGGCGCAATCGAGGCGGTGCGGGCGCTGGCAGGGGGCACGCAGAACGTGCTGCTGCGCTTCACGCGCGATGGCGCAGATTATGTGCTGCGCCGTCCGCCGCTGCATCCGCGCTCGAACTCGAACGAGACGATGCGGCGCGAGGCGCGGGTGTTGCGCGCGCTGGCGCAGACCGACGTGCCGCACCCGCGCCTGATCGCGGCGTGCGACGACGAAGCCGTGCTGGGCGCGGCGTTCTACCTGATGGCGCCGGTCGAAGGGTTCAACCCGGTGGGGCAGTTGCCCGAGCCGCATGCTTCGTCGCCGGCGATGCGCCACGCCATGGGGCTGGCGCTGGTGGACGGCATCGCCGCGCTGGGCCGGGTCGATCACGAGGCGGTGGGTCTGGCGGATTTTGGCAAGCCTGACCGGTTCCTGGAGCGGCAGGTGTCGCGGTGGAGCGGGCAACTGGCGTCTTATGCCGAGATGCCGGGCTGGCCGGGGCCGGGCGCGCTGCCCGACGTTGGCAAAATCGGCGCGTGGCTCGATGCCAACCGGCCCGATGCCTTCATGCCGGGAATCATGCACGGTGACTATCACCTCGCCAACGTGATGTACCGCAACGACGGGCCGGAACTTGCGGCGATCGTCGATTGGGAACTGGCGACGATCGGCGATCCGTTGCTCGATCTGGGCTGGGTGCTGGCCACCTGGCCGGATGGTGACGGCGCCAGTACCGTCAGCGTGACGCCGTGGGAGGGTTTCCCCTCCGCCGCCGAACTGGTGGCGCGCTATGCGGCCGGGTCGTCGCGCGATTGCGGCGCGATCGAATGGTATCACGCGCTGGCCTGCTACAAGCTCGGCATCCTGCTCGAAGGCACATACGCCCGGGCCTGCGCGGGCAAGGCGCCGATCGAAACCGGCGAGAAGCTGCACGGCCGCGCGGTGGTGCTGCTGGAACGCGCGCGCCGGCTGACGCGCTGAGGATGGGGACGATGAACGAACTCGATTTCACCGGAAAGACCGCTCTCGTCGTCGGCGGCTCGTCGGGCATCGGCAACGGCATTGCCGTGGCGCTGCGCGACCGTGGCGCGACGGTGCATGTCTGGGGCACGCGGGCCTGCGCCGCCGACTATGCGGGCGAGGACGGCTCCGATCTCGATGGCATCGGCTACACGCAGGTGGATGTGTCGAGCGCCGAGGCGATCGCGGCTGCGCCGGCGCCGTTCGAGAGTCTCGACATCCTCGTACACAGCCAGGGCGCGGTGCTCTACAAGCGGCAGGAGTTCGAGCCCGAGGGCTGGGACAAGGTGATCGCGGTGAACCTCTCCAGCGTGCTGCATATCTCGCAGCGGTTCCACGATGTGCTGGCGGCCACGAAAGGCGCGGTCATCGTCGTCAGCTCGGTCGGCGCGTTTCAGGCCACGCTGGGCAACCCGGCCTATGCCGCCTCGAAAGCCGGCGTGGTGAATCTGGTGCGTGCGCTGGCCAAGGCCTGGGCGGGTGAGGGCATCCGCGTCAACGGCATCGCCCCCAGCCTCGTCGAAACCAAGATGACCAAGGTGACGATGGACAACGAAACCCGCCGCGAACGGGCTTTGGCCAAGATCCCGCTTCGCCGCTTCGGCACGATCGAGGAAATGGCGGGCGTCGCGCTGTTCCTTGCCTCGCCGCTGGCCGGCTACGTCTGCGGCCAGACCATCGTCGTCGATGGCGGCCTGCTGCTTTGAGAGGGTAAACCCATGAACTTCGAATATTCGCCCAAGGTGCAGGACCTGCGCGAGCGCCTGATCGGTTTCATGGACGAGCACGTCTATCCGATCGAGAAGGCGCGCGATCACTGGAACCATGACCCGGCAACCCGCTGGCAGCGGTGGCCGGGCACCGAAGCCATCAAGGCCAAGGCCAAGGAAGCGGGTCTGTGGAACCTGTTCCTGCCGCACGAATACGGTGCATGGAGCCCGGGCCTCACCAACCTGGAGTACGCCCCGCTGGCGGAGATCATGGGCCGGGTGATCGGCGCGTCCGAATACTTCAACTGCGCCGCGCCCGACACCGGCAACATGGAAATCCTCGCGCGCTACGGCACTCCCGAGCAGCACGAAAAGTGGCTGAAACCGCTGCTCGATGGCACGATCCGCTCGGCCTACGTGATGACCGAGCCCGACGTTGCCAGCTCCGACGCCACCAACATCGCCACCACCATCCTGCCCGATGGCGACGACTATGTGATCAACGGTCGCAAGTGGTGGATTTCCAGCGCGATGGACGCCAACGTCAAGGTCTACATCCTGCTCGGCAAGACCCCTGACGAGAGCAAGCCGCGCCACCAGCAGCATTCGCAGATCATCATCCCGGCCGATACCCCCGGCATCGAGGTGGTCCGCCCGCTCGACGTCCTGCACTCGTTCCATTCGCCCACCGGCCACTGCGAGATCACCTTCACCAACGTCCGCGTGCCGAAGGCGAACCTGCTGCTCGGCGAAGGGCGCGGCTTCGAGATCGCGCAAGGCCGCCTCGGGCCGGGCCGCATCCACCACTGCATGCGCGTGATCGGCCAGGCGCAGCGCGCGCTGGAGTACATGGCGCGCCGGGCGGACAGCCGCGTCGCGTTCGGGCGCAAGCTGGCCGATCAGGGCAGCGTCCGCCAGGAAATCGCGCTGTCGTTCTGCGAGATCGAGCAGGCCCGCCTGCTGACGCTGAAGGCTGCCGACGCGATGGACCGTTATGGCAACAAGGCCGCCAAGGACCTGATCGCCGCGATCAAGGTGATCGGCCCGCGCATGGCGCAGACCGTGGCCGACCGCGCCATCCAGCTTCACGGCGCCGGCGGGCTTTCCAGCGACTTCCCGGTGGCCGCCGCGTTCATCAACGCGCGCTACCTGCGGCTTGCCGACGGGCCGGATGAAGTGCACCTCACGCAGCTCGGCAAGCAGAAGATCGCCGAACTCAGCGCCCTGCCGGTGCGCTGACGCAAACGGGGAGAGCACGGATGGACGGGAACACGCAACGCACGTCGCTCGGCACCGCCTGGTGGATGGTCGCCGTGCTGTTCTCGCTCTACGTGTTCTCGTGGGTCGATCGGCTGACCATCGCCATGCTGGTCAAGCCGATGAAGGCGCACCTGCTGCTGTCCGACGTACAGGTCTCGCTGATCACCGCCACCGCGTTCGCGTTCGCCTATGCGCTGTTCGGCCTGCCGCTCGGCTGGGCGGCGGACCGGTTCTCGCGCCGCGCGATCATCTGCGCCGGCGCGCTGTTCTGGGCTTGCGCCACGGTGGCTTGCGGGCTGGCGGAGAATTTCCACCAGTTGCTGATCGCGCGCGTGCTGGTCGGGGCAGGGGAGGCAGCCTTGCTCCCCGCCGCCTATTCGCTGATCGCCGACGGGTTTCCGCCGCACCTGCTGACCCGCGCCACCTCCACGTTCCAGATGGCGGGCAAGGTCGGTTCGGCCACCGCGTTCGGGCTGGGCGGGCTGGCGATCGCCTATGCAACCGCGCATCATGGCGCATCGCAACCGTGGCAGCGGGTGATGATGATGGTGGGGGCGCCGGGTCTGGTGCTGGCCTGGCTGGTCTGGACGTTCCCCGAACCCGGCCGCCGCAGTGTAACGAAAGCGACGACCGACCCGCGCGAACTGCGCAGCTTCGTGGGCGCGCGCTGGCCGCTGCTGGCGCTGATGCTGCTGGGCACCTCGGCGCTGGCGGTCTGCGGTTATTCGATGACCACCTGGGTGCCCGCCTATATCGAGCGGCATTTCGGCTGGACCCCGGTTCAGTATGGCCCGGCGCTGAGCGTGATGAACGTCGTCTCGGCGCTGTCGCTGGTGGTGAACGGCTGGATCGTCGATCGGCTCTATGCGCGCGGCATGGCGGATGCGCACCTGCGGTTCTATTCGTGGCTGATCGTCGGCCTGCTGGCGCCGGTCATGTACATGTTCTTCGCCGGCAACGTCTGGGTGTTCCTTGCCTGCTATTGCGTGGCGCAGTTCATCACCGTGCCATTCATGGTCTATGTCTCGACGGTGATGGCGCTGATCGCCCCGGCCGCGGCGCGGGCGCGCCTGCTGGCGTTCTTCCTGTTCGTGTTCACCGCGGTGGGGCAGGGCGGCGGCCCGGCGCTGGTCGCCAGCCTCACCGACTATGTGTTCCGTGACGAGGCGAAGCTGGGCTACTCGCTCGCCGTCGTCGTCATCGCCGCCGGGCTGATCGCGCTGGCCTGTTTCCGCGCCGCGCTGGCGCCCTTGCGTGCCGCCATCGCCGCGCGCCCCTGAGGGAAAACCATGTCCGTCACCCTGCAATCCATCGATCCCGCGCGCCACGGCGAACTGGCGCTGGCCGACGAACGCGTTTCGTACACCTGGGCCGAGCTGGATGGCGTGCTGAACCGCGCCGCCAACGCGATGCGCGGCGCGGTCGATGCCACCCGCCGCGTCTGCATTTTCGCACCGAACAGCGCCGAGACCGCGCTCGCTTATGTCGCCGGGATCGAGGCGGGGGTTTCGACGGTGCCCGCCAGCTATCACCTGACGGCGGGTGAGATCGCCTATATCCTCAAGGATTCGCAGGCGTCGGTGCTGCTGGTCGGGCCGGAGACAGCCGAAGCTGGCCTTGCCGCCGCGCAGGTCGAGCATGTTTCGCTGGTGGTCGGCTGGCGCTGCCCGCCCACGCCCGGGATCGTGCCGTGGGAGGACTGGATCGCCGCCGCTTCGCCCGAAGCGCCGCCCAGCGATGCCGCGCCGCTGTGCCACCTGCATTACACCTCGGGCACAACCGGCAAGCCCAAGGCCACGCACACCCCGCCGCAGTACTGGCCCGAAGCGGCGACGATCGCCGAATACGCGGCGCTGGTCCGCCCCAAGGCCACCCCGTCGCCGGGGATCGCGGTCGGCCCGCTGTACCACACCGGGCCGCTGGGGCAGGCGCGCAACCTGCTGGCGGGGACGGCGCTGGTGGTGATGAGCCACTTCGACGCCGAAGGCGCGCTGGCGCTGATCGAACGCCGCAAGATTGCCGGCGCGGTGATGGTGCCCACGCACTTCCAGCGCTTCCTGGCGCTGCCCGAAGCCACCCGCGCCAGGTACGACGTGTCCAGCATGAAGCGCCTTGCTCACACCGGCGCTGCCTGCCCGCGCCATGTGAAGCAGGCGATGATCGACTGGTTCGGGCCGGTGCTGGTGGAAGCCTATGGCGGCACCGAGGCGGGATCGACCACCTTCATCACGTCGCCCGAATGGCTCGAACGGCCCGGCTCGGTGGGCAAGGCGCAGCCGCCCTACACCACCGTCATCATCGGCGACGATGGCGCCGAACGCGCGCCTTACGAGGAAGGCCAGGTCTATTTCCGCGATGCCACCGGGCGCGGCATCGTCTATGAAGGCGATCCCGAAAAGACCGCCGCCGCGCACATTGCCCCGGGCGTGTTCACGCTGGGCGAGGTCGGCTATCTCGACGCCGAAGGCTACCTGTTCATCACCGATCGCGTGTCGGACATGATCGTCAGCGGCGGCGTCAACATCTACCCGGCCGAGGCCGAGCACGTGCTGATCCGCCACCCGGGCGTAGCGGACGTGGTGGTGCTGGGCGTGCCTAACGCCGAAATGGGCGAGGAAGCCAAGGCGCTCATCGTCCCGAAAGACCCCGCCAACCCGCCTGGCGCCGCCGAACTCAACGCGTTTGCACGCGAATCGCTGGCCGGCTTCAAGTGCCCGCGCAGCTACGATTTCGTCGAGGATGTCGGCCGCACCGTGATGGGCAAGGTCAACAAGAAATCGCTCCGACAGAAGTTCTGGCCCACCGAACGCACGATCGGTTGAACCGCGCTATACAGCCCCGACTCACGCATCCGAGGTTCCCATGCAGATCAACGCCGTCACCACTTACGCAGTCGAAGGCCGTGTTGCCGTCATCACCACCAACAACCCGCCGGTCAGCGCGCTGTCGCAGGCGGTGCGCGAAGGCCTGATCGCGGGCATGAAGCAGGCGCTGGCCGATCCGGCCGCCGATGCCGTGGTCATCGCCTGCGAAGGCCGCACGTTCTATGCCGGGGCCGACATCAGCGAGATCGGCAAGGGCCTGCTGTTGCCCACGCTGCCCGAGACGCAGGCGGTGATCGAGGCTTCCGGCAAGCCGGTGATCGCGGCGTTGCACGGCACCACGCTGGGCGGCGGGCTGGAAACCGCGCTGGTCGCGCATTACCGCATCGCCGTGCCCTCCACGAAGCTGGGCCTGCCCGAAGTGAACCTGGGTCTGCTGCCCGGCGCCGGCGGCACCCAGCGGCTGCCGCGCATCGTCGGCATTGCCAAGGCGCTCGACATGATCACCGGCGGCGCGCCGATCGGGGCCAAGGAAGCGCTGGCGATCGGGCTGGTCGATGAACTGGCTGGGGAAGCCACCCTGCGCGCCGATGCCATCGCGCTGGCCAACCGCGTTCTGGCCGAAGGCCGCCCGCTGGTGAAAGTGCGCGACAAGACCGACAAGCTCGACGAGGCGCGCGCGAACCCCGGGATATTCGACGAATATCGCAAGGCCAACGCGAAAAAGTTCCGCGGCTTCCATGCTCCGGCAGCTATCATCCGCTGCATCGAGGCGACGCTGTCCAACCGCTCGTTCGACGAGGCGCTGACCTATGAGCGCGAGGAATTCCTGAAGTTGAAGGACGACAGCCAGTCCGCCGCGCTGCGCCACCTGTTCTTCGCCGAACGCGCCGCCGCGAAGGTGGACGGCCTGCCCGCCGACACGCCGATCCTGCCCGTCAACAAGGCCGGAGTGATCGGCGCCGGCACCATGGGCGGCGGCATCGCCATGAACTTCGCCAACGCCGGCATCCCGGTGACGGTGGTGGAAATGACCCAGGCCGCGCTCGACCGTGGCCTCGGCATCATCCGCAAGAACTACGAGGCCACCGCCGCCAAGGGCAAGCTGACGGCGGAGGGTGTCGAGAAGGCGATGGGGCTGATCACCGGCGCGCTCGACATGGCCGCGCTGGCCGATGCCGACCTGATCATCGAGGCGGTGTTCGAACAGCTCGACATCAAGCAGGACGTGTTCCGCAAGCTCGACGCTGTGGCCAAGCCCGGCGCCATCCTCGCCACCAACACCAGCTATCTCGACATCGATGAAATCGCCAAGGTCACCAGCCGTCCCGAAGCGGTGCTGGGCCTGCACTTCTTCTCGCCCGCCAATGTCATGAAGCTGCTGGAAGTGGTCCGCGCCAGGGCCACCGGCCCGGCGCAGATCGCCACGGCCATGAAGCTGGCGAAAACCATCGGCAAGATCGGCGTGCTGGCGGGCAATGGCCCCGGCTTCATCGGCAACCGCATCCTGTTCGCGCGCAACACCCAGGCCGATGCGCTGATCCTCGACGGCGCCACCCCGCAACAGGTGGACAGGGTGATTGTCGATTTCGGCTTCGCGATGGGCCACTTCCAGATGCGCGATCTGGTGGGGCTGGATGTCGGCTGGAACAAGGCAACCAGCGCCTCGGGCAGCGTGCGCGACATCCTCAACGAGATGGGTCACCACGGCCAGAAGACCGGCCACGGCTATTACGACTACGATGAAAAACGCAACGCCACGCCGTCGCCGGTCGCGGCACAGGTCATCGCCAGCTTCGCCGCGAAGCAGGGCGTGGCCCAGCGCGCGGTCAGCGACGAGGAGATTTCCGACCGCATCCTCTATGCGATGGTCAATGAAGGCGCCCGCATTCTCGACGCTGGTATCGCCTCGCGCGCGTCGGACATCGATATTGTCTGGATCACCGGCTACGGCTGGCCGAAGTATCGCGGCGGACCGATGTTCTGGGCCGACCTGCAGGGCCAGCCCAACGTGCTGGCGAAGCTCAAGGCGCTGGAAGCCGCGCATGGCGAAGCATTCACGCCCTCGCCGCTGATCGAACGGCTGGTGGCCGAGGGCAAGTCGTTCAACGGCTGAACCGGATCAGGGCCGGGCGGAAATTCCGTTTTCCGCCCGCCACTTCGCATACCACGCTTCCAGCCGTGCCGCCTCGAAGCCGGGCATGGCGCGCACTTCGTTGGCGATGACCAGCGGCGAGGACGTTCCCGCATGGGACGGCGGCCAGTCCGGCACGCCCGGTCCGTTGGGGTTGCCGGTCTTGATGAAATTGACCAGCGCCGCGCGCATCGGTTCGGCATGGCCCGGGCCGAACCCGAACGTGGGCGCCATGTCGGCGCAGTGGGGTGCGCCGGGTTCGCCGGGGGCGGTGCGATCGTAGTAGTACGCCCAGGTTGGCGCATGGCGGCTGGCGAAGCCGGCCAATCCTTGTGCAGCGGCGGTGAACAGGAAGTCCGTCTGCACCTGCCGCAGCAGTTCCGCATCGTTAAGCGCGTCATAAGGTGGCCTTAAGGCCGCCATATCGATGCCGAAGCGTGTCCGCATCACTGCGGCATCGAACCCCATCAGTCCGAACACGCTGGCCTCGTTGCTGGTCGATCCCACCAGATACGGCACCCGCGCCTGCCGCCCCGCCGCAAAAGCCGGCGCAATCGCCCGGGGCAAAAGATGCCCATCAACGATCGCGCCGAAGTCCGGCGGGCCGGGATCGGCGGCAAGCACTTGCGCCGGGGTCAGGGCGCGAAGTTCGTCGAGCGTCGCGGCGTTGGCGCGCCGGGCGAACGCGAGGCCTTGCTGTTCGGCCAGCGCCAGCGGGCGGGCGGCGTTGAACAGGCCGCCGCCGGAATGGGCCGAGGCGCGGGCGAACAGGCCGCGCGCCGAAGGGGATACCATCAGGCTGTTGACGCTGGAACCGCCGGCCGAGCAGCCGAGGATGGTGACGCGTTTCGGATCACCGCCGAAGCGGGCGATGTTGGCCTTTACCCATTTCAGCGCGGCGATCTGGTCGGACAGCCAGAAGTTGCCGGTGCCGTGGCCGGCTTCGGCGGTCAGTGCCGGATGGGCGAAGAAGCCCATGCGGCCGACGCGGTAGTTGGGTGAGACGAGGACAACGCCGGCGCGAACAACGGGCGAGAGGTCCTTGTCGGCAATGTATCGTCCCGAGCCGAACGCGAAGGCGCCGCCGTGGATCGAGACCAGCACCGGCAGGCCGCGCGCGTGGCGATCGGGGGTGGCGACGTTGAGCGTCAGGCAGTCTTCGGACTGGGGCAGGGTGGTGTCACGTGCGTTCTGGATGCAGGTGGCGCCGAAGCGCGTGGCATCGCGCACGCCGTGCCAGGGCTTGGCCGGGCGCGCCTCGCGCCAGCGGAGCGGGCCGACTGGCGGCGCGGCGAACGGAATGCCGCGCCAGGCGCCGCCGCGTTCGATGGCGACACCGCGCACCGCGCCGTGATCGGCGCGGATGACCGGGCCGGGTGCGGCGGCGATGCTGGCCGCCGCCGCCAGCCCGAGCAGTCCGGCTTTCATCCCTTCTTCGCGGCGAACTTTGCCTTCATCGCATACCAGTCGTCATCCGGCGCGCGCAGGCTGTGCTGGCCATCAGGCCAGTTGGCGAACGGAACTTCTGCCGCGATTGCACCCGGCGAATAGTCGGCCAAACCGCGCCGCTTGATGATCTTCCACACGCCGTCGCGACGTTCGAACTCGTCGAGGTAGCGGCCCTCGAAGAACGCGTCCTCCTCGGCGCCGCCGCCGTCCTTCTTCAGGCGACGGTGATGCGCGAAGTAATAGCACTCGGTCAGCGCATGATCTCCGTCCACGGTGATCGAGACGTTCGAGATGTGGTGCGCGGTGTACTTGACGTTGGTGAGGATCTTCAGCGCGAAGTTCACGAAGTCGATCGACTTGCCCTTGAAGCCGCCGTGGTGGTGTTCGGATTCGGGCCAGAAGCACGAGCGCAGCAGATCGGCATCGAGCCGGTCGTTGCCGCGCGCATAGGCCATCAGCACTTCCTCGATGCATGCGCGCGAGCACAGCATGTCCACCTGCTTCATCATGTCGCCATGATGCGCCATGTGGCCGGCGGGTTTGGCCGAGGCCTCGCTGCCAGCGGCTACGGCACCCGCAGCGCCGAGTGCGAACAGGGCGCCCAGTGCGCTGCGGCGGTTGGTATCCTCCATCACATCCTCCCTCGTTGTCTCAGACCAGTTGTCTCAGGCGGGCTTTGCCAGCAGACCCACGTCCCACAGGCGCGGCAGCACCGCGCTTTCGAACAGGCGCAGCGAACGCCACGACAGCTCCGGATCGATGCCGCCGAACAGCGCGTGGAACGTCACCGCGGTGCCGTCGCCCAGTTCCTTCAGGTATTCGAAGCAGGCGTCGGGCGTCAGCACCTTGATGTTCGGCATGGCCTTCAGCGCCTCGATGCCCTCCGCCGCCTTGTAGCGGGTGTCGCCGGTGCCGCGTTCCTTGGCCCATTCGGCATAGGTGTTGGTGGCATAGGCGATGTGCGGCGCCAGCAGTGGCCAATCGCGGTCCGGATCATCGGAGACGTAGAGGAAGCTGGCGGCCGGCTTCATCTGGCGCTCGGGCGCGGGGTAGCCGGCTTCGGCGCGGGCCTCGGCATACGGCTTGAACAGGTCGGGGTGGCCGGGGAAGTACTGATAGCCGGCCTTGCCGGCGCGGATGGCGGACTTTTCGGTGGACCCGCCCATGTAAATCTTGGGGCCACCCGGGGTGACCGGCGTCGGCGTCACCTTCACGGTGCGGCCTTCGAATTCGAACGCCGCGCCGCTCCACGCCGATTTCAGCGCGGCCATGCAGGCGTTCATCAGGCCGAGGCGCTTGGTGATGTCCTTGCCGAACATCTCGAACTCGTGCGGGCGATAACCCATGCCGGCGGTGAGCCAGATGCGGCCGGGCGCGATGTTGTCGAGCACCGCGAGGTCTTCGGCCAGCCGCAGCGGATCGTGCATCGTCACCACCAGCGCCGAGAGGTGCGCGACGATGTTCCGCGTGGCGCCGAGGATCGAGGCAGCCTGGATCATCGAACTGGGGCAATAGCCGCCCTCGGCGGCGTGGTGCTCGGCCAGGAATACCTGGGTGAAGCCGAGCTTGTCGGCCCACACCGCCTGGTCGATCGCGGTGCGGTACATCGCCGGGTGCGAGGCGCCGAACGGCGGGCGGTTCATGTCGTAACGCAGGTTGAGTTGCATGGGGGGAGTCCTCAGGCGTTGACGGCGGAATCGATGCGGTCGGTGACGTTCGCCGCCTGGATGGCGATGCGCCGCGCGATCAGGTCGTCGATCTCGGCCGCGCTGTAGCCGGCCTCGCCCAGGATCGCGCGGGTGTGTTCACCCAGGCGCGGCGCGTCGCCCTGCGCGAAGCCGGGGGTTTTCGACAGCCGGTTGAACAGCCCGTATTCGCGGACATGGCCGTACATCGAATCCTTGTTCTCGACGACGCGGTTGGTATCGATCATCCAGTCGAACCACAGCGCCTCGTCGATCCACATCGCCTCGTTGACGATTTCCGCCGCCACCCCGGCGGCATCCAGTGTGGCAAACGCCTGCGCCGATGTCTGCGCGGCGAACCACGCATCCAGCAGCGTCTTCAGCGCATCATCGTTGGCGGTGCGGCTGGCAACGGTGGCAAAGCGTTCGTCATCGGGCAGGCCGGTGGCGGCGGCCAGCTTCGCATAGCGTTCGGGCTGGCGGCACGAGATGCACACCCAGCCGTCGGCGGTCCGGTAGAACCGGTCGAGCGCGTGGAAGCCCTGCTGTTCGCGGTCGGTCCGCAGGCCGTAGACCGGCTTCATGTCGGCATCGAGGAAATGCTCCGACGTGGTCCACAGGCTGGAGTGAAGCTGCGGGCATTCGGTGTATTCGCCGGTGCCCTTGCGGTCGCGGTTTTCCAGCGCCATCATCACGCCGATCGCCGCCAGGAAGCCGTTGTTGTAATCCTCGTTGCCGAATGCCGAGCGGTTGGGCTGGTTGCCTTCCCCGCCCACTTCGTAGAGCAGGCCGACCCAGCCCGAAATCAGCGGCGCGAACGCCTTCAGCAGCGACTTCGGCCCCTTCGAGCCATAGCCGGGCAGGTAGAGGTAGACGAGATCGGGCTTGATCGCCTTCAGCGCTTCATAGCCGATGCCTAGCTTGTCGGCCTTGCCGGGACGCAGGTTATGGGTGACGACATCGGCGGTGGCCACCAGCCGCCGCGCCGCTTCGAGGCCTTCGGGCGATTTCAGGTCGATCACCACGTCGCGCTTGCCCCGGTTCGACGCGTCGAACACGTCGGGCAGCGGCCGCATCTGGTCGCCCGACGGGGTCTCCACCTTGATCACGTCGGCGCCGAGGTCGTTCAACAGGCGCCCGCCGAAGCCCACCGCGAAGAACGACGAGAAATCGACGACGCGCACGCCTTCCAGCGGCCGCCTGATGTCGCGCAGCTTCGGCCCTGCCACTTTCGCCGCCGCAGCGCGCAAGGCCGGCAGCGCGGCATTGTCCGCGCCCACCACCGGCGCGGGGGTAGGCGTGGAGCACGGCGTTTCGGCAAAGCGCATCGCCGGCGCGGCCTGGTGGATCGTGCCGAAATCGGCATCGGGCATGGCGATGCGCATGTTGGCGAACTCGACCTGCTCGTCCAGCAGGATTTCGCCCGGCTCCAGCACCGGCAGCACCGCCACGTCCTTCGCCTGCATCAGCGCGATCCATTCGTCGCGCGGGCGGGCCTTGAACGCGTCGAAGATTTCCACGCGGGCGCATCGGTATTCGTCCTCGGTCAGCGGCACCGCCATTTCCAGGCCCTTGCAGGTCTGGATACGGTCGCCGAATCCCAGGATGTCGAACGCCGGCTTGAACCCGCCCGATCCGGTGTGAATCTGCAGGAACTTGCCATCGCCGCATTCGAACATGCCGGTGACGAGGCGCACATTGCCGAAGCGGTCCACCGCGCCGGAATCGCCCTTCTTGATGTAGGAAATGCCGTCTTCCTGCCACCAGTGGTTCATCGGGCTCTGCGCCAGGAACGCGTCCATCAGCGAGGCTTCGGTGGACTGGCCGGTGCCCAGCGAGCGGCGCGCGCGCACCCCGGCCAGCACGTTCATCGCGGCAAGAAATGCCTGCCCGTAATGCAGCGCCGGATGGCCCAGATACATCGGCCCGGGGCGGTGCGAGCTGCCCTTGTCAACCATCGTGCCCAGCCGCGCCGCGACCAGCGATTCGCCGTAAGGGCGGCCATGATCGGGCGTGCCGGTGCCATAGGCGGTCAGCCGGCAGCTGACCAGCGCGGGGAAATCCCGCTCCAGCGCCGCTTCGTCCAGCCCCAGCGCCGCGGTTTCGGCGTCGTCCAGCGCGTGCAGAAAAATGTCGGCGCCGCGCAGCAGGTCGCGCAGCGCGTCCAGCCCGTGCGGCAGGTCGATCTCGACCGAGCGCTTGCCGCGATCCCAGCCCTTGCGGGTCAGGTCGGCGGCAAAGCAGTCGCCCCCGGTCGGCTCCACCTTGATCACCCGCGCGCCATGATCGGCCAGCAGCATCGCCGCCATCGCCGCGCCTTGGGCACCGGCCAGTTCGACGACGACAAGGTGATCAAGCGGACCGGACATCTGGCTCTCCCGTCGGCGGCCTGCTGCCCGCCCCGGCAGGGCTGGTCATGCGCGCGCGAAGTTGAATGGTGATGCAAGGTGGCATGGTTTCCGGCCTTCGTGCAAGCAATTTTGCACTCATGGTTCGTTTTCATGTGGTGGTCTGCGCCCCGGTCGTGATACGGACGCCGTATCCGCCGGGCACCGGTTGTGGCATCAGGCAATCCGCACGCGCGTGCCCCGCGCCGGTGCCATTTCGGAAAGACGGCATGAGACTCCCCGCAACCAGCTTTTCCTGCATACCCGATCCGGAAAACCCCGGCTGGCTGACCTGGGACGTGGCCGACAAGGCGCGGTTCAATGCCGTGGCGATGGGCAGGATGCTGGTGCGCAAGCAGGCGGGGAATTGCTGCCGCCTGCGCATGTTTCCCGGCGTCCAGCACGCGAACCTGCCCGGATCGGTGCATGGCGGCGTCATTCTGGCGCTGGCCGACGTGGCGCTGTTCGCCACGATCTGGGTGCTGTCCGAAGGCGCCACGGCCGGCGCGGTGACGCTGGACCTCGGTTGCCAGTTCATCGATGCGGGCGAACTGGAAGAGCCGATGGACGCGGTCACCGAACTGCTGAAGGAAACGCGGCGGCTCAGCTTCCTGCGCGGCACGATCGTTCAGGGTGAACGGATCGTCGCTTCCTATTCCGCCACGATGCGCAAGTCGGCCGTGACGCCATCGGCAGGCGCCACCCGGACTGCGGCCGGCGATTGACAGCGCTTGCCCTGGTTGCGGGGGGTTAAAATTCCATATATGGAACTTCGCGGTGCGAAATCGTGCCGTTTGCGCCGATCCCGGCATCGAATCCGCGCACAGAAGGGCAATCGAAGACGGGCATGAGCGATTTTTCCGATCCCAACCATCGCCCGCTCCGCGTCATCACCTTCCTCGCCGCGCACGCGACCGAGGCGTTCACGCTGGCGGAAATCGCCCGGTTGCTGGACCTGTCGAAAGGATCGGCGCACCGCGTGATGATGGCGTTGACCGAGGCCGGGTTCGTGTCGCGCCATCCGCGTCACAAGACATACACGCTGGGGATGACGCTGGTGGCGATCGGCCAGGCCGCGCTGGACCGGTATCC
The DNA here is from genome assembly GCA_018971065.1 of Sphingomonadales bacterium. The sequence goes on along the minus strand of JAGWVC010000067.1, from coordinate 4,637 downwards.
GGGCGTGGCGATCGCCCAGCGCGAGATGGCGCGGTTGCGGGCGGACCTCAATCTCGGCTTCGGCGCCACCGCCATCGTCAATCACGAATACCTGCTGCTGGGCCGCGAAGGCACCCCGCGCACTTATGACGGGCTGACGCTGGTCGGCGAACGGCGGGCAGTGGTGCCGTCGATCGGGATCGGGCAGATCGCCTGGCGGGGCGATGCCGCGATTGCCGCCTATCTCGACAGCGGCACCGCCTACCTGTCGCCCGACATTCGCCGGCATCTGGAACGCGCCATCCCGGTCATTCGCCGCCGGGGCTATGCGATGGCGGCCGAAGGCATCGGCCTGCACCGGCTGATCAAGGCCACCGTGATCTCGCCGGGCGAGCCCGAGGACGAAACCCTTTCGGCAACCGCCATCCGCAATGCCGGCGAAATCCTCGCCAGCGAATTCCAGATGCTGGACTGGGACGACGCGCCGGGCAAAGGGGTCAACTACGTCGCCGCGCCGGTGTTCTCGCCCGAGGGCGAGGCGTGCCTCGAAATCGTGATGAGCGCCTTTCCCGAAGGATGCAGCCGATCCGACCTTGAACGCTTCACGGCAAGGCTCGTCCAGGCCGCCGACTATGTCACGCACGAAATCCGGGGGCGTAAGCCGAAGCCCTGGTAGGCAGCCCTGCCACCCTGATGCCATTGCTCAGGGCCGAAACACGATGGTCTTGCCGCCGTTCATGAACACGCGATCCTCCAGGTGCAGCGCCACCGCCGTGGCCAGCACCCGGCGCTCGATGTCGCGGCCCTTGCGCACCAGATCGTCGGGCGAATCGGCGTGGCTGATCGCCTCGACATCCTGATGGATGATCGGACCTTCATCGAGATCGGCGGTGACATAGTGCGCGGTCGCGCCGATCATCTTCACCCCGCGCGCGTGCGCCTGGTGATAGGGTTTGGCGCCCTTGAAGCCGGGCAGGAAGCTGTGGTGAATGTTGATGCAGCGGCCTGACAGGCACGCGGCGGTCTCGTCCGAAAGAATCTGCATGTAGCGCGCCAGCACCACCAGCTCGGCGCCGGTCTCCTCGACCAGCGCGCGCACCTGCGCCTCCTGCGCAGCCCTGGTGTCCTTCGTCACCGGCAGGTGGTGATAGGGTATGCCGTCGAGCAGGCTGATCGCCAGCGCCTCGCGCGGGTGGTTGCCGATGACGCCGACAATATCCATCGGCAACTCGCCGATGCGGTTGCGATAGAGCAGGTCGCCCAGGCAGTGATCGAACCGGCTGACCAGGAACAGCACCTTGCGGCGTTCTGCCGTGGCGCGCACGGTGATCGCCATGTCGAACCGGCTGGCCAGCGCGGCAAACCCGGCCCGCAGCGCGGGTGCGTCGCCACCGGGGCAATCGAAGCCGATCCGCATGAAGAAGCGGTCGCTGTCGGTGGCGTTGAACTGCTGCGATTCGCGGATATTGCCGCCCAGTTCGACCAGCCGCCCGGTCACCGCCGCCACCAGCCCGGGGCGATCGGCGCAGGCCAGTGTCATCACGAATTCCTGTTGCATCGCGCCCATCCTCCCTTGCCCATAACCGGCATCGCAAATTCCGTTTGCGACACATACGATAAATATGTATGCAATGCATACTAAATTGTGCGCAGCATTTTTCCGGAGACGCCTGATGACCGCCAACCTTGAAACCCTGCTGGGCCAGCAGCCTGACATCGTCGCCATGCTGCGCAATTCGCAGCTCGGGGCCTATGTCTATCCGGTGGTGGCGCCCGAATTCTCCAACTGGCGTTCGGAACAGTGGGCCTGGCAGCATTCGGCGGTGCTGTTTGACCAGTCGCACCACATGGTGAACCTGTATCTGCGCGGGCCGGACGCGCTGCGCCTGCTGTCGGACACGATGATCAATTCCACCAGGGGCTGGGCGGTCAACAAGGCCAAGCAATACGTGCCGACCACGCCTTACGGCCACGTCATCGGCGACGGCATCGTGTTCTGGCTGGCCGAACAGGAATTCCTCTACGTCGGCCGCGCCCCGGCCGCGAACTGGCTGCGCTATCATGCCGCCACTGGCGGCTACGACGTCGCGGTGGAACTGGACGATCGTTCGCCGATGCGGCCGATGGGCAAGCCGGTCACGCGTTCGTGCTGGCGCTTCCAGATCCAGGGGCCGAACGCCTGGGCGGTGATCGAAAAGCTCAACGGTGGCCCGCTGGAGCAGTTGAAGTTCTTCACGATGAGCACGATGGCCATTGCCGGCCACACCGTGCGCACCCTGCGCCACGGCATGTCGGGCGCGCCGGGTCTGGAAATCTGGGGGCCATACGAACAGCAGGAGGAAATCCGCGCCGCGATCCTGGAGGCTGGCAGGGAATTCGGGCTGATCGCCTGCGGCAGCCGCGCCTATCCGTCGAACACGCTGGAATCGGGCTGGATTCCCTCGCCGCTGCCGGCCATCTACACCGGCGAAAAGCTGAAGGGCTTCCGCGAATGGTTGGGCGCCGACAGTTACGAGGCGACCGGATCGATCGGCGGCTCGTTCGTGTCGGACCGGATCGAGGATTACTACCTGAACCCGTGGGAACTGGGCTACGGCCCGTTCGTGAAGTTCGACCATGATTTCCACGGCCGTGAGGCGCTGGAAGCGCTCGACCCCGCCGCCCAGCGCCGCAAGGTCACGCTGGCGTGGCACCCCCAGGACATGGCGGCAATCCAGGCCTCGCTGTTCGATCCCGACGTCGTGCCCTACAAGTTCTTCGACGTGCCTTTGGCCAACTATGCCTCGTCGAACTACGACCGCGTCGTCGATGCCGGTGGCCGCACCGTCGGCCTGTCGATGTTCACCGGCTACTCGTTCAACGAAAAGCAGGCGCTCAGCCTCGCCACCATCGATCCCGAAATCCCGGTCGGTACCGAACTGCGCGTCGTCTGGGGCGAGGAGAACGGCGGCACCGCCAAGACCACGGTGGAGCCGCACCGCCAGATCGAGGTCCGCGCGATCGTCTCGCCGGTGCCCTACAGCCGGGTAGCGCGCGAAACCTACAAGCAGGGCTGGCGCACCGGTCGCTGAACCGCGCCACCGCGCGATGGCCCTGCCGCAGATCCACCCCAACTGGGATCGCCCCTTCGCCGCGATCACCGACGGCTATTCGCTGGAGGTGACCGCGCGCGAAGCGGGCAAGCTTCGCGCGGTGGCGCCCCGTATTCCCGCCGAAACGCCGGTCGCGGTCACCTGGCTGCCGGGTGAGACGCTGGCCGCGCGGGTCGCCACCGCCGTCGCGGTGCGCGAATGCGGGTTCGAGCCGATGCCGCACTTCTCGGCGCGGCGCATCGCCCGCGAACGCGACTTTTCCGACTACCTGCACGCGGTGGTGCGCGATGCCGGCGTGCGCCGCTGCTTCGTGGTGGCGGGCGACCCGCGTGAGCCGGAAGGGCCGTTTGCCGACAGCACCGCGCTGCTGGCCACCGGCGCGTTCGAGGCGGCGGGCATTCGGGCGATCGGCCTGGGCGGGCACCCGGACGGCCATCCGGTGATGTCGGCGCAGCAGTGCTGGGACGTGCTGGCCGCCAAGATCGCCGATGTCGCGGCGCGGGGCATGGCGCCGCTCGTCGTCACCCAGTTCGGGTTCGACGCGCAATCGGTGCTGGGCTGGCTGGGGCAGGCACGGCGGCGCGGCATCGATTGCCCGGTGCGGCTGGGCGTGCCGGGGCCGGCGTCGATCGCCACGCTGCTGCGCTTCGCCGCGCATTGCGGGGTCGGCGCTTCGGCGGCGGTGATGCGCAAGTACGGGGTGTCGCTGGCGGGGCTGATGGGCAGCGCCGGGCCGGACCGGTTCGTGCGGCAACTCGAAGCCGGGCTGACGCCCGCGCACGGCAAGGTTCGCCTGCACTTCTACCCGTTCGGCGGGCTGGACCGCACGCTGGACTGGATCGAACGGCATGGTTGAACTGGCGTCGCCGGCGCGCGCCGCCTATGGCACGGGCATGGCAGGCAGCGATGACCCTTCAGCCGATACGCTCGGCGATCTCGACGGCATCGTCGGCTTCCACATCCGCCTCGCCCACGGCGCGGTCTATCGCCATTTCACCGAAACCTTCGCCGATCTGGGGCTGACGCAGAAGCAGGTCTCGGTGCTGATGCTGGTCGATCGCAACCCCGGCATGGCGCAGACCGGCCTCGCCACGCAGTTGCAGATGGATCGCGCGACGACGATGGCGATCGTCAACCGCCTGCAGGCGCGCGGCTATCTGGTGCGCGGCAAGTCCCGGGTGGACGGCCGGATGCAGACGCTGGACCTCACCGACGCGGGCAGGGCGGCGCTGGCCGACGCGCGACAGGCCATCGCGGCGCACGAAGCGTGGCTGAAGGCGCGCTATACCCCGGCCGAAGTGCGCAAGCTGATCGAACTGCTGGCCCGCCTTCACGGCTAGGCTGAGAACTGACTGCCGGTCCGCGCGGCCTTGACAATAGATAGATAGCATCCTACTTATAATGCATAGGAGGCTATCGAATGGAAGCGACCGATTCCCGCCGCCAGCGCCAGGCCCGCATCACCCTTGAATTGCTGCAACTGGCGCGCAACTATCGGCGGATGGTGGATCGCCGCCTTGCCGAGCACCGCATTTCCGACGCGCGCGCCGTGCCGGTGCTGCACAT
>JAGWVC010000159.1 GCA_018971065.1 Sphingomonadales bacterium | reverse complement strand
CGACGTTTCCAAGCACCTGCCCGAAGTGCTGAAGGCCGCCCATGCCCACCAGGGCGCGGCGTTCGTGGAAATCTTCCAGAACTGCATCGTCTACAACAAGGACGTGTTCGACGACTTCGCCGCGCCCAAGGGTGCCGAGGCGCAGCAGTTGTGGCTGAAGCACGGCGAGCCGATGCTGTTCGACAAGAACACGAAGGGCATCGCGCTGGACGCCGACAAGCTGCAACTGAAGGTGGTCGATGTCATTGACGGCGACTGGCAGGCTGCGGGCGTGATCGTCCACGATGTCACCAACCGCTCGGTCGCGCACATGCTGGTGGAACTGCCGTTCGGCCCGTTCCCGATGGCGCTGGGCGTGATCTATGACGATCCCGCGCCCAGCTATGAAAGCGCGGTGGGTGAGCAGGACGCGCGCGCGCGCGCCGGCAAGGCCGCCGATCTGGGCAAGCTGCTGGCCAAGGGACAGACCTGGACCGTCGCGGGCTGAACCTGCCGCAGCAGCCCTGAATCAGAACGGCGCGCCGGGTTTCCCCGACGCGCCGTTGCTGTTTCCAGCGCTGAAAATCAGCTCAGCACTTGGCGAAGCGGCCCTTGGCGTCGCGGCACGGACCCTTCTTGGCGGGCGCCATCGCCGGGGCGGCGGGCTTGGCGGCCGGCGCGGCAGCGGCGGCGGGGGCACACTTGATGAACTTGCCCTTGGCATCCTTGCACGGCGCCGACTTGGCAGCCGGGGCGGGCGCGGCTGCCTTGGCCATCGCCGGTGCGGCGGCGGGCTTGGCCGGGGCCATAGCGGGCGCGGCGGGCTTGGCGGCGGGTGCGGCCGCAGCAGGCGGGCACTTGATGAACTTGCCCTTGGCGTCCTTGCACGCGGCGGCGCTGGCCATCTGCGGCAGCGCGAAACAGGCCAGCACGGTGAGCGGGAACAGCAGCTTCTTCATCGGACAACCCTCCTCAAGCGCACCCCTTGGCGCGGCGTGCGAAGACTATGCCCGGCGCCCTGCCGCGTCAATGAACGGCACTTGTAAAATTTGCTGTCTCGCCCGGCGCCTCACCGTGTTGCAGGCCAGCGACGAACGTCGGCGAACCAGCGCACCAGCGCGACGTGGAACAGCACGTCCTGCGCGGCGCCGCCCAGTTCGATGCCCGGCTTCATCACGTCGCCGGGGCGGTGATAATCGGTGTCGAAGAACCGCTCCAGCCGCGCCACCTCGCCATAGGCGGAAGTGACCATCACCGCCGGAACGTCGTGCCGCATCAGCGCCCAGCCGTCCTGGCGGCGGATGTAGGTGTTGGGTTCGGTGCTGGTGGACAACTTGCGCTTTTCGGCCTGGGCCACTTGCGCGATGGCGCCGTCGAGCGGGGTCATCCCTCGGCCCACCAGCCCCAGCGCGGTGCCGGCGGGCGCAATCGCCACGGTATCGAGGTTGAACGCGGCGACGATCTTCTTCAGCGGCAGCGGCGGGCTTTCGGCAAAGGCCTCGGCACCCAGCAGGCCCAGTTCCTCGCCGGTGGTGGCAAGGAAATAAACGTCGCGATCCAGCCCCGTCCCCATGCCTTGCGCCTTGGCCAGCCGCCGGGCGATGGCGGTCAGCGCGGCGACACCGCTGGCGTTGTCGATCGCGCCGTTGCAGATCAGGTGTTCGGCCGGGGGCTGCGCGCAAGTGCCGAAATGATCCCAGTGCGCCATCAGCAGCACCGCGCCGCCATCGGGCCGGCGGCCGGGCAGCTTGCCGATGAGGTTGTGGGTGAGGATGCGGGTTTCGCGCGTGGTCGCCTCGATACTGGCGGTCAGGTCCAGCGGACGCGGCACGAAATCGGGCCGGTCGGCCTCGGCCTCCAGCGCCGCCAGCCTGCCCGAATCGCGAATGGTGCCGCCCAGCAGCCGGTCCATTGCCGGCGCGGTGACGAACGCCTCAAGATCGCCGCCCAGCGCCTCGCTGGCCAGCGCATAGCCCTGGCGCTTGCGCCGCGCGGCGACGCTGTCGATCCCCCGGCTGCCGTCCAGCACCGTCAGCACCGCCGACGCCCCTGCCGCCAGCAGCGCGTTCTGCCGCTCACTGCCCTGCACCGCCATGCCGCCGGCGGTGGCAACCTTCGCGCCCCGCCCGTCAAGCAGCACCGCGACACGGCCCGCCAGTTCGGCGCGCGCGGGCGGCGCGCCGGCGCCACGGCCGACGAACAGCAGCGGTGCCCCTTCGATCAGGCTGCGGCGCGCGGAGGTGAGCGCCAGCGCCTCACCCGGGGCCAGCACGATGGTGCGGCGCGCGCGCTGGAACTGCACGGTGGACCCGGCCGGCTCACGCGCGATCAGCGTGACCGGCGCGAACCAGGCATGGCCGGGGTCGTTCGTGCCCGAAACCAGCCCGGCATCGAACCACTGCCGGCCCAGCCAGCGCAGCGTTTTCGATTCGCCTTCGGTGCCGGGCATCCGGCCCTGAAAATCGTCACCGGCCAGAACCGCCATGTCGGCCCGCAACTGGGCGGCGACGGCATCCGCCTCGCGGTCACGCGGGGCAGCGGCTGCTGCTGGCAGCGCCACCAGCGCCGCCAGCAGCAGCGCTTTCGTCGCACGTCTTGTCGCCCGCAGAAAACCGTTCATCGCGCCAGCCTACAGGCCGCCACCGCGTCGGCAAGGGGCGAGCCACGCGGTTGGTCCGGTTTCGTCGCTTTTTGCGCGGTGGTTGCAGCCGCGCTACAGATCGGCCTGCGCGAACCCGAATCACGGACAGGAAATCAGCACGATGCGACTGGATGATTTCGACCCCAACGATGTCGATGTCGAGGATCAGCGCGGCGGCGGGGGCGGCTTCCAGATGCCGATCGGCGGCGGCGGGTTTCCACTGGGCGGCGGGCGGCTGGGCTGCGGTTCGATCGCGCTGCTGCTGGTCATCGCGGTGGTGTTCAAGGTCAACCCGCTGAGCCTGCTGGGCGGGATGCCCGCGCAGGCGCCGACGCTGCCGGGCCAGCCGGGCACCGGCGGTTATGAGCAGGCCGCGCCGGCTGCTGCCGGGGGCGGCGCGGCGTCGTGCCGGGTGAACCAGGCCAGCCTCGAATCGTGCAACGCGCTGTCGTCGCTGAACAAGACCTGGAAGCCGCTGGTGGCGGAAGTCGGGGCATCGTTCTCGCGGCCGAAGCTGGTGTTCTACGCGCAGGCGGGTCGGTCCGGCTGCGGCGCGGCGCAAAGCGCGATGGGACCGTTCTATTGCCCCAGCGACAACGGCATCTACCTCGACACCGATTTCTACCAGCAGCTTGAGCAGCAGCTTGGCGCCGGCGGCCAGTTCGCGCGTGACTATGTGATCGCGCATGAATACGGCCACCACATCCAGAACCTGCTGGGCACCTCGGACGAGGTTCACAAGGCGCAGGAGCAGAACCCCGGCGCGGCCAATCGCCTGTCGGTGCGGCTGGAATTGCAGGCCGATTGCTATGCCGGGGTGTGGGCGGCGCGCAACCGCGACCGGCTGGAATCGGGCGACATGCAATCGGGCCTGAACGCCGCGCACCAGATCGGCGACGATACCCTGCAGAAGGGCGCGGGGCAGAACCCGAACGAGGCCAGCTTCACCCACGGTTCCAGCGCGCAGCGGATGGAATGGCTGAAGAAGGGGCTGGACAGCGGCGATCTGAACGCCTGCGACACATTCGCCGACCTGCGGCGATAAAATCGGCAGGCAGCGGAACAACCGCGCCGCTCACGCATATTGAGGCTGCGAGTACCGAAAGGATCACGGCGACATGACCACGGCCCCCTTCCCCCGAGGCCCCCGATTTGTCGCTCTGCTTTCCGGTTTCGCAACCCTTGTGCTGGCGGCAGCCACCCCGGCGCCCGCTTCCCCCCCGCCCGCCCCGGCGTCGGGTCAGCCGGCTGCCGCCAGCACATCCCCTGCCGAGCATCCGATCACCGACCAGACAGTGACCGCCAGTGATGTCGCGACGACGCCGCTAAGTGACCTGAACATCCGGAAACAGGGCATTCCGCAAGTGCTGATCGACGCCGAACAGGCGCCCTACAGCCTGGCCGGGCTGAACACCTGCCCGCGCATTGCCGCTGCGGTGCGCAATCTCGACGCGATCCTGGGCGAGGACATCGATGTTCAGGCCGAGCGCGGCGCGCACCCTACGGCGGGATCGGTGGCGAAGTCGGTGGTCGGCTCGTTCATTCCTTTTCGCGGCGTGATTCGCGAGCTTTCCGGCGCGAACGCGCAGGAGAAGAAGGTGCAGGCGGCGATCTATGCCGGATCGGCGCGCCGCGCGTTCCTGAAGGGCGTGGGCCTGTCGCGCGGCTGCCGCTATCCGGCGCGGCCGGCGAAAGGCGCGCGATAAGCCCGCCTTAAGCGCGCTTTATCGCTTCAGTTCGCCCGCCTGATGCGGGAACTGCACCATCACCCCGCCATCGATCACCAGCGTCTGCCCGGTGATGAACGAGGCCATGTCCGACAGCAGGAACAGCAGCGGCTTGGCGAGATCGATCGGCCGGCCGAAGCGCTGCAACGGCACACCTTCCTTCACCGCATTGGCATCCATCATCGCCAGCGCCTCGGCCTCGGGCATGGGAATCTGGTTCACCAGCCGGGGGGTGGCGTTGATGTCGGGGGCGATGCAGTTGATGCGG
>JAGWVC010000158.1 GCA_018971065.1 Sphingomonadales bacterium | reverse complement strand
TTCGTGGCAACCGAGGGCGGTCCGGTCTCGGTGGTGTTCCGGATGCTGGCCAACCTGCTGCCCGAATATGCCAGCCTGGCGATCCCGCTGGGGCTGATGATCGGCATCCTGCTGGCGTTCCGCAAGCTGGCGATCTCGAACGAGCTGGACGTGATGCGCGCGGTGGGGCTGTCCTATACCCGCCTGCTGCGCGTGCCCTACATGATCGCGATCGGTCTGGCCTTCGTGAACCTGCTGATCGTGTCCTATCTTCAGCCGCTATCGCGCTACTATTACGAGCAGTTGCAGTTCGAACTGCGCTCGGGGGCGCTGGGCGCGTCGATCAAGGTGGGGGAGTTCAACACGCTGAAAAGCCGCATGGCGCTGCGCATCGAGCAGAGCCGCGACAACGGGCGAGAATTGCTGGGCATTTTCGTGCGGGTGACGTCGGACAAGGGAACGGTGCTGTCGATCACCGCGCGGCAGGGCCGGTTCATGGCGCTTCAGGAGAACCCCGACACGGTGATCCTGCGGCTGAATGACGGGCAGATCGTGCAGGAAGCGCCGAAGGTCAGCCCGCGCGTGCTGAGCTTCACCCAGCATGACCTGCCGATCGACCTGCCGGCGGTGGAGAAGTTCCGCAACCGCGGCGGGGGTGAGCGCGAGTATTTCCTGCCCGAGCTGCTGCGCATCGGCTGGGCCGATCATTCCGCCCCGGCGGAAAAGGCGGTGGTGCGCGCCAGCCTGAACTATCGGCTGGCCGAAGTGGTGATGATCCTGATGCTGCCGCTGCTGGGGCTGGCGCTGGCGATCCCGCCGAAGCGATCGACATCGTCAGTGGGGCTGTTCGTGTCGATCGTGATGGTTGTGGCCTATCACAAGGTCAACGAATACGGGCAGTCGGTGGCGGCGCTGGGCAAGGTCAATCCGGTGCTGGCGCTGTGGGGGCCGTTCCTGATCTTCGCGGCGATCATCGGCTGGATGTACTGGCGCGTGGCCTATGTGCCCGGCGGGCAGCCGATCGGCGCGCTGGAAACCTTCTTTGCCGGAATCGGCAAGCGCGTGCGCGCGCTGCTGCAGCGCAAGCAACCGCAGGGCTGACGCGATGCTGTTCGACTTCTTTCCCTCGCGCACGCTGACGCTGTATCTGGCGCGGCTGTTCATCAGCCGCATCCTGGCGATGCTGGTGATGCTGGTGCTGGTGCTGCAACTGCTGGACCTGCTGGGCGAGAGCGGCAAGATCCTGGCCCATGCCGGCAATGGCGAGGCGCAGTTGTGGACGTATGTCTCGCTGCGCGCGCCGCAACTGGTGGCAACGTTCCTGCCGTATTCGGTGCTGCTGGGCACGCTGATCACGTTCTTCACGCTGAACCAGAACAGCGAGATCATCGCCATGCGCGCCGGCGGGCTTTCCGCGCACCAGATCCTGGCGCCGATGGTGATGACGGCGGCGGTGGTCAGCCTGGCCAACTTCGCGTTCAACGAGCGCGTTGTCACCCGCTCCACCGCGACGCTGAAGGCTTGGGCTGCGGCGGATTTCGGCACGATCCCGCGCGCGGCGATCACCCATCCCAATGTCTACATGGCGGACGGGACCAACATCCTGGCGGCGGACAGCGCGGTCGGCTTCGGCAAGGCGATGCGGCTGTCGGGCGTCACCTGGTACGAGCGCGACGCGCGCGGGGTGATCGTCGCGCAGTTCCGCAGCCCGGCCGCCGCGTTCGCCGCGCCCGGCTGGCGGCTGGACGATCCGGTGCGGTTCGACACCCGCGCCATCGCCACATCACGTCCCGGCCCGGTGGTGGTGGGGCAGGGGGTGAAGCCCGAGCAGATCGAGATGGCCGCCGTGGATGCGGATTCGCAGAGCATCGTTGCGCTGACCGGCTCGATCAACCGGCTGAACGCCGCCGGGCGACGCACCAGCGAACTGGACGGCAAGTGGTGGCACAAGATCAGCGGGCCGCTGGCGGCGATGCTGATGCCGCTGCTGGGCGCGGTGGCCGCGTTCGGGCTGGCGCGCTCGGGCCAGTTGCTGATCCGCGCGGTGATCGGCATGGCGCTGGGCTTCGCCTACTTCGTGGTGGACAATGCCGCGCTGGCGCTGGGCAACTTCGGCGGCTACCCGCCGCTGGTGGCCGCCTGGGCGCCGTTCCTGCTGTTCCTGTTCCTCGGCGAGACCGTGCTGATCCGCACCGAGGAATAGGAACGGGCAGCACTACTTCCCGTACTTCACCTTCAACCGCACGCCAAACATCCGCGGTTCGCCCAGGATCACCGATTCGCCGCCCAGCGAGGCCAGCGAGTTGGTCAGCGAGACGAAGTACTTCTGCTTCGTCACGTTGGTGGCGAACAGCGCCAGATCGACCGGCGAACCGGCGACATCCTTCCAGTTCAGGTTCAGGTTCAGCAGATTGGTGGCGGGCGCGATGCCGGCATCGAACGGAATCGCCCCGGCGGCGAAGGCCTTGGCGTTCGAATAGCTGGTGATCTGCTGGTCGGTGTGCGTGAACGTTGCCGACAGCGAGACCTTGCCCAGCTTCGGGTTCAGCGGCAGCGTCACCGTGCCGGTCAGCGTGATGCGGTTCTTCGGCGCGAACGGCAGTGCCTGACCCGGCTGGAGGTAAGTGGCGCTGGCGCATTCAAACGCGGAGTTGTCGCAGGCCGGGGTTGCCGCGTTGAGAACCTTGGCGTCGAGGTAGGCATAGCCGACGTCCAGCCGCACCGGCCCGGACGACAGGCTGCCCTCGATCTCGACGCCGCGCATCCGCGAGGTGCCCAGGTTCTGGATGCCGTTGATGCCGGTGGGCGCGGGGCGGGTGCAACTGGCCCGGCCGGCGGCGCCGCTGGGCGAGCATTGCGGGATGACCACGGTAACCTGCTGGTTGGTGAAATCGTTCCAGAACCCGTCCACCGCCAGCGAGCCGGAAACCGGCCCGTGCCACGAGCCCTTCACGCCCAGTTCGTAGTCGTTGACCTTCTCGGGCGCCCAGGTTTCGGCATTCAGGTTGGCCTCGTTGATGCCGCCGCCGCGATAGCCGCGCGCGTACTTGGCATAGACCAGCACGTCGTTGACCGGCTTCCAGTCGAGGTCGATCAGCCAGGTCGGCCGGTTCGAACTGATTTGGAACGAACGGGTGCAGATGCCGCTGCCCAGCGCGTCGGCGGTCACCGCCACCGGCCGGTTGTTGGCATCGTAGATGCGCGAGCAGTTGTAGGCCAGCGGCCCGGCGGGCGAGGGCACGACGCGGACATTGTCGGCATCCTCGCGCAGCCAGTCCCAGGTGTTGCGGATGCCGCCGGTGACCGAAAGCCGGTCGGCCAGCTTGTAGGTCGCCTGCGCGTAGAGGCCGTAGTTGTGATAGCGGTAGTTGTTCTTCGCCACCGAGACGCTGCTGATCGCGCTGGACAGCGTCGAGCATTGGAACGCGTAGACATTGGCGCAGGTCGAGGCGATCTGGGTCCACTGTTCCTGGCTGCCCAGCGGGGCGCTGCGTTCCATGTAGAAGCCGGCCTGCCAGGTCAGCCGGTCATCGCCGCTGCGACCCTGAAGCTGGAGTTCCTCGGTCAGCGTGTATTGGGAACCCTGCGTGCGGGTGGGGCCGGGGTAAGTCAGCACGAACGGGAAGGTGGTGTTGTCGCCGTCGAGGTTGAACGAGTACTTTTCGCGCGCCTCGCCATAGCTGGCGATGTTCTTCACGGTCAGCGTGTCGCCGGCCTTCCAGGTGGTGGTGTTCGAAATCTGCCAGTTCTTCGACCAGACGTAGGGATTGGGGTCGTTGTTCTCGACATCGTAGTAGCCATAGCCATTGGCCGCCGCGCGATCGACCTGCGCCTTGATGCCGGTGCGCAGCAGCGCGGCAAGGCCGGTGGACCCGTCGGTGCCCGGGTGCAGGCCATCGTTGTTGTAGACGAACTTGCCGATCGTGCCGTGCGTGTTCGAATGCGAGTACGTGAACAGCGTGTAGTTTTCCAGCGCCGGGGTCAGTTCGGCGAGGGTGCCGAGGCGGCCGGCGAAATAGTTGACGTTGTTGAAATCGGCCGGGCCGACGGCGGTGCGGTTGTGGACATAGCCGTCGCGCTTGTTGCGATCGATGCCGAGCCGGATCTTGAAGCCATCGCCCAGCGGAATGTTGGCCACCGCCTCGATCCGGCGTTCGTTGTAATTGCCCAGCGTGCCTTCGACATACCCCTCCAGTTTGTCGCTGGGGCGCTTGGGCACCAGCAGGATCGCGCCGCCGGTGGTGTTGCGGCCGAACAGGGTGCCCTGCGGGCCCTTCAGCACCTGCACGTTGGCGAGGTCGAACATCGCGCCGACGCCGGCGCCGTTGCCGCTGGGAATGTTCGACTGGAGGCGCGGGGCCACCACGTCGTTGAAGTAGACCCCCACGGTGGGCAGTGTGTTCAGCTCCTGCGAGAAGCCGCGAATGACGAAGGTGGACTTGTCCGAGCCGTAGCGGCCGTTGACCGACAGGCCGGGGGTGTAGGCGGCAAGATCGGTGGTGTTGACGATGTTGCGCTGGGCCAACTGGTCCTGGTTGAACACGGTGATCGAGATCGGCACGTCCTGCAGGCGTTCTTCCATGCGCCGGGCGGTAACGACGATGTCGTCGGGGTTCGCGGCCTGCGGGGCCTGCTGGGCCGCCGCGGGCATTGCCAACAGGCCGCCGGCCAGCGCCAGCAACGACGCGGCGCGCGCGCAATTCCGATGTGCCATGTG
>JAGWVC010000066.1 GCA_018971065.1 Sphingomonadales bacterium | reverse complement strand
CGTCGAATGCTGCTTCAGCAAACTCAAGCAATTCCGACGCGTCGCGACACGCTTCGAGAAAACTGCTCGAAATTACCTCGCCATCATCACACTCGCCGCAACAATCTTATGGCTCCGGTAAGTGTCCACACCACCTAGAGTACGCTCCGCTCCGGTTCTCGAAGTCACCCATTGAACAAGTTCAGCTTCGCTTCCTCGCTCCGGCCTGAGCCAAATCCCAGCAGGCCTTGGCTTCAGCAAGAGTTGAACAACGCGAACGGCCCGCCGCACGGTGGGCCGTTTGTGTTTCGCCACCGGCCCCGCTATGCGCCCGCGCCATGACTGCGCACAAACCCGGCGATCCCACCACCATCAACCGCCTCTATGGCCGCGCCAAGGGCAAGCCGCTGCGCGTCGGCCAGCAGCATCTGGTCGATACGCTGCTGCCGCGAATCGCGGTGCCGGCCGAGGGCGAGGTGACCGCCGCCGGCCTGTTCGGCAGTGACCGGCCGCTGCACTTCGAGATCGGCTTCGGCGGCGGCGAGCATATGGCCTACCGCGCCGACATGCTGCCCGATCACGGCTTCATCGGCGCCGAACCGTTCCTGAACGGCGTCGCCCAGGCGCTGACTCACGTCGATGGCGACAATGGGAAGAACACCCCGCTCGGCAACATCCGCATCCACCACGGCGACGCGCTGGAAGTCCTCGCCCGCATCCCCGACGGCGCGCTGAGCTTCCTGTACCTGCTTCACCCCGATCCCTGGCCCAAGGCGCGCCATGCCAAGCGGCGGATGATGAACGACGGCCCGGTCGACCTGATCGCCGCCAAGCTGAAACCCGGCGGCGAATTCCGCTTCGGCACCGATCATGCCATCTATGTGCGGCACGCGCTGATGGTGATGCGCCGCCACCGTCACCAGTTCGAATGGCTGGCGGAAAAGCCGCAGGATTTCCTGAAGCGCCCCGGCGGCTGGCCCGAAACGCGGTACGAAGCCAAGGCCCGCGCGGTCTATGGGCATGAGGTGTGGTACTTCCGCTATCGCCGGAAATAATCCGGCTGCGGCCAATACGCAGCACCCTGGTCATCTCCTGTTAGGGGGTTGGTAAACAATCGCGGCTAATCCGTTAACCATGATGTTCAAGGCATGGCGATGCGGCCTGCTCCGGCAGTCACGCGTCACTGGCCCCATCGGGATTACGGATATGAACAACCTGACCAAGTTTGCGCTGATCGCCCTGCCTCTCCTCGTCGCCACGCCCGCGCTGGCGGCCAGCGGCGGCACTTCGGCGCAGGCCGGCACGGCGGCGGCGGCGGTGGTGGCGCCGATCGTGCTGACTCACACCGCCGGCACCGCGCTCAGCTTCGGCAAGTTCACCGCCGGTACGCTGGGCGGCACCGTGGTGGTCAGCGCGGCGGGTGCGGGGTCGGTGACATCCGACGTGGCCTTCGTGCCCGGATCGGCGGTGACCGCCGACAGCTTCACCGTCACCGGCGATGCCAACCGCTCGGTCTCGGTAGCAGCCACCGGCAGTTCGGTCAGCAACGGCGCGCAGGTCGTCACCTTCACCGCCACGCCTTCGGCCAGCGCGGTGACGCTGGGCGCAACCGGCACCGCCGCGATCAAGGTCGGCGGCACGCTGACGGTGCCCGGCAACCTGGCCACCGGCACGTACAGCGGCACCTATTCGGTGACGATCACCTATAATTGACGGGCAAATGGGCGGCCCGCAAGCCGCCCCTGCCCGCGTCAGTCCACCACGTCGCTGGCCGCCAGCACCGCCAACGTCAGCACGTCGGGCGCGATCGCCGTCATCGGCACGATCTGCACGGGCTTTTCCATGCCCAGCAGCATCGGCCCGATCGTGGCGTTGCCGCCCAGTTCCTTCAGCAGCTTGGCCGAGATATTGGCCGATTGCAGGCCTGGCATCACCAGCACGTTGGCCGGCGCCGACAGGCGGCTGAACGGATAGTATTCCATCACCTTCGGGTTCAGCGCGGCATCGGGCGCCATCTCTCCCTCGTACTCGAAGCCGACGTTTTCCTGTCCGTCGAGGATCGACACCGCCTGGCGGATGTTGTCCAGCCAGCGCCCCTGCGGGTTGCCGAAGGTGGACCAGCTCAGGAAGGCCACGCGCGGTTCATGCCCCAGCCGCCGCGCCACGGCGGCGGTGGACCGGGCGATAACCGCCAGCTCCTCGGGACTGGGCCGCTCGTTGACGGTGGTGTCGGCCATGAACACCGTGGTCTGCTTGCCCACCATCAGGTGGACGCCGAACGGCAGGTGGCCCGGCTTCGGGTCCAGCACCTGGCGCACTTCGCGGATGGTCTGCCCGAACGGCCGGGTCATGCCCGTCACCAGCGCATCGCCGATGCCCAGCTTCAGCATCGCGGCGGCAAACACGTTGCGATCCTGGTTGATCATGCGCCGCACGTCGCGCTCCAGGAAACCCCGGCGCTGCAGCCGCCCGTACAGCATTTCCATCATCGCCTCGGTGTGCTCGGACACGGCGGCGTTGTGGATTTCATAGCTGTCGATGTCCGACACGCCCAGTTCGGCCAGCTTGTCGCGCACCGCCTGGGTGCGGCCGACCAGCACCGGCGTGCCATAGCCGAAATCGCGGAACTGGATGGCGGCGCGCAGCACCACCTCGTTCTCGCCCTCGGCGAAGATCACCCGCTTGGGGTTGGCCTTCACCTGCTCGTAGACGCTGGTCAGCACCGATGTCGTCGGGTTCAGGCGGCTCTTCAGCTCATGGCGATACTTGTCGAAGTCCAGAATCGGCTTCTGCGCCACGCCCGAATCCATCGCCGCCTTGGCAACGGCGCTGGGCACCACTTCCATCAGGCGCGGATCGAACGGCGCCGGGATGATGTATTCGCGGCCGAACGCGTGGTTGCGGCCATAGGCGGCGGCCACTTCCTCGGGCACCTGCTCGCGCGCCAGCTCGGCAATCGCGTTGGCCGCCGCGATCTTCATCGCCTCGTTGATGGCGGTGGCGCGCACGTCCAGCGCGCCGCGGAAGATGAACGGGAAGCCCAGCACGTTGTTGACCTGGTTCGGATAGTCCGAACGGCCGGTGGCGACGATCGCGTCGGGGCGAACCGCCAGCGCGTCGGGCGGGGTGATTTCGGGATCGGGGTTGGCCATCGCGAAGATGATCGGCTGGCGGGCCATGCCCTTGACCATGTCCTGCGTGATCGCGCCGGCGGCGGAAAGACCCAGCACGACATCGGCGCCCACCAGCGCCTCGGCCAGCGTGCGGCGATCGGTATCGACCGCGTGGGCCGACTTGAACTGGTCGATCCCGGCACGGCCGCGATAGATCACGCCCTTGGTGTCGCAGACGATGACGTTCTCGTGGCGGACGCCCATCGACTTGATCAGCGCGGTGCAAGCCAGCGCCGAAGCGCCGGCGCCGTTGACCACGACCTTGATGTCGTCAAGCTTGCGCTCGGTCAGCATGCAGGCGTTGATCAGCCCGGCGGCGGCGATGATCGCGGTGCCGTGCTGGTCGTCGTGCATCACCGGAATCTTCATCCGCTCACGCAGGGTCTGCTCGATGATAAAGCACTCGGGCGCCTTGATGTCTTCCAGGTTGATGCCGCCGAAGCTCGGCTCCATCATCGCGATCGCCTCGATCAGCGCGTCGGGGTCCTTGCTGTCCAGCTCGATATCGATCGAATCGACATCGGCGAAGCGCTTGAACAGCACCGCCTTGCCTTCCATCACTGGCTTCGACGCCAGCGCGCCCAGATCACCCATCCCCAGGATGGCGGTGCCGTTGGAGATGACCGCGACGAGGTTGCCCTTGGCGGTATAGTCATAGGCGGTGGCGGGATCGTCGGCGATGGCCTGGACCGGCACGGCCACGCCGGGCGAGTAGGCCAAGCTCAGGTCGCGCTGGGTCGCCATCGGCTTGCTGGCGATGATCTCGATTTTGCCCGGGCGGATCGTCTTGTGATAGAACAGCGCCTCGCGCTCGGTGAAACGGACATTGCTATCTTCGGACACGGGCATTCTCCCCTACGATCGCCCCGCCCCTAACGAAACTGAACCCGACGGGATAGGGGAAAGCTGCGCCGGACACCCTTCCTGCGGCGCTGATGCGGCGTTAGTGCCGCCTTGTGATGTCAGAATCCGCCAGCCCGATGATGGTGCAGTATCTTGCGTTGAAGGCGCAGGCTTCCGATTGCCTGCTGTTCTACCGCATGGGCGACTTCTTCGAACTGTTCTTCGACGACGCGAAAACCGCCTCGCAAGTGCTCGACATCGCCCTCACCAGCCGGGGCGAACACGCCGGGACACCGATTCCGATGTGCGGCGTGCCGGTGCATTCGGCGGAAGGCTATCTGGCCCGGCTGATCAAGGCCGGCTGCCGCGTCGCCATCGCCGAACAGGTGGAAACCCCCGAACAGGCGAAGAAACGCGGCGGTTCCAAGGCGCTGGTGGCGCGCGACATCGTCCGCTTCGTCACCGCCGGCACCCTGACCGAGGAAGCCCTGCTGGAGCCGCGCCGCGCCAACGTGCTGGCCGCGGTATGCGAGGTGCGCGGGGCCATCGGCATTGCCGCCTGCGACATTTCCACCGGCCGCATGGAACTGGAGGAATGCCCGGCCGATCGCATGGGCGCGGCGCTGGCCCGGCTGGGTGCCAGCGAAACCGTCGCGCCCGAAGGCTGGGATTCGGCCCCGTTCGATTCGATCCCCCGCCCGGGCCGTGATTTTTCCAGCGATCAGGGCGAATCGCGGCTGGGCGCGGTTCACGGTGTTGCCACGCTGGACGGGTTCGGCAGCTTCAGCCGCGCGATGCTGGCGGCCGCCGGGGGGCTGATCGCCTATCTCGACCATGTCGGGCGCGGCACGCTGCCGCTGCTGCTGCCACCGGTGGCCCGCGCGTCGGACGCGCATCTGGCGATGGACGAGGCCACCCGCGCCAGCCTGGAAGTGCTGCAATCCAGCCAGGGCGGCCGCAAGGGCAGCCTGATCGAATGCGTCGATCGCTGCGTCACCGGCGCCGGGGCGCGGCAACTGGCCGAGGACCTGTCCGCCCCGCTGACCGACGCCGGTGTAATCGGCCAGCGGCTGGCCGCCGTGCAGTGGCTGCATGACGATGCGCTGCTGCGTGACGACATGCGCGGGGTGTTGAAGGCCATGCCCGACATCGGCCGGGCGCTGGGGCGGCTGGTGGCGGGGCGCGGCAGCCCGCGCGATCTTGGCCAGTTGCGCGACGGGCTGGACGGCGCCACCCGGCTGCGCGACCTGATCCAGCGCAGCCCCGAACGCCCGGCGCTGATCGACGCGCTGCTGCCCGATTGCGGCGGCCACGGCGCCTTCATCGACCTGCTGCTGCGCGCACTGGTGCCCAGTCCGCCGACCGAGCGGGGCCAGGGCGGCTATATCGCCGAAGGCTACGACGCCGCGCTGGACGAACTGCGCGTCATCTCGGGCAACGCCCGCCGCGCCATCGCCGCGCTGGAGGCGAAATACCGCGCCGACACCGGCATCGCCGCGCTGAAGATCCGCCACAACGGCGTGCTGGGCTACTTCATCGAGGTGCCGGCCGGGCGCGCCGACGCGCTGATGGCGCCCGACAGCGGCTTTACCCACCGCCAGACGATGGCCGGGGCGGTGCGCTTCAACGCGCTGGCGCTGCACGAGGAAGCCAGCCGCATCGCCGAAGCCGGCGGGCGGGCGCTGGCCGCCGAGGAAGCCCATTTCGAGGAGCTGGTCGCCACCGCCGTCGCCGCGCGCCATGCCATTGCCGCCACCGCCGCCGCGCTGGCCCGCATCGACGTGACCGCCGGGCAGGCCGAGCGCGCCGCCGAAGGGCAATGGTGCCGGCCGCAGATTGTTGCCGAACCGCTGCTGCGGATCGAGGGTGGCCGTCATCCGGTGGTCGAGGCGGCGCTGGCAAAGGGCGGCGACCGCTTCGTCGCCAACGACTGCACGCTTTCGGAGCGGGACCGGCTTTGGCTGGTCGGCGGGCCGAACATGGGCGGCAAGTCCACGTTCCTGCGCCAGAACGCGCTGATCGTGCTGCTGGCGCAGGCGGGCGGCTTCGTGCCGGCCGCAGCGGCCACGGTCGGGCTGGTCGATCGGCTGTTCAGCCGTGTCGGCGCGTCGGACAACCTGGCGCGCGGGCGTTCCACCTTCATGGTCGAGATGGTCGAGACCGCCGCGATCCTGGCGCAGGCGACGCCCGCCAGTTTCGTGATCCTGGATGAAGTGGGACGCGGCACCAGCACCTATGACGGGCTGGCGCTGGCCTGGGCCGTGGCCGAAGCCGTCCACGGCGCCAACCGCTGCCGCTGCCTGTTCGCCACGCATTACCACGAACTGGCCCGGCTGGCCGAGACCTGCGACGCGTTGAGCCTGCACCATGTTCGCGCGCGCGAGTGGAAGGGCGACCTTGTCCTGCTGCACGAACTGGCCGAAGGGCCGGCCGAATCGAGCTTCGGCCTGGCCGTGGCGCGGCTGGCCGGGGTGCCGGCACCGGTGGTCAATCGCGCGAAATCGGTGCTGGCGCGGCTGGAAAAGGGCCGGGCCGAAACCGGCGGGCTGGCGGCCGGGCTGGGCGACCTGCCGCTGTTCGCCGCCGCCGCGCAAAGCCACGAGGAAGCCTGCGACACGCTGCGCGAGCGGCTGAACCACCTCGACATCGACGCGCTGACTCCGCGCGAGGCGCTGGAACTGCTGTACGAGCTGAAGCGCGAGGCGGCTAGTGACCCGAATCTGAAGTCCGCCTCATTTTGATGATAGGGCGGAGCGGACTTCAGATTCAAAAGGGTCACTAGCAACTATAGGATTCTAGTGGGGTTTATGGATTTGAAATTCGCTCCGGCGCCGGCCGCAAAGGCAGGCGAATTTCAAATCCACCCCACTAGCGGCTGATTTCGTTAACCGGCGCGCGCTATCGTGGCGCGATGATGTTCGGTCCGCGCCTCAACACCGTCTTCGCCAGCCGCTGGAAGGCGCTGGCATGGTCGGCCAGCGTGCTGCTGACGGCCTATTGCACGATTCCGTCCGCGTCCGAAGGCGGCGATTCGAAGGACGCCGAACAGGCGGCGAAGATGGTGGCCGGGTTGCTGCCGGGTGCGCAGCCGGCGCCGGAGCCGAGCCATTCGCCCTGGGCTGCCGACAAGCCCGCCGCCCGCTGATCAATCGTCGGCGCCCGCGCCCGGCACCCCGTCCTCGTCAGCCACGATTGGCCCCCGGCACCCACAGCACGTCGGCGCGGCCACCGTCGTTGACCGCGCGCGCCAGCACGAACAGGTAGTCCGACAGGCGGTTGATGTAGGCCAGTGCTGCCGGGTTGACCGGCAGTTCGGCCGCCAGCGCGGTGGCCGCACGCTCGGCCCGGCGCACCGCCGCGCGCGCCACATGGACCCGCGCCGCCGCCTCGCTGCCGCCGGGCAGGATGAAGCTGGTCAGCGGCGCCAGATCGGCGTTCACCGCATCGATCGCCGCTTCCAGCCATTCCGCCTGACCGGGCACGATGCGCAGCACCATCGGCGAGGGCGTGAAATCGTCGCCCGGCGTGGCAAGATCGGCGCCAAGGTCGAACAGGTCGTTCTGGACGCGCGTCAGGTTGGCCGCGTGCGCACCGCCGGCCAGCGCCACGACAGCGAGCCCGATCGCCGAATTCGCCTCGTCCACCGCGCCGATCGCTTCCATGCGGGCCGAATGCTTCGGGCAGCGCGAGCCATCGACGAGGCCGGTGGTGCCGTCGTCGCCGGTGCGCGTGTAGATCTTGTTGAGCTTGACCAAGGTTTCTGTGCCCGCCGGATCAGTGCTTGGCGAAGGCCAGCAGGATGGCGATCACCACCACCGCCGCGGCCTGGTACTTGATCCGCGCGAACATCATGCGGTTCTGCTGGATCTGCGATTGCGTCGGCCCGTCGTCCGGCCCGCGCTCCAGCTCCTCGCGCGTGCCCTTCAGGAACGCGGCAATGCCGCGCACCAGGCTGACGACAACCATGATCACCAGGACCACGACGACGGGGACGAGCAGGTAAGTCATGATTGACCGTGTAATCCCGCATCCAGCGAAAGGCCAGCCGGCAATCGCCCGACGCGCAAGGCCTGGGCCAGCGCCCGACCGTCCTCGCCCGCATGACGCCGATCGGCCAGCGAGGGCGAGCCGCGCCGCTTCGCCAGCTTGCGGCCGTCCCCCTCGACCAGCAGGCCGTGGTGGTGCCAGCGCGGCACCGGCAGATCGAGCAGCGCCTGCAACAGGCGGTGGACATGGCTGGCCGCGAACAGGTCCATGCCCCGCGTCACCACGGTGATGCCATCGGCGGCATCGTCCAGCGTCGCCGCGAGGTGATAGCTGGCGGGCGCATCGCGGCGCAGCAGCACGACATCGCCGAACCGGTCGGGTCGCGCCGCCTGTTCGCCCGCCCGTTCATCGACCCACGCCAGCGGCCCGGTTCGCGCCAGCGCCGCGCCCACGTCCAACCGCCACGCGGCGCCTTCGGGATCGACATCGCGGCCCTTGCAGGTTCCCGGATAGACCGGCCCGTCCGGCCCCATTGCCTGCGCCGCCGCCGCGATGTCCGCACGCGTGCATTGGCATGGATAGAGCAATCCCGCCGCCTTCAGCCGCTCGCCCGCCTCGGCATAGGCGGCCAGCCGGTCGGACTGGCGTACCAATGGCCCGTCCCATGCCAGCCCAAGCCAGGCCAGATCGGCCAGCACTTCGGGCACCAGTTCGACGCGGCTGCGCGCGCCGTCGATATCCTCGATCCGCAGCCGGAATTCGCCGCCATCCGCCCGCGCGCGATCGTGCGCGATGATTGCGGCATAGGCGTGCCCCAGATGCAGCGCCCCGTTCGGGCTGGGCGCAAAGCGGGTGCGGATCGGGGCCATGCCGGGCTTGTCCTGTGGATTGCCCGCCGACGCAAGTCTTGACGCCGGCGCGCGCCGTGGCCACGATGGCACCATGTCCGGTCACCAAACCGTCATGCCAGATTGTCATGGGAGGCCATGCTCCAGGCCGATCTGATC
The DNA here is from genome assembly GCA_018971065.1 of Sphingomonadales bacterium. Next base: position 13,280 of record JAGWVC010000066.1, on the reverse strand, counting down.
GATCGCGCGGCCGATGCCCGCAGCGTCATGGACGGGGTCCCCCCGCTCGGCTCCACCCGTCATCTGGCCGATTGCCCGGCGCTCGTGCTCAATGCCGACTATACGCCGCTTTCGTACTACCCGCTCAGCCTCTGGCCGTGGCAGACCGCGATCAAGGCGGTGTTCCTGGAACGGGTGGACATCGTCGCCCACTATGAGCGGGAAGTGCACAGCCCCAACCACACCGTGCAACTGCCCTCGGTGATCGCGCTGCGCCAATATGTGAAGCCGTCGGAATTCCCGGCGTTCACCCGCTTCAACCTGTTCCTGCGCGATCGCTTCTCGTGCCAGTATTGCGGCAATCCGCATCACCTGACGTTCGATCATGTCGTCCCGCGTCGGCTGGGCGGGCGGACAAGCTGGGAAAACGTCGTCGCCGCGTGCAGCCCGTGCAACCTGCGCAAGGGCGGACGCACGCCGCTGCAGGCGCACATGCCGCTGCTGATCGAGCCGATCCGGCCGACCAACTGGCAGTTGCAGGAGCGCGGGCGCGCGTTTCCGCCCAATTACCTGCATGACACCTGGCGCGACTGGTTGTACTGGGACGTCGAGCTGGACGCCTGATGCCCGATGTGTGCGTTCCCATCGCTGCCGTGCTGATCGGCACCGTCGCCCCGTTCCGTGCGGCGGACGAGCCCAGCGCGATTGCCAAGCGCGCGATCGACCGGCCCGTTGCCGTCACCCCGCTGGGGCTGGCGGGCGACGAACAGGCCGACCGCGTGCATCACGGCGGCAGCGACAAGGCGATCCACCACTATCCGTTCGATCATTATGCGCACTGGCAGGGCCGGTTCGGCGCGCACCCGCTGCTGGCCGCGCCCGGTGCGTTCGGCGAGAATATTGCGACGCATGGCCTGACCGATGATGCCGTCTGCCTGGGCGATCGCTTCCGGCTGGGCACCGCGCTGGTCGAGGTGAGCCACGGCCGCCAGCCGTGCTGGAAGCTGGGGCATCGCTTCGGGCGCCCCGAGCTGACCGCGCTGGTGGTCGAGACCGGGCGGGCCGGCTGGTACTATCGCGTGCTGGAACCGGGCACGGTCGGCCCCGGTGACCGGCTGGAACTGGTCGAGCGCAGCCTGCCGCAATGGTCCGTCGCGCGGCTGTTCGACATCGTCGTCGGCAGTGGCCACAAGCGCGCACCCGAAGCCTTGCGCGAACTGGCGGCGCTGCCGGTGCTAGCCGACGCCTGGCGATTGCGCGCCCGCGATCTGGCCGGCTGAAAAGGCCCCCGCCGACGCAAGCCGGCAGGGGGCAGGGTGAAAACTCAGTTCGGAATCACCCAACGGATCGCACTGGCAAAAGTGCCCGTCGTTGTCTGGCCGCGCTCATCGGTGGCGGCGCGGAAGCGGGCGCGCTGGGCCACCGCGCGGCAGGTGGCGGCATCCAGCCCCGGCCAGCCGCTGCTGGACAGGATCACGCAATCGCCAACGCGGCCATCGCTGCCCACGGTGACGCGGAACCGCGTGACCCCGGCGTGCCCGGCGTGGAGATCACCCGGCGGATAGTCCGCCTCGCTGGCCCATGCCTCCGGATTACCCAGCGGCGCCGCGGCCTTTGGGGTGAATGCCGGCTGCACGGTCGTCGGGCCATCGACCGGGGGACCGGGATCGAACGGCTGCATCGGGCCGAAATCGATGACCGGGCCATCCTTCGGGGCCAGATCGACCGGCAACGGAAACGGATCGAGCGGCGGCCGGATGATGGGATCGCGCGATTTGGGCTTCACCGGATCGACCGCGACCGGCTTGTCGATCGGCGTGCTCGACGCGGCGAAGCGAACCTCATCCTGGTGGTGGACGAGAATGCCGCCCAGCCCGTGGATGACGCCATAGATTCCCACGGCATGAATGGCCGCGACGACAATAATGACCTTGCTGCGACTGGTTGACGACGGACGTTCAAGATACGTCATGACACCCCTCCATTTCCCGCGCGCCCGGTTTGGATAGAGTCAATCAGCAGGGCGCTGTCGAGTACAGCGAAGTTATCAGAAACCGGATTGCAACAAAGTAAATAAAACTAAGCAAAACAAGCATATGCTTGCAAGGGTTAGGGTAAACCAGGTTAGCTTTGCTTTACCGTATGCCGGCCAGTGCCTTCTGCCGCCGCCGCTGCACCGAACTGCCCAGCCCGATCGCCTCACGATACTTGGCCACGGTGCGCCGGGCCAGGTCGAAGCCCCGGCCTTTCAGCAGGTCCACCAGCGTATCGTCCGACAGGATCGCCTTGGGGTCCTCAGCCTCGATCAACTGGCGGATCGCAGCCTTCACCGCCTCGGCCGAAACCGCGCCTTCGCCATCCGACGACGCCACGCCCGAGGTGAAGAAGTACTTCAGCTCGAACGTGCCGCGCTCGCAATGCAGGTACTTGTTCGAGGTGACGCGGCTGACGGTCGATTCGTGCATCCTGATCGCCTCGGCCACGGCACGCAGCGTCAGCGGCTTGAGGTGGGCGACGCCGTGGCGGAAGAAGCCTTCCTGCCGGGTGACGATCTCACCCGCCACTTTCAGGATGGTCTTCTGCCGCTGGTCCAGCGCCTTCAGCAGCCAGTTGGCATCGGCCAGCTTTTCCGAAAGCCAGGCTTTCGCGCCCTTGTCGGCGCAGGCGCCGCGCATTTCGAGGTAGTATGAGCGGTTGACCAGCAGGCGCGGCAGCGTGGCCTGGTTGATCGCCACGTTCCAGCCGCCATCGCCGCGTGGCGAGACCAGCACGTCGGGCACCACCCCCTCGCCGGCGCTGCCGCCGAATTGCAGCCCCGGCTTGGGGTCATAGCCGCGCAGTTCCGCCAGCATGTCGGCGAAATCCTCGTCGTCCACCCCGCACATCCGCTTCAGCCGGGCAAGATCGCCGCGCGCCAGCAGGTCCAGGTTGTCGATCAGCCGCGCCATCGCCGGGTCGTAGCGATCGGCCTCCTTCGCCTGCAGCGCGATGCATTCGGCCAGGTTGCGCGCGCCGACCCCGGTGGGATCGAGCGACTGCACCAGCGTGAGCGCCGCTTCCACCTCCGCCTCGTCCAGCCCCAGTTCCTCGGCCACGGTGGCCACCGGCGTGGGCAGGTAGCCGGTCTCGTCCAGCCGGTCGATCAGCGCGCGTGCCACGAACACCGCGCGACCATCGCGCGAGCAGGCGCCGATCTGCGCGTGGAGATGCTCGGCCAGCGTCGCGGCGGCCTCGCCGCGCTCCTCCAGCCCGGGCGCCTCGCCGCCGGAAGCGCCGCGCGCCTCGCCCTCGAACGCGAAGTCGCCGGTGTCGCGATCGATGTCGAGCGCGGTGGCGTCGATGTCCAGCGGGCGGTCATCCTCGGCCCGGCCTTCGCCGATCAACTGATCGACCGGCGACGATTCGAGCGTGGTGCGGCGCGCGTCGGGCGCCTCCACCTCCACCACCTCGGGCGCCGGGCCGGCCTCGCCCAGTTCCAGCAGCGGGTTGGCGTCCAGCGCGTCGCCGATGAAGGTCTCGATCTCGAGGTTCGACAGCGCCAGCAGCTTGATCGCCTGCTGGAGCTGCGGCGTCATCACCAGCGATTGCGTCTGGCGTATGTCGAGGCGAGGCCCCAGAGCCATTACGCGTTCGCCTCTGGCATTCGCCAGAGGTTTGCGGCACCGGCCCACTCCCCCACCCGGCCTCCCAACGAGATGGTACGCTCTGGGAGGCCGGGTGGGGGAGTGGGCCGGTGCCGCGCAAGGATCGGGCAACCGCCCGATCCTGTCCCAGCGATCATAGCGTGAAGCCCTCACCCAGGTAGAGCCGCCGCACGTTCTCGTCGGCCACCAGCGCTTCGGGGCTGCCCGCGAACAGCACGGTGCCGCCATAGATGATGCAGGCCCGGTCACAGATATCGAGCGTCTCGCGCACGTTATGGTCCGTGATCAGCACGCCGATGCCACGGTTCTTCAGGTCGGTGACGAGGTGGCGGATGTCGGCGATCGACAGCGGGTCGATGCCCGCGAACGGTTCGTCGAGCAGCATGATCGACGGCTTCGCCGCCAGCGCGCGGGCAATCTCGCAGCGGCGGCGTTCACCGCCCGAAAGCGCCATCGACGGGCTGGACCGCAGCCGCGCCAGGCCGAATTCGCCCAGCAGGCGTTCCAGTTCCTGCGCCCGCACGGCGGCATCGGGTTCGACCAGTTCCAGCACGCAGGCGATGTTCTGTTCGACCGTCATGCCGCGAAAGATCGAGGTTTCCTGCGGCAGGTAGCCCAGCCCCAGCGTGGCGCGGCGGTACATCGGCAGGTTGGTGATATCGACGCCGTCCAGCAGGATGCGGCCCGAATCGGGCTTCACCAGCCCCATGATCGAATAGAAGCAGGTGGTCTTGCCCGCGCCGTTCGGCCCCAGCAGGCCCAGCACTTCCCCCTTGGCAACCGACAGCGAGATTTCGGTCAGCACCGCGCGCCGGTCATAGCTCTTGGCGATGGAAACGACCTCAAGCCCGTCCGTGGGCGCTGCGGCGGCCGCAGGCGCGGCAAGGGTGGCGGTTTCGGTCATCGCCTGCGGTTTAGGAAGCCGCGCGCGGCTCGGCAAGCCCGGAAAGCCACGATGCGGCGCCATCCGCCGTCAATTGGCAGGTTTCCTGCATGGCCAGTCGCGCGCCCTTTTCGATCATTGCCGCGCATTCGTGGTAAACGTCACTTGATTGCTTGCGACAACGGTGTTCTAATTCCGGCCGGAGCAGGATTGGCCAGAACAGGTACCGGAGAGCAGCCGATGATCAAGGCGCCCGCATTCAAGCCGTGGACGGTGGACAGCAAGGCGGCAACGACTGCCCCTGCCAAGCCGCTCGACTGGCGCAAGCGGATGAGCGACAATATCGCGCTGGCCCTGCTGGTCTACACCGGCCTGCAAATCTTCGTGACGATGTCGGCGCTGAAGGGGCAGGGCGATTCGCTGCTGCCTTATCTGGCGCTGATCATCCTCGTCGTCGCCATCATCCCCTCGTGCCGCCGGTTCGAACGCCGCTGGAACCGCCTCAGCGAGGTTCAGGCCGCCGATCCCGAACTGGCCGGCCACTTCCGCCGCGACCGTATCGTGCTGTGGGTCCTGGCCATCGGCCTGCCGTTCGCCATCACCGCCGTGTTCCGGCTGCTGGCGGCGCTGTTCGGCTGACATTGCCCGCCCACCCCTGCCCGCCCGACATTGCTCTCATCGGCGCCCACGGGTAGGGAGCCGCCATGCTCACTCACGATCAGGCGCAGGATCGCGCCCAAGCCCTTGTCGATCGGGCGCGCCGCGCCGGCGCCGACAGTGCCGACGCGCTCTACATCGCCGACGCTTCGGAAAGCCTCTCGGTCCGCCTCGGCAAGCTTGAGGATGTCGAGCGCTCGGAAAGCGAGCATATCGGCCTGCGCGTGTTCGCCGGCCGCCGCTCCGCCTCAATCGGCTCTTCGGACTTGTCCGATGCCGCGCTGGCGGAACTGGCCGAGCGCGCGATCGCGATGGCGCGCGCCGCGCCCGAGGACCCGTTTGCCGGGCTGGCCCCTGACGAACTGCTGAGCAAGGGTCCGTGGCCGCAGCTCGACATTGCCGATCCGGACGAGCCGGCCCCCGCCGACTTGCGCCACTGGGCCGATGCCGCCGAAGACGCGGCGCGCGCGGTCGCCGGGGTCACCAACAGCGAGGGCGCGGCCGCCAGCGCCGGCCGCTCGGTCATCGCGCTCGCCACCAGCGCCGGGTTTGCCGGCAGCCACGGCGGCACCAGCCGCATGATCAGCGCCAGCGTCATCGCCGGCGAAGGCGCGGGGATGCAGCGTGACAGCGCCTGGAGCATGAAACGCCATGCCGGCGATCTGGAAGCCGCCGACGCGATCGGCCGACTGGCGGGTGAGCGCGCGGTTGCCCGGCTGGCACCCGGCCGGTTGAAAAGCGGCCCGATGACCGTGGTGTTTGATCCGCGCTGCGGCAACAGCCTGCTCAGCCACCTCGTCGGCGCGATGAACGGCATGGCCATCGCCCGCCGCGCCAGCTTCCTGCTGGGCCGCGAAGGGCAGGACCTGTTCCACCCGTCGATCCGCGTGATCGACGATCCGCTGCTGCGGCGCGGGCTGCGGTCCAAACCGTTCGACGGCGAAGGCCTGGCCACCGCGCGGCGCGAACTGGTGCGCGACGGCCGCCTGACCGGCTGGCTGATGGACAGCGCCGCCGCCCGCCAGCTTGGCGGCACCCCCACCGGCCACGCCGCCCGCGCCGCCAGCGGCGCGCCGTTCGTTTCCACCACCAACCTGCACCTCGCGCCCGGCAACGTCAGCCGCGATTCGCTGATCGCCGACATCGCCGACGGCGTGCTGGTTACCGAACTGATCGGCCAGGGCGTCAACGGCATCACCGGCGACTATTCGCGCGGCGCCTCGGGCTTCCGCATCGTCAATGGCCAGATCGCCGGGCCGGTGGCGGAGTTCACCATCGCCGGCAACCTGCTCGATATGTACGCGCGGATGGCCGTGGCCGACGACCTCGAATTCCTGCACTCGGTCAACGTCCCGACGATTCGCATCGAAGGCATGACCGTCGCCGGCGACTGAGGTGAAAAACCCCGCCGCGCCGGTTGGCGGGCGGGGCTTTTCGCATTTCGAACAGTGTCGGGCCGGGCCGATCAGGCCTGCTTGTCGGCGTGGTAGCGATCGACGGCTTCAAGCGTCACGCGCCGGGCTTCCCCGGCATCGCCCCAGGTGCCCACGCGCACCCACTTGTCGGCCTCCAGGTCCTTGTAGTGGGTGAAGAAGTGCTCGATCTGCTGGAACACGATTCCGGGCAGGTCGCCCGCTTCCTTGACGTCGGCATAATACGGGAAGGTCTCGTCGTCGGGCACGCAGACCAGCTTCTCGTCGCCGCCGTGCTCGTCTTCCAGGTTCAGCACCGCGATCGGCCGGGCGCGCACGACGCAGCCAGGGATGAACGGCGAGCGCGAGATCACCAGCGCGTCCAGCGGATCGCCATCGGGCGACAGCGTGTGCGGGATGAACCCGTAGTTGGCGGGATAGCGCATCGGCGTGTGCAGGATGCGGTCCACGAACAGTGCGCCCGAGGCCTTGTCGAACTCGTATTTCACGGGCTCGCCGCCGGTCGGCACTTCGATGATGACGTTGAGGCTGTCGGGCACGTTCCGGCCCGCCGGGATAAGGTCGATGTTCATAGTGGCCGACGCCTAGCGCCCCACGTGCTGCATTGCAACATGGACAAAGGTGGCAGGTGGACCGATTTTCAGCCCGAGGCGGTCACATTTATCGTAAACGCCAGCACCACCAGGTTGTAGAAGAACGCCACCGCGCCGTGGACCGTGGCGATGCGGCGGATGTCCGATCGCAGGATTTCCACGTCCGACGTGGCGAAAGCCATGCCGATGGTCAGCGCGAAATAGGTGAAATCCCAATAATCAGGGCAGTGTGGCGCTTCCTCGCCGTGCGGGAAGCGCAGGCCGCCGTCGCCATCGTCGCCGAAATACATGTGGGCATAGTGCAGCGCATAGATCAGGTTCGAGAACAGCCAGGCGACGACAAGGCTGAACAGCACCAGCACCAGCGAAGCCGCGTGGGCGTTCCCTTTCTGGTTGCGCGCCTCGGGCAGTTCCACCGCCACCGCCGTGACGATCACCACCATGACCAGGCTGGTGATCACCAGCACGCCGAACCGGTTCGAATCGTTGGCCTTGGCATCGGCGTGCATCTTGGCCGGGGTATCGTCGCGGGTCAGGCTCCACAGCGACACGATGAACAGCAGCGCGGCGATGTCGAACCCGCCGATCACCGCCTGGCTCCAGCGCGGCGCCAGACCCAGCAGCAGCAGCGCCGCCGCCGCGAACGCCACCATGAACAGCACGAAACGCGGCGGCAGGAACCAGCCGTTGGATTGCGGTTCCTGCGCCTTGTTCATGGCCGTTACTTCTTCACCTTCACCGTGGGGACGGCCCGGCGCGGCGCCAGCAGCAGGTCCAGCCCGGCCGGTTCCTTGCCCGGCGTCACCCGTTCCAGCCACGGATAACGCAGCCCGTCGTGGTAGTCGATGGCGACCATCGCCACCTTGTCGCCGCGCTGGACGATGAGCTGGATCGGCTCCTTCCCGGTCTTGGCGGCGGTGATCGCCGCCTTCATCGCGTCCTGATCATAGGTGCTGCCGTTGACGCCGATGATCTTGCTGCCCTGCACCAGGTTGGCGTTGAACGCCGGGCTGTCCCACCGGCACGAGGTGATCTTGCCGTCCTTGTCGATGTTCACGCCCAGCGAGTTGAACAGGTTCAGGATCTTGGCATTGCCGAACCGGCCCTTGTCATAGACGTTCGGCTCGTCCTTCCACACCAGCCGGTAACCGGCCTTCTCGATGCCCGCCAGCGGCGCCGGCTGGCCGGGCTGGTTGATGCGGGTATCGAGGAAGGTCGCCCAGTCATGGGGATAGACCTCGTTCAGCGCCTTCACCACGTCGCCGAATTCATAGGTCACTTCGCCCCAGTCGCCCGGCTTGATGCCGAAGAACACCTTGGCGACATCGTCGAGGCCCTTGCTGCCGCCGGTGCCGGCGCGGATCACCTGATCGGCCTCCAGCCAGACCAGCGCGCCCTCGGTATAGTAGTCCTCGTTGCGGTCCAGCGAGGCGAACGGCTTTGGCCGCCGCGCCGCCATGATCGGATCATGCGTGGTGTCCTCCACCGAGCGCCAGCCGCGCCCCGGCCACATCGAGAACTGCCCGGCATAGCTGGCGAATTCGCCCAGCACGACGTCCTTGGATTGCACGCCCGAACGCGCCGCCAGCACCAGCCCCCAGAACTGGTTCTGCCCTTCATAGACCCACAGCAGGTTGTCCTGCATCGGCTGGCGATAATCGGGCGTCCACAAACGCGCCGAACGGCGGAACTTGCCGTCCCAGCTATGGCTGAACTCGTGCGCGACGACGTTGCGATCCCAGTCGAGATCCTTCCAGTCGGTCAGCGACTTGGTTTCCTGCGAATTCTCGCTGGAGCGGTGATGCTCCAGCCCGATGCCGCCCAGCTTGTCCGACAGCGCCAGCAGCAGGTCGTAATGGTCGAAGTGGTAGGCGCCGTAGTTCAGCCCCGCCTCGGTCACCAATGCCTTGTACGCATCCAGGTTCTCGGGCTTGATCGCCAGTTGCTCGGGCTTGTCGGCCACCACGTTCAGCGCGACATTGCCGCCCAGATCGAAGCGCTTGAAGTTGGCGCCGGCGAAGATCGGCGAATCGACCAGCGTCTCGTAATCGACCACGCTCCACGTCACCGCGTTGCCGCTCTGGCTCTTGCCGTCCAGCGCGGTAGCGACCTGCCAGCCGGCGGGGAACGTCACCGTGGGCTTCACCCTGATCTGCCGCACATAATGCCCGGCGGGGTACAGGCTCATCCGGTCCCACTGCAGGTTCAGCATCTCGGGCGTCACCGTCACCCGGCCCTCGCTGCCCTGGATCGGCGAGGTGTTGATGAACGTCGCGGTGACGGCCGTAGCGCCCTCGGGCACCTCGACATGGAAGGCATAGACCTCGACCGGGTCGCGCCACCACTTCAGCGCCTTGCCGCCGGCGAAGAACTTCACATCGACAAGCTGGTCGATCGTGCCGCCCGGCGAATGGTGGCCGGGAATCCACTGCGGCAGTTGCAGGATCAGGTCCTTCGTACCCGGCGCCACCGGCACCGTCTCGGTGACGCGATAGGCCGCGCGCTTCGTGTCGGTGGCGTCGATGTCCAGCGTGATCACGCCGGGATAGGCCGTATCGGCGGCATCGGGCACGTTGTGCGCCAGCGGCACCGCCTGCGGCGCCGAACGGACCGGCGCGCCTTGCGCAAGGACCAGGGTGGAGGAGGAAAGGGCGAGGAGGAGCGCGGTTGCGCGAAGTTGTTTTGCCATCGCATAGTGATGGCTGCTGACACCGATGTTCGCAAGCATGATTTCGGCGCCCTTCCCCCGCGCCGATAATCCCGCTAATCGCGCGCCCGAACAGGAAACAGCGCACACCCATGTCAAAGATCGAAACGCCCCAGGCCATTCGCGGCACCCAGGACATCTTCGGCGCCGAGGCCGAAGCCTTCGCCCGCGTCGTCGAAACCTTCGAACGCGTCCGCAAGCTCTACCGCTTCCGCCGCGCCGAAATGCCGGTGTTCGAGAAGACCGCGGTGTTCAGCCGATCGCTGGGCGAAACCACCGACGTCGTGTCCAAGGAAATGTACAGTTTCGAGGATCGCGGCGGCGATTCGCTGACGCTGCGGCCCGAGTTCACCGCCGGGCTGGCGCGGGCCTACCTGACCAACGGCTGGAAGCAGTTCGCGCCGCTGAAGGTGGCGACGCACGGCCCGCTGTTCCGCTATGAACGCCCGCAGAAGGGCCGCTATCGCCAGTTCCACCAGATCGACGCCGAGATCATCGGCGCCGCCGAGCCGCTGGCCGATGTCGAGCTGCTGGTGATGGCCGACCAGTTGCTGAAGGAACTGGGCATCGCGGATGGCGTCACGCTGATGCTGAACACGCTGGGCGATGCCCCCAGCCGCGAGGCCTGGCGGCTGGCGCTGATCGACCATTTCCGCGCCCACCGCGCCGAACTCAGCGAGGATTCGCAGGAGCGGCTGGAAAAGAACCCGCTGCGCATCCTCGATTCGAAGGACCCGCGCGACAAGGTGTTCACCGCCGACGCGCCGAAGATCGACGAATTCCTGGGCGCCGAGGCGCAGGACTTCTTCGCGGCCGTGACCAGCGGGCTGGACGCCGCCGGGGTATCGTGGACCCGCGCCCCCACGCTGGTGCGCGGGCTGGACTACTATCGCCACACCGCGTTCGAATTCGTCACCGACCGCCTCGGCGCGCAGGGCACCGTGCTGGGCGGCGGCCGCTATGACGGGCTGATCGAGACGCTGGGCGGCGCCCACACCCCGGCGGTCGGCTGGGCGGCGGGGATCGAGCGGCTGGCGATGCTGGTTCAGGGAAGCGAAACACAAGAAGTCGCTCAATTGGACGTCGCAATTGCTGTCGAAGACCCTGCACTGGAACACAATGCTGTGGCTTTAGCATCCTATCTTCGGCGCGGTGGCGTCTCCGCTGAAATTGTTGCGACAGGCTCACCGCGCAAGCGTTTCGACCGTGCTGCTAAACTTAGTCCCATTACGATTTTGTCTTTTAACACGGGCTTCACCGAATCCGGCTTGGTGGTACCCAATTGCCGCGTCCGGCATGTCTGCGAGACTAGCCTAGTCACTGAAAGGGTGGCGTCACTGATTGAAGCATTTGCGCAGGTCAACCGTTGAGCGTTTCCGACACCCGTCTTGCCCAGATCGCGTCGCGCTTCGCCGAGCTTGAGGCGCGGCTGGCTTCGGGGACGCTGGAAGGCGCGGACTTCGTCGCGGCCAGCCGCGACTATGCCGAGCTGGAGCCGGTCGCCCGCGCCGCCGCCGCCGTGCGGGCGATGCGCGGCGAACTGGAAGCCCTGTCCGCGCTGGACGATCCCGAAATGCGCGAACTGGCCGAGGAGGAAGTCTCCCGCATCCGTTCCGAGCTTCCCGCTGCCGAACATGCGCTGTCGATCGCCATGCTGCCGCGTGACAGCGCCGATTCGCGCCCGGCGATGCTGGAAATTCGCGCCGGCACCGGTGGCGACGAGGCGGCGCTGTTCGCCGCCGACCTCTACCGCATGTACGAACGCTTTGCCGCCGAACAGGGCTGGCGGGTGGAGATGATCAGCGCCAACGCCAGCGACATCGGCGGGTTCAAGGAAGTTGTCGCCAACATCGCCGGCACCGGCGTGTTCGCGAAGCTGAAGTTCGAGAGCGGCGTCCACCGCGTCCAGCGCGTGCCGGTCACCGAAAGCGGCGGCCGCATTCACACCAGCGCCGCCACCGTTGCCGTGCTGCCCGAGCCCGACGAAGTGGACGTGCAGATCGACGACAAGGACCTGAAGATCGACATCTACCGCGCATCGGGCGCCGGCGGCCAGCACGTCAACACCACCGATTCGGCGGTGCGCATCACGCACCTGCCCACCGGGCTGGTGGTGATCTGCCAGGATGAGCGCAGCCAGCACAAGAACAAGGCCAAGGCGATGCAGGTGCTGCGCACGCGGCTGTTCGACCAGCGCCGCGCCGAAGCGCAGGGCGCCGAGGCCGAGGCCCGCAAGGCGATGGTGGGCAGCGGCGACCGCTCCGAGCGCATCCGCACCTACAACTTCCCGCAGGGCCGCGTCACCGATCACCGCATCAACCTGACGCTGCACCGCCTGCCCGAAATCCTCGAAGGCACCGGCCTGGGCGAGCTGATCGACGCGCTGATCGCCGAGGACCAGGCGAAGCGGCTGGCCACGCTGGGTGAATGACGGGGGGCGAATGACCGTCAACGATGCCATCCGCGCGGCGGCGGCGCGGCTGGCGGCCACCTCCGAAACCGCCCGGCTCGATGCCGAACTGCTGATGGCCCACGCGCTCGGCGTCTCGCGCTCGGCGCTGCTGCTGGGCCACATGCAGGCCCCCGCGCCCGCCACCTTCGCCGCGCTGGTCGATCGCCGCGCCGGGCACGAGCCGGTTGCCTATATCTGCGGCGAACAGGAATTCTTCGGGCTGCCGTTCCGCGTCTCCCCCGCCGTGCTGATCCCGCGCGGCGACAGCGAGGTGCTGGTCGAGGCCGCGCTGGCCGGCCGGCCCGACGCCCGGACGGTGCTCGATTGCGGCACCGGCTCGGGCGCGCTGCTGCTGGCGGTGCTGGCCCAATTGCCCCGGGCCACCGGCATCGGCATCGATCGATCACCGGAAGCGCTGCGGATCGCCGCCGCCAATGCCGAAGCGCTGGCCGGCGACCGGGCCACCCTGCTCGAACGCGACTGGACCCGGGCGGGCTGGTCCGAGGGGCTTGGCCGCTTCGACCTGATCCTGGCAAACCCGCCTTATGTGGAGCTTGATGCGGCGTTGATGGCGTCGGTTCGCGACCACGAACCCGCCGGCGCGCTTTATGCCGGCAGCGACGGGCTCGACGATTACCGCGTGCTGATCCCGCAACTGCCCGCACTGCTGGCGCCCGGCGGCTTGGCCGTGGTCGAGATCGGCGCCACCCAGGCCGAAGCGGTCACCGCGCTGGCCGCGCTGGCCGGGCTTTCCGCCACGCTTCACCGCGACCTCGGCAACCGCGCGCGCGCGCTGGCGCTTGCTGCGGGAATTCCCGGATGAGGCTTAAGATTCCGCTTGGCAATTGCCGCTACCATGCCTAATTGAATCGCAGGCCACCGTTCGATGAACTTTCCCGAACGGCCGGCTCGCTCCAGCATATGCATCCGGG
>JAGWVC010000004.1 GCA_018971065.1 Sphingomonadales bacterium | reverse complement strand
AACCCTCCCCGTGCTGTCGCTTGGCGACGACTTTTCCACGTTTTCCGAAGCCATCGGCCAATCGTTCCGCACCTTCGGTTTCGCGATGGTCAAGGATTTCGACATCGACCCGGCACTGATCGCAGAAGGCTGGCGCTTATCGGAAGCGTTCTTCGCGCTGCCCGAGGCCGAAAAGCGCGGCTATTTCGACCCCGCCAAGGCCGGCGCGCGCGGCTATACCCCGTTCGGCACCGAGATCGCCAAGGACGCCACCGCGCGCGACCTCAAGGAATTCTGGCATGTCGGCCGCGACCTGCCTGCCGGCCACCCGCTGCTGGGTGATTCGATGCCGCCGAATGTCTGGCCCGCCCGGCCCGATGGCTTTCGCGAGATGTTTACGGCGCTTTATGCCGCGTTCGATCGCGCGGGCGCCAAGATCCTTTCGGCGATCAGCCGTCATCTGGGCCTGCCCGACGACTGGTTCGACCCGGCGATCGCCGACGGCAATTCGGTGCTGCGGCTGCTGCATTACCCGCCGATCACCGGTCCGCAGGCGGCGGGAGCGATTCGCGCCGGCGCGCACGGCGACATCAACCTGATCACGCTGCTGCTGGGGGCAGAGGAAGCCGGGCTGGAACTGCTGGCCCGGAATGGCGAATGGATCAGCGTCAACCCGCCGCCCGGCGCGATGGCGATCAACATCGGCGACATGCTGTCGCGGCTGACCAACCACGTGCTGCCCAGCACCATTCACCGCGTGCGCAACCCGGAAGGCGAACGCGCAGCGTTCAGCCGCTATTCGATGCCGTTCTTCCTGCACTTGCGCAGCGATTTCGAATTTCACACGCTGCCGCAGTGCATCTCCGCCGACAACCCCGACCAGTATCCGCCCGACGCGCAAGGGCGGGTCATCACCGCCGACGATTTCCTGCAGGAACGCCTGCGCGAAATCGGGCTGAAGGCATAGAATCCGTCTGGCGTTCTCCCGGCGACGGCCCGACAACGCGCCAAACCGGGAGAGCGAATCATGACCGTACCGAACCTTGGCCGCTATGGCATCTGGTCGATGGAACTGCGCTTCGGCGATCCGTCCGCCATCGGCGAGGCGTGCGCCGAGCTGGAGGAACTGGGTTTCGGCGCCTTGTGGGTGCCGGGTGGCATCGGCGGCGACGTCACCGGCGATCTCGACCGGCTGCTGAACGCCTCCAGCCGCATGGTCATCGCCACCGGTATCATCAACGTCTGGAAGCACGAACCGGCCGAGATTGCCGACTGGTTCACCGCGCTTTCCCCCGACCGGCAGGCGCGGCTGATGCTGGGCCTGGGCATCAGCCACGGCCCGCTGATCGGCGAGGCCTGGCAGAAGCCGCTGGCGAAGATGACCGAGTGGATCGGCCAGCTTGTCGCGGCCGGCGTGCCGGCGGACGCGCAGTGCGTGGCGGCGCTGCGCCCGAAGATGCTGGAGCTTTCCGGCAAGCTGACCGCCGGCGCGCACCCCTACCTGATCGACGTCGAGCATTCGCGCCGCGCCCGCGCCATCCTGGGCCCGGGCAAGCTGCTGGCGCCCGAACAGGGGGTGATCCTGGAGACCGATCGCGACACGATCCGCGAACTGGCCGGGATCGCGCTGACGCATTATGCGCGCCTGCCGAACTACTGCAATTCCTGGCTGGCGCTGGGCTATACCCAGGACGACATCGACACGATCAGCGACCGCTTCATCGACGGCATCTTCGCCACCGGCACGCCCGAACAGGTGAAGGCACGGCTTGACGCGCATCTGGAAGCGGGCGCCAGCCATGTCTGCGCGCAAGTGATAACCGCGCCCGGCACGCCGCTCGATCAGACCCGCGCCAAGTGGCGAACGCTGGCGCAGGTGCTGCTCTGATCCGGACGGAAACGCCGCCGCGCACGAAAAGCATGGCGGCGAGGGCGCCGATGCTCTAAGGGCCGCCGCTTCCCCGTCGGCCTGCGCCCTTGCGTGCGCGCCCTCCCCCCGGAGCATCATGCCCTTTTCCGCCCTCCCCCCGATTCTTGCCGCCACGCTTTCCGCACGCGGCTATACCGAACCCACCCCGGTCCAGGCCGCCGTCATCGCGCCCGATGCACAAGGGCACGACCTGCTGGTCTCCGCGCAGACCGGCTCGGGCAAGACCGTCGCGTTCGGCCTGGCGATGGCCGAGCAACTGCTGGACGAAGCCGGCCAGTTGCCGCAGGCTGGCGGCCCGCTGGCGCTGATCATCGCCCCCACCCGCGAACTGGCCTTGCAGGTCAGCCGCGAGCTGGAGTGGCTTTATGCCGATGCCCGCGCCCGCATCGTCACCTGCGTGGGCGGCATGGACCCCCAGAAGGAACGCCGCGCGCTGAATTATGGCGCGCATATCGTCGTCGGCACGCCGGGCCGCCTGCGCGACCATCTGGAACGCGGCGCGCTCGACCTGACCGCGCTGGCCTGCGCGGTGCTGGACGAGGCCGACGAGATGCTGGACATGGGCTTTCGCGAGGACCTGGAAGAGATCCTCGACGCCACCCCGCAGGGCCGCCGCACGCTGATGTTCAGCGCGACGATGCCGCGTCCGATCGTGGCGCTGGCCAAGCGCTATCAGCACGAGGCGTTCCGCATCTCCACCGTGGACGAGCGCCAGGGCCACGGCGACATCGCCTATCAGGCGGTCACCGTGTCGCCTTCGGATATCGAGCATGCGGTGATCAACCTGCTGCGCTTCCACGAGGCGGAGACGGCGATGCTGTTCTGCGCGACGCGCGACAATGTCCGCCACCTGCACGCCACGCTGGTGGAGCGCGGCTTTGCCGCCGTGGCGCTGTCGGGCGAGCACAGCCAGAACGAGCGCAACCACGCGCTGCAGGCGCTGCGTGACGGGCGGGCGCGGGTCTGCGTTGCCACCGACGTGGCGGCGCGCGGCATCGATGTCGCCAGCCTGAGCCTGGTGATTCACGTCGAGGTGCCGCGCGATCCCGAAGTGTTGCAGCACCGTTCGGGCCGCACGGGCCGTGCCGGGCGCAAGGGCACCGCCGTGCTGGTAGTGCCGTATCCGCGCCGTCGCCGGGTGGAGATGATCCTGCGCGCCGCGCGCGTCGATGCCGAATGGCTGGCCGTGCCCAGCGCCGATTCGATCCGCGAGCGCGACCGCGAGCGCCTGCTGACCCGGCTGGCCGAGCCGATCGAGGCAACCGAGGAAGAAGCGCTGATCGCCGGGCGGCTGCTGGCCGAACGCAGTCCGCAGGACCTGGCCGTGGCGCTGATCCGCGCGCACAGCCTGGCGCTGCCCCAGCCCGAGGACCTGATTGACCTGAGCCAGACGCCCGAAGCGGCCAAGGGCCATCGCCCCGGGTTCGAGGATTGCGTGTGGTTCCACATGGACATCGGCCGCCGGCAGAACGCCGATGCGCGCTGGATTTTGCCGCTGCTATGCCGCCGCGGGCACATCACCCGCGCCGAGGTGGGGGCGATCCGCATCAGCGCGACCCAGACCCACTTCCAGATTCCCAGCGCGATTGCCGCCCGGTTCCGCAGCGCGCTGGAACGCACCGCGCGCGTCGGCGCCGAGGACGAGACCGGTATCCGCATCGAACTGGCGCCGGACAGCCCGCGCGATGTGGCGCGCGACAATGCGCGCGGGCCGCGTCCCGGCGGACATGGTGGGGGACATGGCGGGAATCAGGGCGGGAATCAGGGCGGTGGCCAGGGGACCGGCGGTCACGGGGGGCCGCGCAAGCCGTTCGTGAAGCACGCCGGCAAGCCGCATCGCAAGGGCAAGCCGCCGGCACGCTGAAGCGGGACAGGAAAAAGGCGCGCGAGCCGAAGCCCGCGCGCCCCTATTTCCCTCGCTGCTGGGAAACTTACTTCTTCACGGCGTCCTTGGCGGCGCTGACCGCACCGGCGGCGGCGTCCTTGGCCGCACCGGCGGCGCTGCCCGCTGCCGAAGCCGCGCTGCCGGCCGCATCAGCAGCGCCCGAAGCCGCCGAAGCCGCACCCGAAGCCGCCGAGGCCGCGCCCGAAGCAGCCGAACCGGCAGCGTCAGCCGCGCTGGAAGCACCGGCAGCGGCCGAGCTGGCGGCGTCCTGCGCCTTGTTGCAGCCGGCCAGAGCCAGCGACGCACCCGCAGCCAACAGAACGAAAGTCATCTTCTTCATGGTCGATCCCCTCTTTGCCCGTGGCCGCAGACGGCCATGCAACCGAAAATCAACCACACTCCCGCGCGGGTGTCTTGTCGCAAATTGTATCAGCTACCCCCCGCGCAGCAGCAGCACGCCCCAGTCGCGCTCGAACAGGTAGAGCAGCACCCGCGCCGCCTCGCCCCGCTCGCCGGTCAACCCGCCGTCGCGCTCGATCAGCAGCCGCGCATCGTCGTGGGCAATCGGCAGCAGCCTGGTGATCTGCTCCAGCGTTGCCACCCGGAACGGGGTATCGCCCGATTGCCGGGTGCCCAACAGCTCGCCGCCGCCGCGCAGCCGCAGGTCTTCCTCGGCCAGCCGGAACCCGTCCTGCGTTTCGCGCATCAGCGCCAGCCGTTCGCGCCCCACCTGGCTCATCGCGTTGCCGCGCAGCAGCAGGCACACCGACTTTTCGGAGCCGCGCCCCACCCGCCCGCGCAACTGGTGGAGCTGCGCCAGCCCGAAGCGGTCGGCCTGTTCGATCACCATCAGCGTGGCGTTGGGCACGTCCACGCCCACCTCGATCACCGTGGTCGCCACCAGCAGCGCGGCCTGTCCCTGGGCGAACCGCTCCATCGCCGCGTCCTTGGCCTCGGGTCGCAACTGGCCGTGGACCAGCACCACGGTGTCGCCGAAGCGGGCGGCCAGTTCGGCATGGCGCGCCTCGGCGGCGGCGATGTCCTCGGTCTCGCTCTCGCGGACCATCGGGCACACCCAGTAGGCTTGGCCGCCACCGGCAATATGGCGGCCCAGCGCCCCGACGACGTCGTCCATGCGCTCCACCGCCAGCACGCGGGTGTCGATCGCCTGACGCCCGGGCGGCATCTCGTCGAGCTTGGACACGTCCATCTCGCCATATTGCGCCAGCGTCAGCGTGCGCGGGATCGGCGTTGCGGTCATCGCCAGGCAGTGCGGGGTGCGGCGGCCCTTCTGGGTCAGCGCCAGCCGCTGGCCGACGCCGAAGCGGTGCTGCTCGTCGATCACCACCAGCGCCAGATTGCGATACTGCACCGCGTCCTGGAAAATGGCGTGGGTGCCGACGACGATGTCAATCGAGCCATCGACCAGCCCGATCAGCACGCTTTCGCGGGCGCGGCCTTTATCCCGCCCGGTCAGCAGCGCGATCTCGACGCCGGTGCCCGCCAGCATCCGCGACAGCGTGTCGAAATGCTGCCGCGCCAGGATTTCGGTGGGGGCCAGCAGCGCCGCCTGCGCCCCGGCCTCCACCGCGATCAGCATCGCGTTCATCGCCACCACGGTCTTGCCCGAGCCGACATCGCCCTGCAGCAGCCGCAGCATCGGCGCGCCCTGCGCCACGTCGCCCTCGATCTCGGCGATCGCGCGTTGCTGCGCCCCGGTCATCGCGAACGGCAGCGCCAGTTTCGCGCGCAGGCTGCCGTCACCGATCAGCGGCGTGCCCGACCGCGCCCGCCCGGCGGCGCGCACCAGCATCAGCGCCAGCGAATTGGCCAGCAGCTCGTCATAGGCCAGCCGGTCGCGCGCGGCCTCGTGATTGCCCTTGTGCGCCTGCTGCAGCGCCTCGCGCCAGGCTGGCCAGCCCATCTTGGCCAGCAGGCCCGGCTCGACCCACTCGGGCAGCTCGGGCAAGGCGGCCAGCGCCTGACCGACCAGCCCCGCCACCCGGCCCTGCGTCAACCCTTCCGACAGCGGATAGACCGCCTCGTTCAGCGTGCCCAGCGCCTTGTCCGAGCCGTCCGAAACGTGATCGGGGTGGACGATCTGGAGCATCTGGCCATACTGGTCGAGCCGGCCCGCCACCCAGCGCTTCTCCCCCAGCGGCAGCAATTTCTTTGCGGAATAGCTGGCCTTGCCGAAATAGGTGAGCGCGCAGACATTGCCGGCGCTGTCGGCCGCGTTCACCCGGAACGGGCCGCGCCCGGCGGACTGGCGGTATTCCAGCGGCGTCAGCGCCACCACCACCTGTTCGCCCACGCCGGCCTCGTCCAGATTGGCCACCGCGCGGCGGTTCACGAAGCGATCGGGCAAGTGGTAGGCAAGATCGCGCACCCGGGTCAGCCCCAGCTTTTCCAGCGGCTTCGCCAGCTTCGGGCCGACCCCGTCGAGGCCTTCGACGCCGGCGAACAGGGGATTGAGGGAGTCGGGACGCATGGCGTGCGTGTTAGGGTTTGGATGACGGAATGGAAAGCCGATGCGAACTGTTGTGCCTCCTGGCGGCTTCTCATTGTACAAAAGGGGTTTCACGCAGAGGCGCAAAGGTCCGCAGAGCCGTCCGAACGCGCCGCAGGCCTTGGCTTTTTGCAGCAAGCGCAAAGCCCGAGGCGGAAAGCGGCTTCACCGCAAGCCCTGCCGGCTCTGCGTCCCTCTGCGCCTCTGCGTGAAACCCTTTCTTGTTCGCGCCTCTCGCTATTTCCGCGTCGCCGCCCTAAACGCCCGCTCATGTCCGACTCCGCCCACGAATCCCGTCTCAAGCGCATCCGCTTTCGCGCCTGGCATCGCGGCACGCGGGAGGCCGACTACATGATCGGCTGCTTCTTTGACGTGTTCCACAAGGACTGGGGCGAGGCCGAGCTGGTCTGGTTCGAGACGCTGATCGAGGAAGAGGACGTCGATATCCTCGGCTGGGCGCTGGGCACGCTGTCGGTGCCGCCCGAATATGCCGGGCCGCTGATGGAGCGGATGTGCGCGCTCGATTACGTGGACATTCCGCGCTGACGTCGCCCCCGCGATAGGCATGGCGCCGGTCGCATTTGGTCAAGCAAAGTCACCCGCATCGGTGCATTCTCCGCTTTGCGACGCAGATCGCGCAAGGGAGAGCCGCATGTCGCTGAACGGGAAAGTCGCCATCGTCACCGGCGCCGCGCGCGGCATCGGGCGCGGGATCGCGCTGCAACTGGCGCGGGATGGCGCGCGTGTGGTGGCGTGGGACGTGAATGGCGAAGGTGTCCGTGAGACCGCCGCACTGATCGAGGCGGAGGGCCACGCCTGCCGGGCCGTCACCGGCGACGTCGCATCCGGCGAGGACCGTGCCCGCATCCTGGCGCAAGTGCGGGCCGAATGCGGCACGCCGCTGATCCTGGTCAACAACGCGGCCGTCGCGCATTTCTGTCCGTTTCTGGACATTTCGGAGGGCGATCTCGACCGGGTGTGGTCAGTCAACCTACGCAGGCCGTTCCTGCTGACACAGGCACTTGTGCCCGGGATGGTGGCGGCCGGATGGGGCCGAATCATCAACCTGTCGTCGGCTTCGATGCAGCAGGGCACCAAGACATTGAGCCATTATGCCGCCACCAAGGGCGGGATAATGGGCTTCACCCGCGTCGTCGCGATGGAATTCGCGCACACCGGCGTGACCGCCAACTGCATATCGCCCAGCTTCATCGATACACCGATGCGGCTGGACGCGAAGGTGCCGAACTTCGAGGCCGCGTGCGCCGCCACGCCGATGCGCCGCGCCGGGCTGCCGGCGGATATTGCCAATGCCGTGTCGTTCCTGGCCGGCGATGCCTCGGCCTATATCACCGGGCAGACGCTGAACGTGAACGGCGGCCTTGTTCTCGACTGAAAGGAAACCCCATGCCGCTCTACACCGTCATCGGTCTCGATCACCCGCCGCACGCGATGGACCGGCGCGACGCCGTGCGCACCGAGCATCGCGAATACGTGTTGGCCAACGATGGCCCGATCCGGCAGGTCGCGGTGATGCTGGACGACGCGGGCAACCAGTGCGGATCGATGTATTTCTTCGAGGCCGAGAGCGAGGCCGCGATCCGCGACTGGCTGGCGCGGGAGCCGTTCGTGGCAACCGGGGTCTATGAACAGGTGATCATCCGCCGCGTCATGCTGGGGATGAGCCGGATCGAGCCGAGCGACTGGCCGTCGCGGCAAGCCGGATAATCAGGCCGCGCGGCGCAGGCCGGGGGCACGCTGTCCCTCCAGCCGGAACCGCCCGACCAGCTCGGCCAGTTGCTCGGCCTCGATCGCCAGGCTGCGCGAGGCGGCGGTGGCCTGCTCGACCATCGCCGCGTTGTGCTGGGTCAACTGGTCCATTTCCACGACCGCGACGTTGGCCTGTTGCAGCTTGCCGGCCTGATCGCGCGCGCGGTCCGACATTTCGCCCGCCAGCCCGGCCAGCATGGTGATGCGCGCCGCGATCGAATCGAACGCCTCGCCCGAGCGGCCGACCAGCCCGACGCCGTCCTCGACCTGGGTGGCGCTGGCGTTGATCAGCTTCTTGATGTCGTTCGCGGCCTCGGCACTGCGCTGGGCCAGCGCCCGCACTTCGGTGGCGACCACCGCGAAACCCCGGCCGGTCTCGCCGGCGCGGGCGGCTTCGACGCCGGCGTTCAGCGCCAGCAGGTTGGTCTGGAAGGCGATGGCGTCGATCACATCGACGATCTTGCGGATTTCCAGCGACGATTTCTGGATGCCCTGCATCGCCACAACCGCCTCGCACACCACCTGCCCGCCGGCCTTGGCTTCGGCATCGGCGGTGCGGGCGGCCTCGGTCATCTCCACCGCGCTGTCGGCGGTGCCGCGGATGCCCTGGGTCAGCTCGGTCATGTTCGCGGCGGCCTCTTCCAGGCTGGCGGCCTGGCGGCTGGTGCGGTTGGCAAGGTCGTCCGACGCCTGCCGGATCTCGCTGCTGCTGCTGTCAATCCCGCGCGCGCCCTGCGCCACGCCGCGCAAGGCATCGCCGATCTGCCCGCGCATCGCCTCGTAATCGCGCTGCAACTGCGCGTATTCGGGGGGCAGCCCGCTCAATTCCGCCGAGAAATCGCCTGCCGCCAGCGCCGCCATCGCCTGGCTGAAGCGGGCGATCACTTCGCGCCGGGCCTGCTCCTCGGCCTTGAAATAGGCGGACAGCGCCACGTCCATGTCGAACAGCGCCAGCTTCACCAGCGTTGCCGCCTGCGCCGCGCGCTGGCCGAAGCCCAGCAACCGGCCCAAGCCCGACCGGCCCATGCCGACGATCAGGTCTTCCAGAACCGTGGCATAGGCGCCGATGTACCAGCCCGGGCTCAACCCGATCCGCGCGTGGACGTTGCCGATGGTTTCCGACCGTGCCGCCGCCGCATCGTCCACCGGCCCGGCGAACAGGCGGTCCCAGTGCTGGATCTGCTTGCCCTTGGCGTGTTGCAGGACATGTTCGGTGGGAAAGAACGCGGCGGTTTCGGGCGTGGCCCGCACCTTGTCATAGAACCGCTCCAGCGCGGCCGGGGCCAATCGCCGCAGGGCATCACGCAGTGCGGGGAAACGTCGATAGTCCGCCTGGCCGATGCCGTGGAACCGGATCGCTTTGGCGAGATGTTCGGTATCGGTAGGCGTCATGGCAACCTCCCCCATGCTTCTGCCGACAACGATCCTCCCAAATTCCGTAGCAACTGATACCGCTACCTTTCGGTTACACCATAGAGGCCCTGGGCATCGGCCCGGCACTCCGAAATTTCCATTTGATAATGGTTAGTTTTTTGCACCGATACGCCGGTGAAATTTTCGTGAATTCGCGATGAATCTATGGCCGAGCACGTCCAAATCGCACGATTTCCGCCGAATCAGAGGCAATTGGTTAGCGCCGGGTTCACCCACACCCGGGGGCCGTCGCGGAGAGCCGGGATAATCTCCATACAATCCGCCGGTGCTACCAGCCACCTCAAGTTTTTCCTGCAGCCCCACCTGCGGCTTTATGCAAAGGTTTGTTTTATGGCCATCCTCGGCGGCGTGCGCATCAAGACGGTATCCTATCTGGGCAACGGCATCCTGGCCGCGCTGGCGATTGCCGGCAGCGTTGCCGCGCTGAAGGAAACCGCCGATATGAATGCGAGCATCAACAAGATCACCGACAATTCGGTGCCCAGCCTTGTCGCCATCGACCGGATGAACAACGCGATCGGCGATGCCCGCCTTGGCGTTACCAAGCTGGAGCTGATGGAGTCACCTGCCGACATCCAGCAGCAGGACAACGCCTTCGCCAAGGCGTCGGACGAAGCGGACAAGGCTATCACCGCATACCAGCCGTTGATCGATGACGAGATCGACCGGCGCGGCTACGAGGAAATCGCCCGGCTGTGGGGCCAGTACAAGCAGATTGCCGCAGACGTTCGCCGCCTGAAGGCAACCGATGGCGCCGCTTCGCTGGGCCTGTGGAACTCCGGCCTTGCGCCGCTTGGGCCGCAGCTTGAAAAGGCGCTGGAGGTGGAGCTGAACTACAACAAGCACGCCAGCGACCTGTCGGGCCAGGAAGCCGACGCCACCGTGGCGAAAAGCCGGGCGACGTCGATCGCGATGATCGTCGCATCGGTGGTGATTGCGCTGGCCGTCATCGCCATGCTGCTGGCCCGCGTGATCTGGCCGCTACAGCGGCTGACCGGGGCGATGCAGGACATGGCGGCGGGCAATCTGGACCGCGACGTGCCCGGCGCCGACCAGCGCGACGAGATCGGCGATATCGGCCGCGCGCTGGACGCCATCAAGACCAGCATCGCCGCGCGCAGCCGTGCCGAGGCCGATGCCGCCGCCGAAACGCAGCGCCGGGTGGTTTCCGCGCTGGGCCAGGGCCTTGCCGACCTGAAGGCGGGCAACCTGACCCGCACGATCACCCAGCCGTTCCCCGGCGACTACGAGAAGCTGCGCACCGATTTCAACGAAACCGTGGGCGCAATGGCCGCGCTGCTGCGCGAAGTCACCGAAGCGGCGGGTTCGGTCAACAACGGCGCCGGCGAGATTGCCGATGCCAGCCGTGACCTGGCCGGGCGTACCCAGTCGCAGGCCGCCAGCCTGGAAGAATCGACCGCCGCCGTTCGCGAGCTGACCAGTTCGGTCAAGCATTCGGCCACCACCGCCACCGACGCGGCGCAGATCGCCCGCGCCGCGCGCGACAGCGCCACCAACGGCGGTGTGGTCATGGCCGAGGCGGTGGACGCGATGAGCCGCATCGTCTCCTCGTCGCGACGCATGGAGGAAATCATCGCGGTGATCGACGGCATCGCCTTCCAGACCAACCTGCTGGCGCTGAACGCCGGGATGGAAGCCGCGCGCGCCGGTGAGGCCGGCAAGGGCTTCGCGGTCGTCGCCACCGAAGTGCGCGCGCTGGCGCAGCGGTCTGCCGATGCCGCGCGCGACATCACCGCGCTGATCCGCGAGAGCGGGCAGGACGTGACCAAGGGCGTGGACCTGATCGGCCAGACCCAGTCCGCGCTGGGCAAGATCGTCACCGACGCCACTGACCTTGCCGGCCGGATCGGCGCGCTGGCCGATGCCGCCGCATCGCAGTCCAGCGCGATCATCCAGGTGGAAACCGCCGTGGGCGATCTGGACCGGCTGACCCAGCAGAACGCCGCGCTGGTCGAGGAAACCTCGGCCGCCGCGCGCAGCCTGTCGGGCGAGGCCAACCGCATGGGCGGGCTGGTCGAACGCTTCGACCTGGGCCGGGAACCCACGCGTTCGAGCGGCTATCGCATGGCGGCGTAAAGCGGAAACCCCGGATCAAAGCGTCCGGAACATCACGAAAGCATCGACGAAGCCGTCTGACGGGTCGTAAAACGCGCCCGGCAGGCGGCCGACGATGTCGAAACCCATGCGCTGCCACAGCCGGACCGCACGCGCATTGGTGCTGACCACGCAGTTGAATTGCATGGCGCGAAAGCCGCGCGCGCGCGCCTGGTCGAGCGAATGCGCGCACATCGACGCGGCGACGCCCCTGCCCGCTGCCGCCGGGCTGGTCATGTAGCCGCAATTGGCAACATGTGCGCCACCCCCGGACTGGTTGGCGCGCAAGTAGTAGGTACCGACGACTTCGCCGGAGTGTTCGGCAACAAACGTCTCGCGATCGCCCCCCAGCCAGTAAGCCAGCGCCTCCGCCTCTCCCATAGCCCGATCGAGCGCATACGTCGCGCCGTCGCGGATGGTGGGCAAGATGATCGCCGCGATCACCGCCGCGTCGCGCGGCTCGGCCGGGCGGATGGTCAGCTCGTCGCCGGTCAGCCCCACAAGGCTGCCGCCGCCGCCAGCCCCTGCTCGCCGCGCCCGCCCAGTTCGGCGGACAGCGCCTTGAGCCGGTAAGTCCACAAGTGCAGCGGGTGTTCCAGGGTCATCCCCATCGCGCCCAGCATCTGGTGGAAATCGTAGTTCACCCGCTTGGCGGCGTCCTGCGCGTGCAGCAGCGCCATCGCCGCATCGGCCGCGGCGCCGGTGCCCGCCGCCTTCAGCGCCAGCCAGTAGACGCCGTTGACCACGACCTGCGCCTCCGCCAGACGATGGCGCAGCGCCTGGAATGTGGCGAGCGGGCGGCCGAACTGCTTGCGTTCGGACAGGTAGGTGACGACGCTGGCCAGCGCCCCCGCCAGCAGGCCCGCCGCTTCGGCGGCGACGGCGGTGCGCCACGCCGCCAGCACGGTTTCGGCCGGCACGTCGTGGCTGGTCATACCGTCGGGCAGGCCGGTCAGGTAGGCCATCGGATAAGCGAACAGCACTTCGTCACCGGCGGAACGGATGTGTTCGGCGCCGGCAGTGAACGAGCGCACGCCGGACCCACTGACGACGAGGACGGTGGCACCCGGCTTCAGGAAGCGCACCGGGGTGTCGAGATTGCCTTCCTCGACCAGGCACCACGGGCGCGGCAGATCGACGTCAACCAGCGGCCGCACCAGCGACGACGCCCCGGCTTCCAGCGCGAACGGCAGGCGGCCCAGCCGTTCCACCACCATCGCGGCGGTGACGGGGCCGAGTTCCGCGATGGCGAGGACATCGTAGAAGCCGCTTGTCGCGATCTCGACATCGAGCGCGTCATTGGTCAGCGCGAACGAGACGTCGTGGACCGGCACCGATGCATAAGGCCGGGTCAGGCTGTCGATCGCGTCGAGAACCTGAGTCTGGTCTTCGGAGACGGAGAGGTCCATCAACGCGGCTCCCTGGGCAGTTCCAGCACGTCGCTGGCGATGATGTTGAGCTGGATTTCGGCGGCGCCGCTGGCAATGCCGGCGACGATGCCGCGCTGGTGGTGCATCTGCAGGAAAGCCGAGCCGCCGGCCAACGCCTCGGGCAGGAATTCGGCAACGAATTCGCACACCGCGCGTTCGGCCTGAACCACGGCGAAGCGCGCCGAACTGGCTTCCGGACCCACCGCGCCGCCATCGACGCGCTTCTGGACGATGGCATAGCAGGCGATGCGCGCGGCTTCGGTGAGGGTGGCGCAGCGTGCCGCCTCGATCCGCACGGCTTCGCGGGTGAACCTGCCGCGCTGCTGGAGGGTCTGCACCGCGCGGTCGAGCGCGACGCGGGCCAGTTGATAGCGCGGAATGCCGAGGCGTTCGTTTTTCAGGCTGTAGGAGATGATCTCCCAGGCCTGCCCTTCCTCGCCGAAGCGGGCCGAGGCGGGCACCGTCACGTCGTCGAAGAACACCTCATGGATGTCGCCTTCACCGATCATGCTGGGAATCTGGCGGACGGTGATGCCCGGCGTATCCATCGGCACCAGCAGGATGGTGATGCCCTTCTTGCGATCGTCGCTGGTGCGGGTCAGCAGGAAGCAGGTGTCGGCAAGGCCGGCGTAGGAGGTCCAGATCTTCTGGCCGTTGATGCGGTAATGACCGCCTTCCAGTTCCGCCCGGGTGCGCAAGGAGGCGAGGTCGGAGCCGGAGTTCGGTTCGGAGAAGCCCTGGCACCACAGCATCTCGCCGCGCGCGATCTGCGGCAGGTATTGCGCCTGCTGCGCGGGGGTGCCGTAGGCCATCAGCGTCGGGCCGATCCAGTTGACGTTCATGTACTGGCCGCCGCGCGGTTCGCCCACTTCCCACATCACTTCGGCGAGGATCTGCTGGTGCCAGGGCGACAGCCCCTCACCCCCATGCTCCTTCGGCCAGTGCGGGAACAACATGCCCTCGCCCGCGATGGCGCGGCAGAACTGCGCGGCATAGGCGGTCAACGCCGGCGAGGCGGGGCCGTGTTTGCTGAACTCCTCCCAGTCATCGGGCAGGGTCTTGTCGAGGAAAGCAACCAGCCGGGCGCGAAACGCCTGCTGTTCCTCGTTCCAGGTGAAATCCATCGGCTTCCTCGCGGGGATCGAACGTGCATGGGGGCGTTAGCCGAGACGCCCCGCCCGTGCCAGCCGCCGCCGCGATGTCATGCTTGCCGGTGGTGGATCAGGCCGGGACCGCCGCCGCCATCGCCCGCAGCGCCTTCTTGTCGGGCTTGCCCACTGGGGTCTGCGGGATGACGGCGATGAATTCCACCGATTTGGGCGCCTGATACGAACCCTTGCGCGCCGCCACCAGCGCGGCCAGTTCCTCCCCGGTCGCGTTCATTCCGCTTTTCAGCACGACATAGGCCTTCACCGCCTCGCCCCACTTGTCGTGCGGCACGCCGATAACCGCCACCTGCGCCACGGCGGCATGTTCGGCGATGACGATCTCAATGTCGCGCGGGAACACGTTGAAGCCGCCGGTGACGATCATGTCCTTGGTGCGATCGACGATGCGCAGGAACCCGCCGGGATCGCGCACCGCGACGTCGCCGGTGTGGAGCCAGCCGCCGCTGAAGGCTTCGGCGGTAAGCTGGGGATCGCGATAGCCGTCCATCACCAGCGGCCCCTGCACGACGATCTCGCCCGGCTGGCCATCTGCAACCGGGTTGCCCTGCGGGTCGTGCAGTTCCAGCCGCACCCACGGGCTGGGCAGGCCGCACGAGGCAAGGCGGTTCATGTCGGTGACGTCATGATCGGCCTTGCGGAAGTAGGTCAGCACCATCGGTGCCTCGGCCTGACCGTAGAACTGCGCGAACACCGGGCCGATGCGTTCGATCGCCTCCTTCAGCCGCGCCGGGATGATCGCGCTGGCGCCGTAGAACACGGTTTCGAGGCTGGAGAGATCGAACTCGCCGAAGCGCGGGTGATCGAGCAGGGCGTAGATCATCGTCGGCACCAGCATCATGCAGTTGATGCGTTCGCGCTGGATGGTTTCCATCACCTGCACCGGGTCGAATTTCGGCAGCACCAGGAAGGTGCCGCCGCGCAGCAATGCGGGCATGAACATGGCACCGCCGGCGTGTGTCAGTGGCGCGCACGACAGGATGTCGGGCACCTGCGGCCATTCCCACACCGCCTGCATGTGCAGCCCGCACAGGAAGCCCGAGCGCTGGCACGACGGGATCGCCTTGGGCTGGCCGGTGGTGCCGCCCGAATAGCCGAGGCGGGTGACGTCGTGGCCATCGACCACCGGCGCCACCAGCGGCTGCGGGGTGTATTGCGCGGCGAGTTCGTGGATGTCGTCGGCCATGTCGCTCTTGCCGATCGCCAGCAGGCGCAGGCCCGGCACTTCGCGGGCAAGATCGGCGGCGCGCTGGGCGAACATGGCGTCGAACACCAGCACGCGCACATCGGCATCGCGGATCACCGTCAGGTGTTCGGGCAACGCCGATAGCGGGTGCATCGGCACGTAGAGCGCGGCCAGCATTTGCAGCGCGTGGGTGACGTGTAGGCATTCGGGCCGGTTGGGCGCGATCAGCGAGACGCGGTCGCCGGGGCCGACGCCGAGACCGGCCAGCGCCTGCTGGAACCGGCTGACTTCGTCGCGGACCTGGGCGACGCTTTGCACGGTGCCGTCGAGCAGCTTGAGCAGCGGGCGGTCGCCACCGAGGTTCAGCGCGTTGGCCAGCACTTCGGCGTTGTACAGCTCACGATGGATCGGGCTTTCGGCCACGCGGATTCTCCCCATTGCCATTTGCGTCGGCATCGCCCGATTGTGGCATGGGCGCGGCGCCCAATCAATCGCGCAAGTATCAATCCGCCGGGTTGTACCGCGCCAGGAACGCATCGAGCCGATCGAGCCACAGCTTGCGGTTGGCCTCGGTGGAGAAGCCGTGCCCTTCGCCCGCGATCGGGTAGAATTCGTAGGTCTTGCCCGCCGCCTTGAGGGCATTGGTGAAAAGCTGGGTCTGCTTGAACGGCACGCGCTGGTCCTTGTCGCCATGCGCCAGCAGCAGCGGCACCTTCAGCCGGTCCACGGTGTAGAGCGGCGACACGGTCTTCAGGTCGAACTTGTCGTCGCCGGCCTTCACCTGCCGCTGCCAGTCGTTGCGGTAGCGCTTCGATTCGATGCGGCCCGAGACGTACTTGAACCAGCGGTTGACGTCGGACACCCCGGCGAAGCTGGCGGCGCAGCGATAGCGTTCTGGGTTGCGCACCGCGCCCCATTCGGCCGCATAGCCGCCATAGGAACTGCCGACGATGCAGGCGCGCTTCGGATCGACGATGCCGTCTTTCGCCAGCCAGTCCATACCGTCGTCGAGGTCGTCCTGCATGGCGCGGCCCCACTGCCCCTCGCCCTTGTCGGACCACGGCTTGCCGTAGCCGCCCGAGCCACGGAACTGCGGTTGCAGCACGACGTAGCCGCGATTGGCGAGAAACTGCACTTCCGGATCGTAGCCGCCATCGTCGCGCACATCGAACGGGCCGCCGTGCGGCATGATGACCAGCGGCAGTTTCCGGGGATCGCGCCCGGCGGGCAGGGTGAGGTAGGCGGGAATGTCCAGCCCGTCGCGCGCCTTGTAATGGACGTAGCGCGTCTTCACGAGCGCGCCTTTCGGCATCGCCTCGTTCATGTGGGCCAGCAGGTGCAGCACGCCTTCGCCGGGCTGGTAGGTGAACAGGTCGCCGGGCCGGTCAGACCCGCCGATGTGAACCAGCATCAGCGTGTTGGCACGGCTGCGCGAGCCGATCCAGGCCACGCGGTCACCGACCGCCTTGTCGAGATCGGCCTGGATGCCGGCAAGCTGCGGATCGAACCATTTCACCCGGTTGCGATCGTCGGTATACCACGCCGCCAGCAGCGACTTGCCGTCCGCGGCGATGTCGAAATCGTCGATGTCGATCGCCGGCTGGTCGAAGACCTTGTCACCACGCTTGCGGGTGGCGAAATTGTACCGGTAGAGGCCGAACCGCCCTTCGGTATCGTCGCCGCGCACCAGCGCGTAGCCTTCATCGCTGTCGTTGAAGAACTTCGCGACATCCAGCCAGGTGTTGTCCTCGTCGGCCTTGGCATTGACGACGCTGTGGAACTTCTCGCCGTCTTTCGTGCGATAGACCATAGACAGCTTGCCCAGCGACCAGCCCAGGCCATAGCGGACCACGCCCTGGCCATCGGCATACCAGTCCCAGATGTCGGTCATTTCCCGGGTGACCAGCGTGCGCTTGTTGGTGGCGATATCGACACTGTAGACCGCCGGGAAATCGTAGATCGTCGGCTGATACGACAGCAGCAGGCGCTTGCCCTCGGGATCGATCCACAAGACATCGTCGCCGGTAAGGCCCTGTTCCTTTGCGCCGAGGAAATACGGGGTGTTGGTCGCAACATCGAAGGCCAGCAGGTTGGTGCGATAGGCTTCGTCTTCGAACCACGGCACGGTCCTGCCGAAGCTGGTGAGCAACGTGTCGTTCCCTGCCCACCGATACCAGCGCAGGTCGAAATCGTCCGGCAGGGTCTGCAACGCCACATGGCCGGAGGTCAGTTCGATGACCGCCAGCATCTGCTTGCCCTGCTTCGACACCAGCGCGGCGACGCGATGCCCGTCGGGCGAGACTTTCGGGCCGCTGATGAACGGTTGCCGCGCCAGAACTTCGGTGGGAATGCGGGCGGGGATGGCGGATGGTGCCGCCGCTGGCTCTGGCGGTTTTGGCGGTCCTGCCGGTTCGGCCGCCATGCCGATGCCTGCCCACGCCGCCGCCAGCAGCGCCGCTGCCAAGCCAATCCGATTCATGCCGCCCCCCTGCGATTCGGGACTTAAGCCTAGTTGCTGATTTCAGGCGGTCAATTGCCGCCGTTGGCCACCAGCCAATCGCGCATGATCGCGTTGAATGCCTCGGGATATTCCATCATCGGGATATGCCGCGCATGCGGCATCTCGACATAGCGTGCGCCGGCGATCCGTTCCGCGATCAGGCGGTTTCCCGCCGGCGGGGTGCCGGTGTCCTCATCGCCGCACAGCACCAGCGTGGGCCTGGTGATCGTGCGCAACCGGTCCAGCACATCGAAGGCGATGATCGCCTGCGCGCCGCCGATGTACCCCTCAAGGCTGGTGGCGACGATGGTATCGCGCACCTGCCGCCAGCGATCGGGCCGCCTTGGCTGGTAATCCTCCGTAACCCAGCGCGCCATTCCCGCATCGGCAACCGGTTCCAGCGAACCGGCCGCACGCACGGCGGCGAAGCGCTGGTCCCACATGCCCGGCGGCCCCGGCACCGCCTGCGCGCTGGTGCCGCACAGCATCAGCGAATGCAGGCGGTGGCCATGATCGATGCCGAGCTGCTGGCCGATCATCCCGCCGATCGAGACGCCGAGGAAATGGACGCGATCGATGCCGAGCCGATCGAGCACGGCGATGACATCATTGGCCAGATCGGCCATGCCGAAGTCCGGCGCGCCCACATCGCTGCCACCATGCCCGCGCATGTCGAGCCGCAGCACCCGCCAGCCTGCTGCCAGCAGCGGCGCGACCTGTTCGGACCACACGCCGCTGTCGAACGACAGGCAATGCGCCATGCAGGCGACCGGGCGATCGGCAGGGCCGAGCAGGTCGAACCGCAGGCGCCGGCCATCAGGCAGCCACAGCAGCACGGCGGGTTACTGCCGCACGGCGCCTACCGCCGCCGGATCGACGAAGCGCGTGGTGGAGACGCCACCGTCCACCGCGATGGTCTGGCCGTTGATGAAGCCGGCCGCGTCGGACACCAGGAACGCGGCCATGTTCGCCACATCCTCGACCGTGCAGTCGCGGCCCAGCGGGGTCAGTTCCTGATTGGTGCGCTGGAAGAAATCGAGGTCCCAGAACGCGTCGGTCATCTCGGTACGGACCACGGTGGGCGCGATGTAGTTGCTGCGAATGCCCTTGCGGCCATATTCGGCGGCCATCGTCTGCATCAGGCCGATCAGCCCGGCCTTGACGAAGCTGTAGGCGCCACCCGCAGGCGTGCCGTAAAGCCCCCACGTGGAGCCGATGAACAACACGCTGGCCCCTTCACCCAGATGCGGGATCGCCTCGCGGCAGAGGCGGAACGGGGCGCGGGCGGAGACGGCCAGCACTTCGTCCAGCATGGCGTCGCTGGTCTGATCCACCGGGCCGAAGTTGAACGAACCGGCGTTGTTGACGACGATGTCGAGTCGGCCGAACGTGGCCAGCGCGTGATCGACGATCGCCTTCGGCGCTTCGTCCGCCGTCAGGTCCACCGCGATGGTGCTGAGCGCAGGGCTGCCGGTCTCGGTGGCAAACTTCGCCAGCTTGGCCTCGTTGCGGCCGGTGGCAACGACGTTGTGGCCCGCCGCCAGCAAGGCCCGCACGATGCCCGCCCCGATCCCGCCGCCGCCGCCGGTGACAATTGCTGTTTTGGTCACGCTGTAGAACTCCCAAGAAGAAGGACAGATGCGAGGGGTCACCCCCTCGCGCTCCCATTACCTTTGCGGCGTGCCTTGCCGCTTCGTTGCGCAATGTTGCGGCGTAGCCGCTTTCAAAAGCCTGCGGCGCACAGCGCTTTGAATTCCGAACCCGTTTCCGGGGGTGCAGGGGGAATGATTCCCCCTGCTCTTCCCTTGCTTCACCCCCGCTGGTTCCCCGCCCGCTCGGCGATGTCGTTCGCCGCCACGAACCCGAAGGTCATGGCCGGACCGATGGTGGCGCCGGCGCCGGGATATACATCGCCGAACGGCGTGCCCGAGTTGTTGCCGGCGGAATAAAGCCCGGCGATCGGCTGGCCGGCGCCGTCCAGCACCCGCGCGCGGGCATCGCAGCGCAGGCCGCCCTTGGTGCCCAGATCACCGTTGTTGATCGGCACGGCATAGAACGGCGCGGTGTCGATCGGCCCGATATTGGGGTTGGGTTGCTGGGTGGGATCGCCGAAGAACTGGTCGTAGATGTTCATGCCGCGCCCGAATTCGGGATCGACACCGGTCTTGGCATAGGCGTTCATCTTGTTCACGGTCTCGACCACCGGGCCTGCCGGCACGTCGATCTTTCTGGCCAGCTCCTCGATGGTATCGGCCTTGAAGATGTAGTGATCCCACCAGTCCTTCGGCACCTTGCGCTCGGGCGTGTGGACGGTGGGCATCAGCCCGCCGGCGCTGAACTTGCGGCGGAACTTGGCGTCGAAGATCAGCCAGCACGGCATGTTGGCGCCGGTTTTCAGGTGATCGGCGACCATTTCCTTGCCGAACTGGTCATAGCCGCAGGCCTCGTCGCAGAAGCGCACGCCGTTGCGGTTGACCACCACGCTCCACGGGCGGCCGACATCGAACGCGGCCTGGTGAATCTCGTGGAAGTTGGATGCGCCGGGCATCGGCAGGGTCATCGTCGGAATCCACCAGCCGGCCTCGGTATGTTCGGTGCTGGCGCCGATCTTTTCCGCCGCCAGCAGCGCCTCGCCGCGATTGCCGTCCTCGGGCGTGGAGGAGTGGCGGGTGAGGCCGGGCACCGGGAAGAAGCGGTCGCGCAGTTCCTGGTTCCATTCGAAACCACCGGCAGCAAGGACAACGCCGTGGCGGGCGTCGATCCGGCTGACCTTGCCGAACTTGCTGACCTCCACCCCGGTGACGCGGCCCGCCTCATCCACCAGCAGGCGGTCGAGCTTCGTCTCCAGCCGCAGTTGCACGCCGCGCGCGAACACCTGCTGGAACGTCGAACCCATCAGCGCCGCGCCTTGCGTGAAGCGCCGATCGCGGTGAGAGACCGCACGGGTGGAGCGATCGGCCCAGTAGCGGGTGACGACTTTCGCGGCTGTCTGCCGCCAGCCTTTCGACTGCATCATCAGCGTGAAGGTTTCGACCAGGTCCATCGCGTAGCGGCCGAACAGCTTGAAGCGGTTGTACTGCTCGCGCATCAGGGCATAGCGGTCATCGCCCAGGCCGCGCCCGTCGAAGGTGTTGACCACGACCGAGCGGTCGGCGCGGGCGCCGGGCTTGTCGGGATAGTAATCGGGCCACGCGGCCGCGACAATGTCCACCCCGGTGCCCTTCAGGAACTTCAGCATCTTCGGCGCTTCATCGACGAAGGCTTCGAGGCGCTCGCGGTTGACGTCCTTGGTGCGGATCGAATCGATGTATTCAAGCGCGGCATCGCGGCTGTCGCCCTTTTCACCGTCGAGCTGGTGATTGGGAATCCACATCACCCCGCCGCTGGTGGCGGAAGTGCCGCCGAACTTGTGTGCCTTCTCGACGATCAGCACCGACAGGCCCTGGTCGGCCGCGCGCAGCGCCGCCATTGCCCCCGCCGAACCCGAACCCACCACCACGACATCGAAGGTCTCGCTCACTACCACTCTCCCGCAATCGCTGCGCCCATCCGGCCCGGCGGCGTTACCCCGCTCTATCCGGCCTGTACCCGGCGCAAGAAATGCCCCTTGCTGCACGCCAACTTGCTTGCTTGCGCCGATAACCGCAAGGCCGGATAGTCCGGACAAGCCGCCAGCGCGATTTTTGCCGGTTTGGTCACGCCTGTCCGCGCGACAACACTTGCCGCGCCGCCCCCAACAGCGGCAAAGGAGCGGGCATGGACGACACCGCATCGCTCGATCGCTTGCGCGCCGAAGTGCGCGCCTGGCTTGCCGCCAACGCCCCGCACGGCTGGCGCGAGGCAGAGCAGACTCACGCCGAATTCGCCGCCTCGCAGAAGGCCTGGTTCCTGAAGCTGGTCGAGGGTGGCTATGCCATCCCGCACTGGCCGGCGGAATGGCCGGGCGGCGGCCGCAGCCTGGCCGAGCAGAAGGTGATCTACGAGGAACTGGCCCGCGCCGACACGCCGCGCCTGCTGCTGTCGTTCGTCTCCACCTATCACGCCGCATCCACCTTCATGGAATGCGCCTCACCCGAGCAGAAGGCGCACTTCCTGCCGCGCATCCTGCAGGGCGAAATCTGGTGCCAGGGCTTTTCCGAGCCGAACGCCGGATCGGACCTGGCCGCGCTGAAAACCCGCGCCGTGCGCGAGACGCGCCCTGATGAAAACGGCAACCCGCGCGAGGTCTATGTGGTCAACGGCCAGAAGATCTGGTCAACGATGGCGCAATATGCCGACCAGTGCCTGCTGCTGGTGCGCACCAGCAGCGAAGGCGCCAAGCAGGCCGGCATCACCTTCCTGCTGATGGACATGAAATCGAAGGGCGTGGACGTGCGCCCGATCAACCAGATTCAGGGCGACCAGGAATATTGCGAGATGTTCCTCGACGAGGTCGAGGTGCCGGTGGAAAACTGCGTCGGCGGCGAAGGCAAGGGCTGGGCCGTGGCCCAGACCACGCTGTCCAGCGAACGCGGGCTGACGCTGATGGAACTGGCCTACCGGATGCGCGGCGCCGGGCGGCGCATCGCCGACCTGATCCGCAAGGCGGGCAAGGCGGACGATGCCGGCACGCTGGCCGAATTCGGCGCGATCATGACCCGCGTTGAATCGGCCTGCGCCATCGCCGACCGCTATATCGACAACCGGCTCAAGGATCTGGAGCGAGTGGGCGATGCCAACATCGTCAAGCTGACCTATTCGCGCGTGCTGCAGGATTTCGCGATCCTGGGCCTCAGGCTGGGCGGGCTGGACGAGCAGTACCGCGCGCCCATCGTGTTCGGTGACCTGAACACCGGCAACTGGATGGCCGACTACATGAACTCCTATGCCTGGACCATCGCCGGCGGCTCGGACGAGGTGCAGCGCAACATCATCGCCGAACGTATGCTGGAAATGCCTCGCGAACCGAAGAACTGGGTGCTCTGATGATCGAACTTTCCGAATTGCAGGACTCGGTCCGGAAGGCTTTCCCGGCCGATCAGCTTGCCGCCCCGCGTGATGCCGCCTGGGCGCTGGCCGCCGAAATGGGCTGGCTGATGGTGGACCTGCCCGAAGACTTCGGCGGGCTGGGTCTTGGCCGCGAAGCGACGACGATGCTGCATCACGAGCTGGGCCGCGTGCTGTCGCGCATCCCGCTGGCGCCGGCGCTGATCACCCAGCACGCGTTGAGCCTGAGCGAGACGCTGGCGGACAAGGCGGAGTGGCTGGAACGCACCGCGTCGGGCGAATATGTCGCCATCAACCTGTGCCGCAGCAGCGTGTCGATCACCGACGGCGCAATCTCGGGCACGTTTCCCGCCGTTCCCGAAGCCGACATGGCCAGCCACATGCTGGTCTGCGGCCCCGGGCTGATCGCGCTTGCCCCGCTCGATGCGGCCGACGTCAGCGTTGTCGAGCGCCCGCTGTGGGATGAAACCCGGCGCCTGTTCGACGTCAACTTCAGCGGCTTCGTTCCCGATGCCGCGCTGGTGGTCGCCACCGGCGATGCCGCGCACGCGATTGCCGCGGTGGCGCGGGCAGAGCTGCTGCTGGCGCTGGCCGCCGATGCGCTGGGCGGCGCGGCGGCGGCGCTGGCCAGCACGGTCGAGTACCTGAAGATGCGCAAGCAGTTCGACCGGCCGCTGGCGATGTTCCAGGCGCTGAAGCACCGTTGCGCCGACCTGCAGGCGCGGATCGTCGCCGCCGAGGCGCTGCTTTGGTCGCGCGCCGCCGATGCGCAGGCCAGCGTGCCGCAACTCGCCGGGCTGAAGGCGCTGGCGTGCGAGGTCTATCGCTTCACCACGCAGGAGATGGTCCAGCTTCACGGCGGCATCGGCCTGACCGAGGAGCACAATTCGCACCTGTTCCTGAAGCGGGCGATGCTGGACCTGTGGCTGGTGGGCGGCGCGGACGCGCTGAACGAGATGGCCGGGCGGGCCGCGCTGGCGGCGTGATCGCCACCGTCAACGTCGCCTGTCGCGTTTCCGACAGGCCGTCCAAACTATGCAGAACAACCACTTGCACCAAGGCCGGCGCCATTCCGTCTCGGAATGGGACTGTCCCGAATCTGGACTGACCGCAATGTGAGCAGCGATTGCGAAGCGCTTCCACAACCGACAGAGCAGTTCCAGAGGCAAGCGGGCAACCGTTTGCGGGTCGGGAAAAAGCAATGCCGAATAAAGCCACCATCAACCCCCGGTTGATCGAGGGCCTCTATTGCGAGGCGCTCGTACTCTCCGACGAAGTGCGCGCGCACTTCGACTTGTCGCACCGCGCTGTCGCGGCCGGTGCCGACGAGAGCGAAGTGCAGGTCGCGCTGTCGTGCGAGGCGCTTCGCACCACCACGCGCATGATGCACGCCATTGCCTGGCTGCTGCAGCAGCGCGCCTATCTTGCCGGTGAATCCAGCACGTTCCACATGCGCCTGCACGGCAAGCTGTCGCCCGATTTCCAGCCGTCGGACCGTCGGCGCACCGCGCTGCTGCCGGTGGAGATTGCCGAACTGATTGCCGCCACCGAGGATTTCTATGCGCGCCTGCTGCGCATCGATCGCGGCTATCGCACCACCCCCGTCCATCAGCCGGCCGGAATCGACATGCTGCGGGCGCGGCTGGGCATACCGGTCGCCGCCTGAGCGGATTGCCGGATCGGTGGAAACCGCATAGCCTCGCGGCATAATCGCACGCGAGGATGCCATGACCCATTCCGACGATGCCCTGCCGGGACTGCACGTTCCCGCCCGGGTAATTCCGGTGCCGCACAGCATCAGCCCGCAGGCGCGGATGATGCTGGCGCACAAGCCACCGGTGGGCGACGATCAGGCCCTGCCGCCACTGGCAGACAAGGCCGCCTGGCGCGCCCGCGCTGCCGCCAACGATGCGGCGATGCTGGCCTTCACCGCGCGCAACGCAGCCCGCTATCCGGCCACGGTCGAAACCATCGCGCTGGGCGATTGCCCGCTTTACAAGGTGACGCCCGAGACGGTGCGGCATCCCGATTGCGCGCTGCTGTACATCCACGGCGGCGGCTTCTTCATGGGGGGTGGCGACGGCGCGAAACTGGCCGCGATGCCGTTTGCCGCGCGGATGGGCATGGCGGTCTATTCGCTGGATTACCGGATGCCGCCCGACCATCCCTTCCCTGCTGCCATTGAGGACGGCGTTGCCGCCTGGCGCTGGCTGCTGGCCCGCTTCCCTGCCGAACGCATCGCCGTCTATGGCCCTTCGGCCGGCGGCAACCTGGCCCCGGCAACCATCCTTGCCATCCGCGCCGCCGGCCTGCCGCTGCCGGCGGTGTGCGGGGTCCATTCGCCCGCCGCCGACCTGACCGAATGCGGCGACAGCTTCGCCACCAACACCACGCTCGACACGGTGCTGCAGCGGCCGATGCCCGAGCTGATGAACCTTTACGCCGATGGCCACGACAAGCGCGACCCGATCGCCTCGCCCGCCTTTGCCGATTACGCCCCCGGCTTCCCGCCGACGATCATCACCACCGGCACGCGCGACCTGCTGCTGTCCTCGGCGGTGATGCTGCATCGCCAGATGCGGCGCGGCGGGGTCGATGCGCGGCTGCATGTCTGGGACGCGATGACTCACGCGCCGTTTTTCGATTCCCCCGAGGAGGACGAACTGATGGACGAGACCTGCCGTTTCCTGCTGGCACACCTGGGCAAGTAGGAATCACGGGCGCCCGGTCTGACCGGCATCACGGCCGCAGCGTGTTGCCGCCATCCACGCTCAGCACCTGGCCGGTGATATAGCTGCCTTCGTCCGCCATCAGCAACGCCGCCATCGCCGCGATGTCCTCGGGCCGGCCCAACCGCGATTTCAGCAGGGTGGCTTCGCGGAAGCCCTGCTGAATGTCCTCGGGAATGACTTCGGCAAACCGGGGGTGAGCGATGACGCCCGGCGCCACGACGTTGGCGCGGACGCCCCGGGGGCCGAACGTGCGGGCGACGTGGCGCATCAGCGCGCCGAGGCTGGCCTTGGCCATCGCATAGCCGACGCGCATTTCCTCACCCACGTAGACCGCGCCCGAGCCGGTCCAGACCATCGATCCGCCGCCGCGCGCGACCAGCGCCGGCACGGCATGGCGCGCGCACAGCACCGCGCCGCGCGCGTTCACCCGCATCCCCTCGTCCCAGTCGGCCATTGCCATCGTGGTGACGTCGGCCGTGCTCATGCCGTCGGCGAAGCTGGCGAAGTTGGCGTGGAAGCCGTCAAGGCCGCCGAATTCGCTGACGGCCAGCGCCACGGCCGCCGCGATGGCGGCTTCATCGGCGCCGTCCAGCGCGATGCCGCGCGCGATGCCGCCTTCCGCCGTGACCTGCGCGGCCACGTCGGCCGCCATCGCGGCGTCGATGTCCCCCAGCACCACGGCGGCGCCTTCGCGCGCGAACCGTCGCGCCAGCTCATTGCCGATGCCGCCGGCGCCGGCGACGATGATGACCTTGCCGTTCAGTCGTTGCAGCATCCCTATCCTCCCGCTTGTTCGCGAAGTCTATCGCGGGGCGCCGAAGAGGAAAGCGGGGATTGCCCGGGAACGACAACCCGAAACGAAAAAGCCCCCGCAATTGCGAGGGCCATTCCGTTTGGTGTCAAGCTAGTCGAGCGATCAGATCGCGCCGATGGCCTGATCGACCAGTGCCTTGTCGGCCGCGGCGCCGTGGTTGGCGGCGATCAGGCCGCGTGCCGCGACGGCAGCGGCGTCGGCCGCCTTGTTGCGGAGGTCGGCGATCGCGCTGCGTTCGGCAGCCTCGATCTTGTCCGAAGCCATCTTCTCACGACGGGCGATGACGTCGGCTGTGTCGCTGGCAGCCTTGGCGACGATGGCCTCGGCCTCGTGCTTGGCGTGTTCAAGCATCGCCGCCGCATCCTTTTCGGCATTGGCGATCTTGTCGGCATATTCCTTGCGCAGTGCTTCGGCTTCGGCGCGGAGCGTCTTCGCCTCTTCAAGCTGCTTGCGGATTTCGGCAATGCCCGAATCCAGTCCGGACGTGAGCATCGCCGGAACCTTGACGAACAGCGCCACCAGAATCAGCGCGCCCATCGACAGCGCCACCAGGAACGGCGGGCTCATCACGCCGAACAGCATCGGTTCGGGCGCTTCGTGGGCGGCGCCGGCCGCCAGCATCGCGAGGCTGCTGAGATCAGCCATGGAGCGCCTCCTTCACGGCCGAAGCCGCAGCCCCGGCATCGACGGTGATGCCGGCAAGGCGCGAGACGATCTGGCTCGCGGCCTCGGCGGCAACCGCCTCGATTTCACCCAGCGCGCCATCCCGGGCGGCACCGATGCGGGCATCGGCTTGCGCCACGCGCGCATCAATCCCGACGTTGGCCTCGGCAAGCCGGGCCTCGGTCGCCTTGGCGGCGTCGGCCTTGGCCCGGGCAATGACAGCCTGGGCTTCGGCGCGCTGGTTGTTCGATTGAACCTTCCACGCCTCTTCCTGCGCGTTCGCCGCCTCGCGGGCGGCTTCCGCCGCCTGGAGGTCGCCGGCGATCTGCCGGTCGCGCGCGTCGACCGTCGCCATCACCTTGGGCACCATGCCCTTGCCGATGAAGAAGAAGACGATTCCGAAGAAGACCAGCGCCCAGAAGATCTGGGACGCGTAAGTCGCGGATAGCTGCGCGATTTGAGGCATGGGTAAGTCCGAATCTGGATGATGATCTACAATCGCATGTCATGCTGGTGCGCCGCCGGAGCCAGGCCCCGGCAACGCCAACCGCAAGATCAGGCGACGAAGATCAGGATCATCGCGACGACGAACGAAAGCAGGCCCAGAAGTTCGGCGGCGGCGAAGCCGATGAACAGGCGGCCCTGCTGGCCATCAGCGGCGCCGGGGTTGCGCAGCGCGCTTTCGAGGAACGAACCGAAGACGTTACCCACGCCGATGGCGGCCATGCCGGCGCCGATGGCAGCGAGACCGGCACCGATGAGCTTGGCGCTTGCAGGTTCCATATCCATAACTCCTGTAGTTTCCCGATTTCGGGATATTGCGTGAAAAGGGTATTGGTGAAGGTGGTACTCAGTGAAGATTTTCGGCGTCGTTGAGATACAGCGAGGTCAACAGCGCGAAAACATAGGCCTGGATGCCGGCGACGAGCACTTCAAGCGCGCAGATCGCGATCATCAGGACGAAGCTGGGAATGCCGATCAGCGCGCCCCAGCCAAGGCCGGCGTTGCCGCTGCTGATGACGAAGCTGGACAGCACTTCGAGAAGCACGTGGCCGGCCATCATCGCCACGAACAGTCGCAGCGCGAGGCTGAACGGGCGGACGAGGAACGACACCAGTTCGATCACCGGGATCAGCCACATCAGCCACAGCGGCGTGCCGTGCGGCACGAACAGCGAGAAGAAGTGCAGGCCGTGGCGCCAGAAGCCGACGATCAGCACGATCGCGAACGACATGATGGCGAGGACACCGGTGACGGTGAAGTGGCTGGTGAAAGTGAACGGGTGGACGCCGACGAGGCCCAGCGGCAGCAGGCCCAGCACGTTGGCGAACAGGATGAACATGAACAGCGAGAAGATGTACGGCACGTACTTCTTGCCGGCCGGGCCGATGTTGGCGGCCAGCAGGCTGTCGATGAAGCCGGTCATGCTTTCGACCGCCATCTGCCAGCGGCCGGGAACCAGCTCACGCTTCAGGCCGCCCACCACGAACACCAGCAGCGCGACGACGGTGATCGCCATCCACAGCGCCGAATTGGTGAAGGGGATATGGTAACCCGCAATCTGCCACTGATCGGTGCCGAACATCGGCTCGATCAGGAACTGGTGCATCGGGTCGACTCTGCCCTGTTCGGCTGCCACGTTTAAGCCTCACCTGTACTTGTGCGCCACGAACGCCCCGCTTGCCCCGCGGAAAACGGGATCAATCAGGACGCCGGGTCGAAATCCGGATGATGTTTCTGAAGGAGACGACGATCCCGAGGGCCATCACCACCAACAGTCCCCAGGGCGTGGTTCCGGCGAAACGGTCGATGACCCAGCCGATGAACGCACCGCCGCCGATCCCCCCGATCAGTTCGGCCAGGACGCGGTTGCCAAGACGATAATTCTCGTCCGCTTCCGCGCCTGCCGCCGGCTTGTTGCGCTGATCCTCGAGCTGTCGCGCGGCTTTCAGCCGAGCATCGAGCGCATCGATCCGCGTGTCCTCGCCAGCGAGGTCTCGTGCGGGTTGCTCTTCGCTTCCGCCGTTGTCCGTGCTCAAGGTATTCCCCCGTTCACAAGATCGGCCTGGGCAAGAGCTGCCCGCCAGAGGCGCCGCCCCCTTAGGCGGGGGGTAAACCCAAGTCAACCGGCAGCGGCGCGGTGATTACGGGTTTGCCCAGCAAGCGCCACGGCGTTGCGGCATGGCATTGCGGACCGGGTATCAGGGGCAGCGCGAATCACGCATCGGCGCACCGGAGCCGCGCGTCTGCCACGAACCGTCGGGCGCCTGGTACTTCTCGCCCGGCTCGGTCTGCGCGATCAGCTTGCAGCCGGTGGTGAAGGCATATTCCTCGACCGTGGCGTGCTGCGCCTGCGCGCGCTCGGCATAGACCGCGCGGCGCTTGATGTTGATGTCCTCGGCGATGCGGCGCAATTCGGGCGAGCCACC
The DNA here is from genome assembly GCA_018971065.1 of Sphingomonadales bacterium. Next base: position 49,947 of record JAGWVC010000004.1, on the reverse strand, counting down.
GCCGATCACGCCGAGGTAGCCGTCGGCGCGTTCGCCCACATGGCCGGCCGCGCGGGCGGCCGCGTAGGCGGGATCGCGGCCCTGTGCCGCCGCCGTGCCGGCCAGACCCACCACGGCGGCCAGCGCCGCGCCGGCTGCGAGGATGCTTGCTGCGAATGCCCGGGCCATCAGAAGATATCCTTGTTGCTGTCGATCGTCTTGCCCGCATCGGCGGCCAGTCGATAGACGACTTCCTGCTTGATGTTGATGTTGAGCTCGATCACGATCGGCTTGGATGGCGCGTTGACGGTAATGCATCCCGCCACCAACCCTGCCGCCAGAGCAACGCCCAGCGCCTTCATCAAACCGACGCCGGCGGGGCGCCTGCCGTGCCCCCTGCCCTTGCCGCCGCGTGGTATTGCCATCATCGTCATGGCCACCCTTTTCGCAGCAGCGCGACACGGGGTCAAATTCAAGTTGTTCATGGACGACGCTCGCTTTCTGAACGCTGAATGGTCTGTGCAGCCGTGGTTTCCCTTGCCCGCGCGATCGGCCGCCCTTGCGCGTCGACCAGCCCCAGCGTGCGCACGTCGGGCAGGTAATTGGGGTCGTAGAACGACTTGAACGAGGTGACGAGCTGGTAGAACGGCGCGCGCACGTTGACATCGAAGCGGATCGGCAGCCGGGCCAGTTGCCGGGTGATGAAATTCTTCTTCGCCTTGCGCCCCTGGGTCACCCCGCTCATCGACACGCGGGTGACCAGTTCGCCCGCCAATGGGCCGTCCATGCCGATGGTCATGGTCTTGTAGTCGAGGTCGCGCAGCGTCTGGAACGCGAAGTTCGCCATCGCCGAGAGGTCCTTGTAGGTCAGCTCGCCGACATAGGAAACATTCCCGCCGGGCGCGCGCGAGACCAGTCGGCCGCCCCTGATCCAGCCGCCGTTCTGGTCGAATTCCAGCGGCAGTTCGCCGTCGAACCTGCCGGTGGTCGCGAGGTTCGATATTTCCATGCGCTCGACGAAGCGCTCCGCGCTGATGCCGCTGACTTTCAGGACATAGCGCCGCACTTCCGAGGCACCCAGCGTCATCCGGGTAGGCAGCAGCTCCAGCCGGCCGTCGAGGAAGGGCCACTGCGCGCCGTCGATCGCCAGCACGTGATTCGGCAGCATCGCATAATGCAGGGTGCCATCTTCCACGGCGATGCCGGGATTGATCTCGGCAATCTTCAGCACCTGCCCGGGCTTCGTCACCAGGCCCAGCAGGTCGGTGAATTCCACCGTGCCGGAAATGCCCTTGGCCGGGCCGAAGGCCGCCGCGAGGTCGAGCCCGTCCGTGGAGAAGCGGCCGTGGCTGGTGACCTTGTCGGGCGTCCAGTCGATCACCCCCTGCCCGCGCACGGTGCCGCTGGCGTTGGCCACCACGCCCAGCGCCAGCCGGGTAAGCCCATCGGGCTGCAGCCCCTTGTCGAAGGTGAGGCCATCGACCGCCAGCCGCGCCTGCCCGCGCCCGTTGCCGAGATCGTGCGTGAGGTCGAGCTTCGTCACCGCGCGATCGCTGACCGGCTCACGCAAGGTGGCGCGGGCGTTGATACGGCTATCGGCCAGCGTCAGGGTGGCATCGTGCGCCACCAGCGGCTGGAAGCGGGCCACGGTTTCGCGATCAAGGACGCGAAGGTCGCCGTTGTCCAGCGACAGCACGCCCCCGGCATAGCGCCAGTCGCCGCTGGCCTGCGCCAGGTCGATCGGCACGGCGGCCAGTTTGACTTCGGCGCCATCGAAGTGTCCGGCCAGCGAGCCGCCCAGCTTCGCGACCAGGTTGGCCAGCCGGAATTGCGAGGCCCCCTGCCCGCTGCCCAGCGTGACGTCGACCGCCTTCGCCGCCATCGCGCCGGGATAAGCAAAGCCCACCGGTCCGCTGGCCAGCCGGACCGGAGTGCCGGCCAGCGTGCCGGTCAACCCCAGCGCAGTCGCGCCGGCGGCGACGTGCAGGCCCCCGGGGCCGGTGGCAACGATCGCCCGGCCCGGCTGCGGGCACAGCGTGACCGCCTGTTGCGACAGCGCCAGATTCGCCAGTTGCAGCCGCGCGAACTTCACCGGCACGCAACCGCGCCACAGCGCCAGCCCGACCCGGTTCCAGTCGCCGGTGACGGGCACGGCAAGGTCCTGCGCGGAACCACCGGGAAGCGCGCCGCTGGCAATGACGGTGCCGGCGAACGCGGTGCGGCTGCCGCCGAATCGCACGCTCATCCGCGGCATCGCCAGCCGGGCGGTGCCGGCGCGATATTCGGACATCGCCAGTTGCAGGCCGCCGCTGTCGATGCGGCCGTGGATGGCGGGCAGGCCCTGCCCGCCGCTCTGGAAGCTGCCGGACAGCGCCAGCCTGCCCTTGCCATCACGCGCGGCGCCGAAGCGTGACAGCGCCAGCACCGGTTCGCCGCCGCTGACAACACGGGCCTGCGGGACCATGACGCTTTGCGCGCCGCCCTGGCTGCGCAGGACATATTGACCATCGAGGCGGTTAGCGGCGCCAACCCGTGCCAGCGCGCGGGACAGTTGTGCCAGCAGCGGCGCGGCCAGCGTGCCGTCGGCGTTGCGGGCGGCTTGCGCCAGCGACGCGGCCAGCGCCTTGCCCGGCGTGAGATTGCTTCCGGCAAGGCTGCCTTCGGCGGTCAGCGACTTCAGCCCGGAGTCGCTGCGCACCATACCTTCGACGCCGAGGTTCGGCGCCGAGAACCCGGCGCTGACAAGGCGGCTTGCGGCGATGGCATAGCGGGCGGTGATCGCGCCGCCTTTCACCGACAGGTTGCCGCTGCCGCCGACCGCTTCGACATGGACGCCGCCGGCGGCCACATCACCGCCGGCAAGGCGATAGTCGGCGCTGGCCGAATCGAGCGCAGGCTCGGCCTTCAGCGCCAGCTTCAACTGGCCCGAGCGCGCCGTAGCGCCGCCGCAGGCCAGGTTGCGGAAGTCCAGCGGGCCGGACAGGCCGGGCCGCTCCCCCCGCACGGTGACACGGCCGGCGAACACCGCCTTGCCCAGCGTGCAGCCACCGAACCGGGCGCCGGGCCACGAGGCGCCGAGCGCACCGTTGAAGCCATCGCGCAAGGCGCCGTCGCCGGTGAAGGCCAGCCCGATCATGCCATCGCCCGCGCGGATCGTACCGCGACCATCGATAATCGAAAGCTGGTAGTCGGGCAGGCGGAACCGGCCCTGCGACGGGCTGTAAAGCAGCGAATCGAGGCTGCCGAAGCTGACCCGGCCATTGGCCAGCGTGCCGTGGAAGCGCGGCCGCACCAGCGCGACCCCGGTGACGCCCGGCACGCCGCCGCGCAAGCCGGTGGAAACGATCACCTCATCGATGGTGAGATCGGGGTTGGCGGGATCACCCAGCACGACATCCGACAGGATCTGTTCACCCGCGCCGATCGTGGTGATCTTGTAGCGGGCCTTGAGTTGCAGCGCATCGAGCTGGTGGGTGATGAAGCGGTTGGCAAGGCGCTCGCGCACGCTCCAGCCGAGGCCGAGCGCCAGCACCACCGCGACGGCAGTGCCGGCCGCCATCCGCACGCCACGGCTGCCGCGCCGCGCGGGGGCTTCGTCCACCAGATCCGGATCGCCGTGCTCGGCCATTACCCCACCCTTGCGCGCAAGCCTCGGGAAAGGCAATGCTTGACCCCTGCTGCCCGTTCGCCCCCGAACCGAGGATGAACGAAGCAAGGCCGGGGAAGTTTCCGTGAGCGAACGAGAATTGTTCGAAACTGACCACTCGCCAGCCGAGGTGCGCGATGGCGTGCGGGATGCGCTTCGGGATTCTGGCAATGATCCGTCGGGCCATCGCGCCCGGTTGCGCAAGCGGTTGCTGGAAGGCGGGCAGGACGCGCTGGCCGATCACGAACTGGTGGAATACCTGCTGATGACCGCGATTCCCCGGCGCGATACCAAGCCGCTGGCCCGCGCGCTGGTGAAACGGTTCGGCAGCCTGGCCGGGGTGCTGAACGCCGATCCGCGCGCGCTGGCCCGGCATCCCGGCATGGGCGAGACCAGCGCCGCCGCGCTGCATGTCGTGGCCGTTGCCGCGCGCCGGCTGGCCCGCACCAGCGCCAGCGAGAAGCCGGTGCTGGCAAGCTGGCAGGCGCTGATCGACTACCTGACGATCGACATGGCGCACCTGACGGTGGAGCGGGTGCGGGTGCTGCACCTCGACGTGAAGAACCGGCTGATCGCCGACGAGCTGGTTTCCGAAGGCACCACCGACGAGGCGGCAGTCCACCCGCGCGAGGTGATCCGACGGGCGCTGGACCTGGGCGCGTCGGCGCTGATCCTGGTTCACAACCATCCCTCGGGATCGCCGCAGCCGAGCCGGGCCGACATCCAGATCACCAACCGCATCGCCGAAGCCGGACAGCATCTGGGGATTACCGTACACGACCACGTCATTATCGGGCGCGAAGGGCATGTCAGCCTGAAGGCGAAGGGGCTGATCTGATGTGCGTTGCGGCGCTGGCATGGCGGGCCGATCCGCAATGGCCGCTGGTGGTCGTTGCCAATCGTGACGAGTATCATGAACGCCCGGCGGCAGCGCTGCACGCGTGGCCGGGCGGCATCCTGGCCGGGCAGGACCTGCGCTCGGGCGGGACCTGGCTGGGGGTGAACCCGGCGGCCGGGCGGCTGGTGCTGGTGACCAACTTTCGCGTGCCCGGCTATCCGCTGCCCGATCGGCCGTCGCGCGGGGGGCTGGTGACAGACCTGCTGGGCGAAGGCGATGCCGGGGCGGTTGCGGTGGCGCCGTACAATCCGTTCAACCTGTTCGCGGTGGCCGGGGATGAAGCGCGGTTCCTGACCAATCATCCGGGCGAGCGCCGGGCCGCGCCGGGGCCGGGCGTGCATGGCCTTTCGAACGGACCGTTCGACCAGCCCTGGCCCAAGGCCGCACGCTTATCCACAGCCTTGTCCGCATGGCTGCCCACAGGCGACAATCCTGCCGCGCTGTTCGCGGCGCTGGCCGATCCGACCCCGTTCCCGACCGACGAGGCGCCGGGCAACGGGCCGGAGCCGCATTATTCGCCAGTGTTCATCCGCAACCCCGTTTACGGCACCCGCTGCTCGTCGGTGATCGCGGTGGATGCCGAAGGGCGCGGGGTGTTCATGGAACGGCGCTTCGGGACCGATGGCGCGGTGAGCGGGGAAACCCGGCTGCGCTTCGACTGGAACCGGGGCTGACCGCCGCTATTCCGCGCTTTGCCGGTCGGCCGGGACGAGGATCAGGGTGCGGCCTTCGACCCGCCACGAGTGCAGTTGCGACAGGAAGTTCATGCCCAGCACGTTGGTGCCGTCCATCCCCGGCGACACCACCGCCTGCAGGTGCCGCGCGGTGATCGAGCCGATGCGCAGGCGGGGAATTTCGGTGCGGGTGGCTTCGGTGGTGCCGTTGGCGGTGGTCAGCGTGATGGTACGACCCGAGGGATCGGGTTCCAGCCCGACGCGGTTGGCGGTTTCGGGCGAAAGCGTGGTGATGGTGGCACCGGTATCGACCAGAAAGCGCGCCGGTTCGCCGTTGATGGTGCCGCGCAGCCAGAAGTGACCGTCGGGCGCCAGCGTGACGCGGCTTTCGTTGCCCGACACCTCGACATCGCTGCCGGGCGAATCGGGAAAATCGATGCCGAGGTCGAAATGCAGCATCCGCGCCAGCGACAGCAGCAGGCCGGCGATCAGCGCCAGGTTGCCGATGCCGCGCAGGAAGCCGCCCAGCCCCCGGCTGGTGCCGCCCAGCAGAAACCCCAGCAGCACCAGCGCCAGCCCGGCGAACGCCAGTTGCAGCAGCGGGTTGATGTGCAACTGCACCCAGAGCTGGTCCAGCAGCGGCACGAGGTTGTTCATGGGCACAGTTCCTCGTCGAGGATGGCGGCGACGCGGGCGGGCGGCGGGAAGGCTTCGGCGACCCAGCGGGCTTCCACCGCCTGCAGGATGCGCGCCACTTCCGGCCCGGCCTGCACGCCGCGCGCAACGATGTCGCCGCCCTTCAGCGGCAGCACCGGCGGGGTCCAGCCATGCAGCGCGGTAGTATCGGCGCCGGCGATCAGCAGCCGGTCGAGCGCGCCGGTCATGCCCAGCCGATAGGCCAGCGCGCGCGGATCGCCCGGGGTGGCATCGCGCGCGGCGGCGAGGGCAAGGCGTTTTTTCTGCGCGCTGGACAGGCGGAAACGGGCGGCGACCTGTTCGGCCAACGCCACTTGCGGCGGCAGCAGCGCGGCGAGACGGCGCAGGGCATCGGGCGCCATCGCGGCGCGGGTTTCGGCGGCGATCAGCGCGGTCAGCGCGGCGGGATCGGCTTCGGGCAGGATCACCGCCAGCACGCCGAGTTCGCCCATGCGCGCGACGGTGGGCGCGGGATCGGGCAGGCCCAGCAGGTTGAGCAACTCCATGCCGATGCGTTCGCGCGACAGGCCTTTCAGCGTGGCGGCCAGATCGCGCACCGCCGCTTCGGCCTCGGCATCGGGTGGCGTGCCGCCGAACCGCGCCTGGAAGCGGAAATAGCGCAGGATGCGCAAGTGATCCTCGCGGATGCGCTGGCGGGCATCGCCGATGAAGCGGACGTGGCGGGCGGCGAGGTCGTCCAGCCCGCCGAACCAGTCGAACACCTCGCCGGTGCCGGGATCGGCATAAAGCGCGTTGATGGTGAAATCGCGCCGGGCGGCATCGGCCTGCCAATCGGCGGTGAAGGCGACTTCGGCGTGGCGGCCATCGGTGGCCAGATCGTGGCGCAGCGTGGTGATCTCGACATTGCCGCCGGATAGCAACGCCGTGACGGTGCCGTGGGCAAGGCCGGTGGGCAGCGCCTTGATCCCCGCCGTGGCGCAACGCTCGATCACCGCCTCCGGCCGCAGCGGGGTGGCGACGTCGATGTCCTTGACCGCGACGCGCAGCAGCGTGTCGCGTACCGCGCCGCCGACATAACGGGACTGGCCCGGCCCCAGCGCCGCGACCAGCGCGGCGAGGTCGTCGCGGCGCGTCCAGTCAGCTTCAGGAAGCCTGTCCATGCTACGAAAGCCACTCCAGCCGGCGCGAGAGGTTGACCAGCAGGCCCGCCGTTACCCCCCAGATTTCATGGCTTTGCCAGCGGATCATCCACGAATGATGAATCGCGCCCTCGTGCTCGACTTCGAGGCGCTGCTGGTTGGCGGGATCGAGCACGAAGTCGAGCGGTGCCTCGAACCACTGAGCAACCTCCTGCGGATTGGGGTTCAGCGTCAGATCGGGCGGGATCACGCCGATCACCGGGGTGATCTCGAAGCCCGAGCCGGTGCGGTAGAGATCGCCCGAACCGACGATCCGCACCCGGTCGGTGGGGATGCCCAGTTCCTCGTGCGCCTCGCGCAGCGCGGCATCGACCGGGGTCTCGTCGCCATCGATCTTGCCACCGGGGAACGCGATCTGGCCGGGGTGGGCGCGCATGTTCGAGGGGCGGTGGATCAGCAGCACACCCGGCCGATCACGCTCGGTAATCGCGGCCAGGACGGCGGCGGCACGGAACGGCGTATCGTCGGGCACGCGCGTATCGACGTGCAGCGTGATGTCGTCGCGGGCGTGGCCACTGGCGTGGCGTTCGGCAAGGCGGGTGAACAGCGCGCTCATGCCGGCACCAGCGCGAATGCGACGCCCTGGCTGGTGACCGACAGGTTGCCCGATTCCAGCGCAAGGTCGGCAAGCTGGCCATACGTGCTGCGGTTCAGCCGGGCTTCGAGGCCATTGCGGACCGCGACATAGAGCGCGGGCGTATCGGCATCGCCGCGCGCGACGATCGGGTGGTCCGGCCCGGCGATCACGAATTCGTCGGTGTTGAGGCGGAACACCAGTGCGTCGTCGCGCGGCTGGACATCGACGGCGATGAAGGCGGCATCCTCGACCGCGATCGACTGGCGTTCGGCGGGAGTGACCAGCCAGTGCTGCCCGGTGGCGTCACGGGTCAGCAGGCTGGAAAACGCGCGGACCATCGCCGGGCGGCGGATCTCGCCCCCCTGGTGAAACCAGCGGCCATCGGCGGCGATTCGCATTTCACTGTCGAGCGTATGGGCGGGCTGCCATTCGCATACCGGCGGCAGCTTGCGCGCCCGCAGCAAGGCGGCAATTTCGGCCAGCGACAGCGCGGCCAGCTCGGGGGGCGGTTCGTAAGGCATCGTCGGCGCGGGATATGGGGTATCACCCGCCCGGTTGGAAGCGGCAAAAATCAACGCGCCGGGGATGAACGGCTTCAGCCGCGCTGCATGTCGCGCGCTTCGCCGGGGATGCGGACCTCGATCCCGTCGTGGCCGGCATCGAGCACGATCTGGCACGACAGGCGGCTGGTGCGGCACACGCCGGCGGCAAGGTCCAGCATGTCTTCCTCATCGTCCGAGGCGGGGGCGAGCCGGTCGAACCAGGTGTCGCTGACGATGACGTGGCAGGTGGAGCAGGCCATCTGCCCCTCGCACGTGCCTTCCAGCGGCATACCGGCGGCCTGGCCGACTTCCAGCAGCCGCTGGCCAGCCGAAGCGCTGGCTTCGACGCGTGCCCCGTCGGCACAGATGAAACGGACCGTTACCACTTGCTCAATCCTCTTGCGATCTGGCGGCGGTATCGATCCGCGCCAACGCCCCGGCAAGCTCTCCCGCCTCCGTATAGCGCCCAATTCCGATGCGGATAGAGCCTTTCGCTTGCCTGTCGGTGAGGCCGATGGCGCGCAGGACGTGGCTGGGGCGGCCCGAACCGCTGGCGCAGGCCGAACCGGCGGAGAAGGCGATGTCGCGACAGTCGGACATCAGGCGCGCCACGTCGAGGCCGTCGCGGCGCAGGTTGAGGTTGCCGTGCCAGCGGTGATCGGCGCTGCCGTTCAGTATCCAGCCGGGCATGGCGGCGCGGGCGAGGCGCCAGAGCGCTGCGATGTGTTTGCGGTCTTCCGCCATTCGGGATTGGGCCAGCGCCGCCGCCGCGCCGAACCCGGCGCACAGCGCGGGCGACAGCGTACCCGACCGCAACCCGCCTTCCTGGCCGCCGCCGTGAAGTAGCGGCGACAGGGTGATGCCATCGCGAATCCACAGCGCGCCGATGCCCTTGGGGCCATAGAGCTTGTGCGCGGAGATCGCGATGAGATCGGCATCGGCGGGCGGGGCGATTTTCCCAGCACCCTGTACGGCATCGCACAGGAACAGTGCCCTGGCGGCGTGGGCAGTGCGCGCAAGGGCATCGACCGGCTGGATGGTGCCGATCTCGTTGTTGACCTGCATGACCGCGACAAGGCCGGTGCCGGGGGCGATCATGGTATCGGGTGCGAGCAGGCCTTCGGCATCGACCGGAAGTTCATCCACAGCGGGGACGAGCGCGCGGGCGGTATCGAGCACGGCGGCGTGTTCGATGGCGGAGACCGCGATGCTGCCGGGGCGCAGCCCGGCGATGGCAAGATTGATCGCCTCGGTGGCGCCACTGGTGAAGACGACGCGGCCGCCCGCGGGAAGCAGCGCGGCGACCTGTTCGCGGGCATGTTCGACGGCGGCGGCGGCGGCGCGGCCGGGGCGGTGGGGGCTGTGCGGGTTCGCGAATCCCGCCGTTTCGGGGCCACCCAGCCAGGGCAGCATCGCGTCGCGCGCTTCGGGCGCGAGCGGGGTGGTGGCCTGATAGTCGAGGTATATCACGCGGTTTTCGCCGCAACAGGGCGGATGACGGCAAGCAGCGCTTCGAGATCGGCCTTCGTGGTATCGCGCCCGATCGAGACGCGGAACACCTCGCGCGCGGTGGCCTCGCCCACGCCCATCGCCAGCATGACATGGCTGGGTTTGATGCTGCCCGAGGCGCAGGCGCTGCCCGCCGAGATGGCGACGCCGGCGGCATCGGCACGGATCAGCAGGCCGGCGGCGCCGACGCCGGGCAGGCGATAGGCGCCGATGGTGGGGACGCGCTCAACGGTGCCGGCGATGACCTCGGCGCCGAGCGCCATCATTTCGCCGTCGAACCAGCCGCGCAGCAGGGCGGCGCCCTCGACCCAGTCGCGCGGGGCTTCCAGCGCGGCGGCGAGGCCGAGGATATAGGGCAGGTTTTCGGTGCCCGGGCGATAGCCGCGCTCCTGCCCGCCGCTGGGGCTGAGCATGGCGATGTCGCGCACCAGCAACACGCCGATGCCCGGCGGGGCGCCGAACTTGTGGCCGGCGACCGCAATCAGGTCGGCATCGGGCGGTGCCAGCTTGCCGACGCCCTGCGCGCAATCGGCCAGCAGCAAGCCGCCTTGCGAGCGGACCCGGGCGCCGATTTCGGCGAGCGGCTGGACGACGCCGGTTTCGTTGTTGACCTGCATGACCGCGACGAGATCGGCCGGGGGGATGGTGGCGGGATCGACCAGGCCATCGGCATCGACGGCAAGCTGCGCATCACCGGCGAAGCGGAGGACGGCGGTGTGCTCTACCGCGCTGGCGAACTTGCGGGTGCCGGGGCTGCGGGTCCAGGCGATGGCCAGCGCCTCGGTGGCGCCGCCGGTGAAAATGACTTCGCCCGGCCAGCCGAGCGCGGTGGCGACGCGGGCGCGGGCGTCTTCCAGTTGGGCGCGGGCGCGGCGGCCGGCGGCGTGGACGCTGGACGGATTGCGCCATTCGGCAAGCGCGGCGGCGACCACTTCGGCCACCTCGGGCAGCACCGGGCAGGTGGCGGCGTGGTCGAGATAGATCGAAGCAGGATTCATCAGTTGTTCGCAGTCGTTGCTTTTGGGCTTGCGCTTTCTATATAGCGCTCCGCTCCAAGTCACAGTCCCCGTGCAGGCCCCCGGCGGGTTTTCCGCCCCGGCGTCCTTCTCACGCCAGCCCCGGCGGGGACACATCGAAAGTTGAACGCCCCATGCCCGCCGTCATCTTCCCCGGGCCGGAAGGCCGCCTTGAAGGCCGTTTCCAGCCCGGCACCCGCCCCCGCGCGCCCGTTGCCATGATCCTGCACCCGCACCCGCAGGCGGGCGGCACCATGAACGACCGCATCACGCAGGCGATGTACAAGACGTTCGTGAATCGCGGGTTCGCCACGCTGCGCTTCAACTTTCGCGGCGTCGGCCGCAGCCAGGGCAGCTTCGACAACGGCATCGGCGAACTGAGCGATGCCGCCGCCGCGCTGGACTGGGTGCAGTCGATCCATTCGGAAGCATCGGCCACCTGGATCGCCGGGTACAGCTTCGGCGCGCTGATCGGGATGCAGTTGCTGATGCGCCGGCCTGAAATTCGTGGCTTCATCTCGGTGGCGCCGCCGGCCAACATGTACGATTTCAGCTTCCTGGCACCGTGCCCGGCCTCGGGCATCATCGTCCAGGGTGCATCGGACACGGTGGTGACGCCGAATTCGGTGCAGAAGCTGGTCGACAAGCTGCGCACCCAGAAGCACATCACCATTCATCACGACGAAGTGCCGCGCGCCAACCACTTCTTCGAGAACGAGCTGGACGAGATGATGCGCGCCGTGGACAACTATCTGGACATGCGCCTGTCGCCGGATTGCCCGATCAAGTGACCGGGCTTGCCGGGCGGGGTCAGCCCTGCCCGGCGGCCAGGCCGAATATGTCCCGCAGTTCCTGCCCGGCACTGACGGGCGCGGTTTCGATCCGCGCGGCAAGATAGCCCCCGACCAGAATGACCAGCAGCGGCAGGATCGCCGCCAGCATCTCGGCGGGGACAACACTGCGCCGCCGCACCTCTGCCAGCAGTGCCGCCACGCGGTCGGCTCCGGGCAGCACCGCGATCACCCGTTGGCGGCGTTCGGCGGTGATGGCGCCGCCGCGATGAAGGGCAAAGGCCAGATCGCCGTCGCCCAGCCGGTCCAGCAGCGCCGTCAACCCGGCAACGCCCCCCTGCCCGAAGTGCGCGCCGAAACGCGCGATGACTTCGGGCAGCAGGTCGCGCGTTGCCACCGCCGCGTCGGTGGGCGTGATGCCGGCATGGCGCGCCAGCGCATCAATTCCGCCGCTGCGGCGCAGCGTCGAGAACAGGTCCGCCACGGGCACGTCGGCCGGGATCGGTCAGCTCTTTCCGAACAGGCCCTTGGCCATGCCCAGCACGTCATCGATCGGGCTGCCGTCGCCGTTACGATCGAGCATGTTCAGCAGGCCGGCGGCCTGCGGGTTGTTCTGCAGCATCTGGCTGAGCTGGCCAAGCCCGCCCTCACCCCCCAGGTGCGAGGCGATCTGCCCGAGCATTCCGCTGTCGATGCCGGTCTGCGCGGCGGCGGTTTCCACCGTGTCGCCCGGCTGCGCGTGCGCGCCGGCAAGTGCCGTCACCGCCTGCTGCGCCAGCGCGGGATCGATCCCGAACTTCGAGGCGATTCCCGCCACATCGAGATTGCCGCCCACCTGGCCCAGAATCGAATCAAGCATGCTCATGCGAAAACCCTCCGTCGCGGAGCCGGTCGCGCTCCGCCGATGCTATTCCTAACACGGCTTAACCGTCGAATACAAAAGCAAATGGCGGCAGCGCTGTTCGCGCCGCCGCCATTCCTCTCCAACCGGAACCGGAGGATTTACGCCGAGACGGGGGCCGCCGCGCGGACGCCTTCATCGACGTGTTCGGCGAACTGCTCGAAATTGGCGATGAACTTGCCGACGAGGTCGCGCGCGGTCTTGTCGTAATCGACCGGATCGGCCCAGGCCTCGCGCGGGTCGAGCAGCTTGCCGTCAACACCTTCGACCGCGACCGGCACTTCGAAGCCGAAGTACGGGTCTTCGCGGAAATCGCCGTGGTTCAGCGTGCCGTCAAGCGCGGCGTTGAGCAGCGCGCGGGTGGCCTTGATCGGCATGCGCTTGATACCGGGCATCGTCGCCTTGCCGCCCGACCAGCCGGTGTTGACCAGCCAGCACTTCACGCCGCCCTTGGCGATGCGGTCCTTCAGCAGGTTGCCATAGACCGACGGGTGGCGCGGCATGAACGGCGCGCCGAAGCAGGTGCTGAACGTGGCTTCCGGCTCGGTCACGCCAATTTCGGTGCCGGCGACACGGGCGGTGTAGCCCGACAGGAAGTGGTACATCGCCTGTTCGGGCGTCAGGCGCGCGATCGGCGGCAGCACGCCGTAGGCATCCGCCGTGAGGAAGATGATGTTCGACGGCACCGGCCCCAGGTTGTCGGCCGAGGCGTTGGGGATGAAGTCGATCGGGTAGGAACCACGGCTGTTCTCGGCGAGGCTGTTGTCGTCGAGGTCGAGCTGGCGGGTTTCGGGATCGATCACCACGTTTTCGAGCACGGTGCCGAAGCGCTTGGTGGTGGCGAAGATTTCCGGCTCGGCCTCGGCCGAAAGGCGGATCATCTTGGCGTAGCAGCCGCCTTCGAAGTTGAACACGGCGGTATCCGACCAGCCATGCTCGTCATCGCCGATCAGGGTGCGGCTGGCGTCGGCCGAAAGCGTGGTCTTGCCGGTGCCGGAAAGCCCGAAGAACACGGCGGTCTTGCCGTCGGGGCCGATGTTGGCCGAGCAGTGCATCGGCATGACGCCCTTGGTGGGCAGCAGGTAGTTGAGGATGCCGAACACCGACTTCTTCATCTCACCGGCATAGGCGGTGCCGCCGATCAGGATCAGCTTCTCGGTGAAGTTGACCGCGACGACGGTTTCGCTGCGGGTGCCGTGGCGGGCGGGGTCGGCCTGGAAGGTGGGCAGGTCGATGATGGTGTATTCGGGCACGAAGCCGGCCAGTTCATCGGCGGTGGGGCGCACCAGCAGGGTGCGGATGAACTGGTTGTGCCACGCACGCTCGTTGATGACGCGGACGTTGACGCGGTGTTCGGGCTGCGAGCCGCCGAACAGGTCGGCCACGTAGAGCTTGTCCTTGCCGGCCAGCGCGGTCAGGAAATCGGCCTTCAGCGCGGCAAAGTGCTTCGGGTCCATCTCGACGTTGGTCTTGCCCCACCACACGGTGTCGGCAGTGTTCTCGTCCCTGACGATGAACTTGTCCTTCGCCGAGCGGCCGGTGTGCTTGCCGGTTTCAACCACCAGCGGGCCGTCCGCAGCCAACATGCCTTCGCCGTTGCGCAGCGCGTGTTCGACCAGAAGCGGCGTGCCGAGGTTGGCGAAAACAGTGGCCGAAGTGGCAATGCCCTGGCGGTCGAGCGGATAGCTAAGCGAAGCGGTCAACGTCGTCTCCGTGAGTGAATTCGCAGCCTTGCGGTTGCGAATGGGGAATTCCGTCATTCCTGTGCGCGCATACCTATGCGAACACGGTCGAGGCCGCGCATAGTGCAGCAATCCGGCATCGTCAATTCAGGCGTCGGCCGGGGCTGGCCGGGTTTGATCATTATCACGGAAATCGCCATCGCGACACGTCCTTGCGCAGCGGTCCACCGGGTGATTCCGTTCCTGTCGGCACGCATTGCCATCGTGGACGCAAGGCGTTACCCCGCAAGGCCAACGCAACCGGGGAACCTGGCGCCCGCGCATGAGCGAATCCTCCGACAAGGCACCCTTGCCTGCCTCCGGTTCACCGGCCGCCGAGCCGCCGGCCCCGGATGTGCCGGCACATGTCATCGCGCTGGTCGATGACGATCGCAATATCCTGACATCGGTGGCGATCGGCCTGCAGGCGGAAGGCTTCGCCACCCGCGTCTATGCCGACGGCGAGACCGCGCTGAAGGCGCTGCTGGAAAACCCGCCCGACCTGGCGGTCTGCGACATCAAGATGCCACGGCTGGACGGGCTGCAACTGCTCCAGCGGCTGCGCGAGAAATCGGCGCTGCCGGTGATCTTCCTGACCTCGAAGGACGAGGAGCCGGACGAGGCACTGGGCCTGGCGATGGGGGCGGACGACTATATCACCAAGCCGTTCAGCCAGCGCCTGCTGGTGGCGCGCATCCGCGCGATCCTGCGGCGGCTGGAACTGAACCGCGCCGATCTGGCCGGGCCGGCCGCAGCGACAGGAATGGGGGGCGAACCAGCCGCCGATCCGGTGCGGCGCGGGCGGCTGAGCATGGACCCGGCGCGGCACCGCGTGACCTGGGCCGACAAGGCGGTCAGCCTGACCGTCACCGAATTCCTGATCCTCGAATCGCTGGCGCAGCGGCCCGGCGTGATCAAGAACCGCAACCAGTTGATGGACGCCGCCTACAGCGACGACGTCTATGTCGATGATCGCACCATCGACAGCCACATCAAGCGCCTGCGCCGCAAGTTCCGCGCGGTGGACCCGGGGTTTGCCGCGATCGAGACGCTCTATGGCGCCGGTTACGCGTTCGCGGAAAGCTGAGCGCGGATGGCCGATGCCGATTCCGTTTCGCGTCCGCCGAACGCCGCAGGCCTGCGTGACTGGCTGGCGGGCAGCCGGTTTTCGCTGACGGCGCGCATCCTGCTGATCAACGTCATCGCGCTGGGCCTGCTGGCGGTCAGCCTGTTCTATCTGGACAACTATCGCCGCCAGTTGCTGGGCGAGCGTTTCCTGCGCGCGCGCAGCGAGGTGGAAATCGCCGCCGATGCGCTGGCCACCGCGCGCCCGTCCGACCGGCGCGCGCAAATTGCCGCGATCGGGGTGCGGCAGCGGTTGCGGCTGCGCGTCTATGATCGCAAGGGCGCGGTGATTGCCGACAGTTTCGCGCTGGCGCCGCCGTCGTTCACGCTGGGCGATCCCGCCAGTGATCCGCTGCTGCCGCGCGCCGCCCGCCTGCTGGACCGGGCGATGGACTTCGCGCTGGGCGCCGCCGAAGTGCCTGCCTATGCCGAGCCGGTCCCCGACACCGCCGAGGCCTGGCCGGAAGTGCGCCTGTCGCGATCCAGCGGGCTGACCATCGTCCACCAGCGGGTGGCGCCCGACCGCACCCCGGTGATCAGCGCCGCCACGCCGCTGGGGCGCGACGGCATGACCCTGCTGGCGTTGCAGAACACCCCCGACATCACCCAGAGCGTGCGCGATGCGCGGCAGACGCTGGCCGATATTGTCGGCATCGCGCTGCTGATCTCGATCCTGCTGTCGCTGTTTCTGGCGCGCACGATCGTGCAGCCGCTGCGCGAGTTGGTGCGTGCCGCGATCCGCGTGCGGCTGGGCCGCGACCGTGCCGTGGTGGTGCCGCGCCTGCCCGACCGGCGCGACGAGATCGGGCTGCTGGCGCGGGCGATTTCCGACATGACCGCCGCGCTGCGCGACCGTATCGACGCGGTGGACCGGTTTGCCGCCGATGTCGCGCACGAGATCAAGAACCCGCTGGCATCGTTGCGCAGCGCGCTGGAAAGCCTGGAGAAGGTGGAGGACCCGCAACTGCGCCGCCAGTTGACCGATATTGCCGCGCACGATGTTCGCCGGCTGGACCGGCTGGTAACCGAGATTGCCGATGCCAGCCGGATCGATGCCGAACTGAGCCGCGCCACGTTCGAGCCGGTGGACCTGGCGGCGCTGGCCGACGCGCTGGTGGGCGCGCGCGAGACACGCGGCGACAACCAGCCCTGTGTGGTCGAGGCGCGGCATCACGGCACCATCCCGGCCTGGGTGATGGGCGATGCGGCGCGGCTGGAGCGCGTGTTCGAGAACCTGCTGGACAATGCCGTGTCGTTCACCCCGCCGGGCGGCCGGGTGACGCTGGACATCACGCACAGCGAAACGCGAATCGTTGCCGAAATCAGCGACGAAGGCCCGGGTATCCCGGTGGAAGCGCGTGAACGCGTGTTCGAACGGTTCCATTCGCTGCGCCCGGACAGCGAGGCGTTCGGCAGCCATTCCGGGCTGGGCCTGGCGATTGCCCGCACCATCGTCGCCGCGCATGACGGCACGCTGACCGCGCGGGACCGCAGTGATGGCCGGCGGGGGGCGCGACTGGTAATCGACCTTCCGGCCGCATTCCCCCAGCCATGAACGACCGTTTCGCGCATCAGGCAACCGCCGTCGGCATCGGCAGCCGCGCGCTGCTGATCGAGGGCGCGCCCGGCGTCGGCAAGTCCAGCCTGGCGCTGGCCCTGATCGATCGCGGGGCGCGGCTGATCGGCGACGATTCGATCCTTCTGGAGCGCATCGGCGGCCATCTCCATGCCCGCCCGCATCCCAACACGCACGGACTGCTGGAAATACGCAACCTGGGGCTGATCCCGTTCCCGGCATCGGACGGCGGCCCGGTGGCGCTGGTATTGACGCTGGATCGTGCCGCGCCCCGCTACATCGAGGCGGCTGAGACCGCTATGCGCGCGGGCATTGCCGTGCCGCATGTGCGGCTGTGGCCCGACAGTCCGGTACTGGCCCTGCGCGCCGAGCAGGCGCTGGCGCACTATGGGCTGCCGTGACAGCAGACGACTGTCCCCGCCCGGAACATCGCCCGCACACCCCCCTTCCCTTTTGCGCGGAAGCAGCGCAAGGACCCGGACATGGTCGCCGAGTCTTCCAGCCGCGCCGCGCCGCGCCAGCGCATCCTGCTTGTCACCGGCGTGCTGGGCGCCGGCAAGACGACGGCGCTGCGCACGCTGGAGGACCTGGGGTGGGAGGCGATCGACAATTTCCCGATCCGCCTGCTGCAACGCCTGATCGATTCGCCCGACGGCAACCAGAGCCAGGCCCATCCGCTGGCAATCGGCTTCGATTCGCGCACGCGCGGGTTCGATCCCCATGCGGTGATCGAACTGGTCAAGCGGCTGACCCGCCGCGCCGATCTGGAAATCACGACGATGTTCCTCGACTGCTCGTCCGGGGAACTGCAGCGCCGCTACAACGAGACGCGGCGGCGCCATCCGCTGGCGGCGGATATGCCCGCCACCAGCGGGATCGCGCTGGAGCGCGACAACATGGAAGCGCTGCGGCGCTGGGCGGACATGGTGATCAACACCACCGCGTTCACCAGCAACGACCTGCAGCAGAAGGTCCGTGAACAGTTCGCGCTCGACACCGGGCCTGACCTGACCGTCACCGTCACCAGCTTCGGTTTTTCGCGCGGGATGCCGCCGGTGGCCGATTTCGTGTTCGACATGCGGTTCCTGGACAATCCGCACTGGGATGCCGAATTGCGCCCGCAGACCGGGCAGGATGCGCCGGTGGGCGATTTCATCCGCCGCGACCCCGCGTTCGACGAAGCCTTCACCCGCATCCGCGACCTGCTGCTGCTGGTGCTGCCCCGCTTCAAGGCGCAGGGCAAAGCCTATGTCCACATCGCGTTCGGTTGCACCGGCGGCCGCCATCGTTCGGTGTACATGGCCGAACGGATCGGTGCGGCCTTGCGCGAGGCCGGTTTTTCGCCCACAATGCTGCACCGCAACCTGGGATCGCGCGCGGCCGATCTCGTCGAGGGTTCCACCCCGCGATGATCGCGTGTACAGGCCCTCGCCTGCTGTCCGCCAAGACCCCGGTATTCCCGGGGCTGCGGCCTGATTCTCGGAGTTGCCTCATCCCATGATCGGCATGATCCTGGTCACTCACGGCCGCCTGGCCGAGGAATTCGTGCATGCGATGGAACATGTGGTCGGCCGCCAGGACGCGGTTGCCACGGTGTGCATCGGCCCCAACGACGACGCCGAGAAGCGCCGGCGCGAGATTGCCGATGCCATCAAGGCCGTGAACAGCGGCGATGGCGCGATCATCCTGACCGACCTGTTCGGGGGCACTCCGTCGAACCTGGCGATCTCGCTGATGGACGCAGGCAAGGTGGAGGTGATCGCGGGGATCAACCTGCCGATGCTGATCCGCCTGGCGGGCGCGCGCAAGACCGGCAACGTCAAGGCCGCGGTGGCCGCCGCGCGCGACGCCGGGCGCAACTACATCACCATTGCCAGCGAGTTTCTGGGCCAGGACGCATAAAAAGGGGTGGGCTCATGGGAGAGCTTTCGCAGACCGTCACCATCGTCAATGCCAAGGGCCTGCACGCGCGGGCCAGCGCCAAGTTCGTCAACACCGTGGCAAAGCTGCCCGACGGCATCGCGGTGATGGTGCGCAAGGACGGCAACGAGGCGGCCGGCGGATCGATCCTGGGGCTGATGATGCTGGGTGCCGCGCGGGGCGACGATATCGACATCAGCGTCAGCGGCGAGGATGCCGAATCGGCGCTGGCCAAGCTGGTCGGGCTCGTCGTGGACGGATTCGGCGAGGACTAGGGCATGGCGATATTTGCCCCAGGGCGGGCTGCGAACGGGCGTCCGCTGCGCTTCCGGTGCTCACGTACCGGAAGTACGCTGCGCGCCGGTTCTCACGGCCACCCATTCTCGCTCCGCCCTGACCCAAATCTCACCATGCCCTGTTGTCGTACATAAATGGGTCGGCGCGAAATCACCGGGTTTTCCAACCCCACGGTAAAGTTCCTGCGTTCGCTGCGCGACAAGAAGCACCGGCGGCGCGAGGGGAAGTTCCTGGCCGAAGGGCTGCGGCTGCTGACCGATGCGCGCGCGGGCGGACGCCTGCCCGAAATGCTGGTGATGGCCACCGGGCGCGACGCGCATCCGCTGCTGGCCGGGCTGGAGGCCGATGTGCTGGCGGCCGGCGGCGACGTGGTGGAGACCAGCGCCGACATCCTGACCAAGATCACCGGCAAGGAAAACCCGCAGGCGGTGACCGGCGTGTTCGCCGAATGGGACACCGGGCTGGGCGCGCTGGACCGCAGCGCCGCGCCGATCTGGCTGGTGGCGCAGGCGATGCGCGATCCCGGCAATCTGGGCACGATGCTGCGCACCGGCGACGCGGTGGGCGCGGGCGGGTTGATCCTGCTGGACGATTGTGCCGATCCGTTCTCGGCCGAGGCGGTGCGGGCCAGCATGGGGGCGGTGTTCACCCAGAAGATTGCTCAAGCGCGGTGGGACGAATTCCTGCCGTGGCTGCGGGGCGGGCCGGGGCAACTGGTTGCCGCCAGCTTGCGCGATGCCGTGCCCTATCGCGGGGCTGCTTATGCGGCGCCGTGCTTCGTGATGATCGGCAACGAATCGCGCGGGCTGCCCGAGGAATACGAACTGGCCTGCGACCTGCGGGTGACGATGCCGATGAAGGGGCGCGCGGACAGCCTGAACGCCGCCGTGGCCGGGGCGGTGCTGGCTTACGAGGTGCTGGCAGGGTTGGGCTGAGCTACTTTCGCCGGCCCTGATGGCGGATATTGCCGGGGCGGCCGCGCTTGCCGGTGAAGTGGGCGCCTTTCTTCTTCAGCGGGCCGGGTTGCGGGCGACCGCGCGGTTCGATGGCGCCCTGGCTGTCCTCCGGCTCGAACTTCAGCGCGCCGGTCAACGGGTTAGCTTCGGCCAGCCGCAGGCGCAGCTTGTCACCGATCGCGAACGTGGTGCCGGTGTGCTCGCCCGCCAGCACCTGCGCGCGCTCGTCGTAGTGGAACCGCTCGTCACCCAGCACCGAGACCGGGACGAGGCCATCGCCGCCGAGGCCGAGGATGGTGGCGAACAGGCCGAACTTCTGGACGCCGGTGACGCGGCAATCGAACACCTCGCCGACGCGCGATGCCAGCCAGGCGGCGACGTAGCGGTCGATGGTCTCGCGCTCGGCCGCCATCGCGCGGCGTTCGGCGCCGCTGATCGCTTCGGAAACGCGCGACAGGTCGGCGCGGTCGCGATCCGACAGGCCCGAGGTTGCGGGCACGTCAGCCTGGGGTCTCGGTTGTTCCAGCCCATAGGCATCGACCAGCGCGCGGTGGACCAGCAAGTCGGCATAGCGGCGGATCGGCGAGGTGAAGTGGGCATAGGAACCCAGCGAGAGGCCGAAGTGCCCGGCGTTGCGCGGGCCGTAGTAGGCCTGGGTCTGGCTGCGCAGCACCGCCTCCATGATCAACGCCTTTTCGGACTCATCGGCGATATCCTTCAGCATCCGGTTGAACAGGCCGGGGGTGATGACCTGACCAAGCGCGAGCTTCTTGTCGAAGGTGGCGAGGTAGTCCTTCAGCGCCATCAGCTTTTCGCGGCTGGGGGCCTCGTGGACGCGGTAGACCACCGGGGCGGCCTTGGCCTCCAGCGCCTTGGCGGCGGCGACGTTGGCGGCGATCATGAAATCCTCGACCACGCGGTGCGCATCGAGCCGTTCGCGCAGGGCGATTTCGGCGATCTTGCCCTGCGCATCGAGGACGACGCGGCGTTCGGGGAGTTCGAGTTCCAGCGGGTCGCGATCCTGCCGGGCGCGGTCGAGCGCCTTCCACGCATCCCAGAGGTGCATGAGGTGCGGCTGCGCCCTGCCTTCGTCGATGCGCGCCTGGGCTTCCTCGTAGGCGATTACCTCGTGGATTTTCACCAGCGCGCGGGTGAAGCGGAATTCCTTGACGCGGCCCTTGCTGTCGATCGCCAGGTGGCAGGCCATCGCCGCGCGGGTGACGCCGCCGCGCAGCGAGCAGACATCGGCCGAGAGCACCTCGGGCAGCATCGGCACGACGCGATCGGGGAAGTAGACCGAATTGCCGCGCTTGCGCGCCTCGCGGTCGAGCGCGCCGCCGGGGCGGACGTAGAACGACACGTCGGCAATGGCGACAAGCGCGCGCCAGCCGCCTTCGCCGTCAGGCTCGGCCCAGATCGCGTCGTCGTGGTCGCGCGCGTCAACGGGGTCGATGGCCACGATCGGCAGTGCGGTGAGATCCTCGCGGTGGGCTTCGCTGAGCGGGAGTTTCGCGGAAACTTCGCCTTCGGACAGCGTTTCCTCGGCGAAGACGTCAGGGATGCCGTGCTTGTGGATGGCGATCAGGCTGAACGCTTTGGGCGCCAGCGGATCACCCAGCACGGCGGTGACCCTGACCCCGGCGCGGGGGCTGCGGCCCGCCGGTTCCGCCAGCACGAGCTGCCCGGGTTCGGCGCCGGCGATGTCGGAAATCGGCGAGGAATTGCGCACGCGCTTGTCCACCGGGGCCAGCCAGAACTTGCCGGCGCCGTCACGTTCAACCACGCCGAGCAGCGATTCCTCTGCGGCGGGCAACTTCTTCATCGGGTGGGCGATCCAGCCGGTGCCGGTTTCCTCGGTGCGGGCAAGCACGCGATCACCGGGGCGCAGCGCGGGCATCGGGGCGCCCTTCCTGTCGCGGCCCTTGCGCTCGATGATCCGCAGGCGCGGCGGGACTATGCCGCTGTCGGCCTCCCATGTGTCGGGCACGGCCATCGGCTCGCCCTCCTCGATGCCGACGACGCGCAGCACGGTGACCCTGGGCACGCCGCCCATCTTGTGAAAGGCGGTGCGCTTGCCGTCGATCAGCCCTTCCTCGGCCATGTCCTTCAGCAGCGCTTTCAACTGGATCTTCTCGTGCCCCTGCAGCCCGAAGGCTCGGGCGATCTCGCGCTTGCCCGCCGCAGTGGGCGAGTTGGCGATGAAGTCGAGGACCTGCTGGCGGCTGGGCAATCCGCCCGCGGGTTTCGGTGTGCGTGTCATCCCGCCCATGTGGCCGCAAATGCCGCCGAACACAACGAACCGCTGATCGCGCTCGACGAACGACTTGGCGCGTGATTGCGGGGCTGTCATGCTGGGCCTAGCTTCGCCGCCATTTACCCCTTCCGCAAAGGCCTGTCCCCGCATGAACCGTCCGCTGATTGCCGCGCTGCTCGCCGCCGTATCCACCCCCGCGCTGGCCGCGCCGACCGCCACCGAGGCGTTCCTGGGCGATGTGATCGGCGCGCCGAAGGATGCGGCACAGATCACCGCGCGCTGCGATGCCTATGTGACCGAAGCGGGCAGGCGCCATGCCGCGCTGGCCGCCGAGACCGGCCCGGCGACGCTGGCGCGGACGCTGGTGGCCTATGACGACCTGACCAACCTGCTGGGCGCGGCCGGGGGCGAGATGGCGCTCTATCGCGAGACCGGCGCCACCGATGCGCTGCGCAAGGCCGGGCAGGATTGCGAGGTGCGGCTGTCGGCCGAGGGCAACAAGCTGTCACTGTCACGCCCGGTGTACGACCGGCTGAAGGCGATTCCGATGAAGTCTGCCGATGCGGCGACGAAGCTGTACCTGACGCGGGTGATCGCCGGGTTCGACCGTTCGGGCATCGGCCTGCCGGCGGACCAGCGCGCAAAAGCGCAGGCGCTGGCCGACAAGGCGGCCGAACTGGGCACCGCGTTCACCAAGAACATCGCCGATGGGCGCAAGACCGTGACCGCCGACCCGGCCGAACTCGACGGGCTGCCGGCCGACTTCCTGGCCAGCCACAAGCCGGGGGCGGACGGCAAGGTGGTGATCGCCACCGACTATACCGACCTGTCGCCAGTGATGACCTATGCGAAATCGGACGCGCTGCGCGAGCGGCTCGATCGCGCCTACCTGACGCGCGCCTATCCGATGAACGATGCGGTACTGAAGGACATGCTGAACACCCGCAACGAACTGGCGCATCTGCTGGGGCGCAAGGATTTCGCGACGCTGGCGGTGGAAGACAAGATGCTGGACACGCCGGAAAAGGTGGACAGCCTGCTGACCCGGCTGGGCGATGTGGCCCGCCCGGCGGGGCAGCGGGATTACGCGCGCAAGCTGGCGCTGTACCAGGTCGATCATCCCGGCGCGACCGCCTACCACGTGTGGGACGGGGCGCGACTGTCGCAGCAGATCCAGAAGCGCGACTATTCCTATGACAGCCTGGAGGCGCGCCAGTACTTCAATTACGTGGCGGTGCGCGACGGCATCCTGAAGCTGACCGAGGACCTGTTCGGGGTGTCCATCAAGCCGTGGAACACGCCGGTGTGGGACCCGGGGGTGGAAGCCTACGAGATGTACGATGCGCCGGTGGCGGGCAAGCCGGGCAAGCTGCTGGGGCGGTTCTATTTCGATTCGCATCCGCGCCCCGGCAAGTACGAACATGCCAACGCCATGCCGCTGCGCAACGGAATTGCCGGGCGATCGACCCCGGTGGCGGCGCTGGTGATGAACCTGCCCGCCGGCAGGGAGCTGATGGAACACGACGATGTCGAGACGTTCCTGCACGAATATGGCCACCTGCTGCACAACATCTTCGGCGGGCAGACCGCGCGCTGGGCCGGGCAGAGCGGGGTGGCGACAGAGTGGGACTTCGTCGAGGCGCCGTCGCAGATGCTGGAGGAATGGGTCTATGACTATGACACCATCGCCCGGTTCGCGCGCAACGCCGACGGCAAGGTGATCCCGCGCGAACTGGTCGAGAAGATGAACAAGGCGCGCTATTTCGACCGGGGAATGCAGGACATGCGCCAGTTCGGGCTGTCGAACATATCGCTGAACTTCCATCGCGGCACGGCGCCGGCGGACCCGGGCGCGGCGGCGCGGGCGCTGGACGCGAAGTTCGCGATCATGCCCTACCCCGAATGGGTGCAGATGCAGGACGCTTTCCCGCATCTGGCCGGCTATTCGGCCTATTACTACACCTACCAGTGGTCGAAGGTGATTGCCGACGACCTGTTCACCGAGTTCCGGAAGCATGGCCTGCGCGATGCGGCAACGGCGCGGCGTTATCGCGCGCTGGTGCTGACGCCGGGGGGCACGAGGCCGGCGGCGGAACTGGTGCAAAGCTTCCTGGGCCGGCCGATCAGCCTGGATGCCTACAAGGCGGAGCTGGCGAAGGACCAGTAAGCGGGCGTCAATGCACCGGCTTCAGCCGCATCCCCAACTGGGTGAACAGGAACGCCGTGCCATCGGCGGTGAGCGCGACCTGTTCATCCAGCGAGGAGCCCATGCCGTGGCCGGCTTTCGCGGAGGTGCGCAGCAGGACGGGAGCCTTCGAGCCGGAGGCCTGAAGTGCGGCGGCGAACTTGCGGCTGTGCATCGGGTTGACGCGGCCGTCGTTGTCGCCGGTCATCAGCAGCACCGCCGGGTATTGCACGCCGGGCCGGACGTGGTGGAGCGGCGAGTAGGCGTAGAGCGCGGCGAACTGCGCCGGGTCTTTCACCGAGCCGTATTCGGCGACGTTGAAGCTGCCGTTGGGATCGAGTTCGGTGCGCAGCATGTCGTAGATGCCCACCTGCGACAGCACTGCCCTGGCAATGGCGGGGTGCTGGGTCAGCGTGGCGCCCATCAGCAGGCCGCCGTTGGAGCCGCCCATCAAGGCAAGATGCGACGCCGAGGTGACTTTCCGCGTTTTCAGCAGCGTGGCGGCTGCGGCGAAATCGTCGAACACGGCCTGCTTGGCGGTGAGCATTCCCGCGCGGTGCCAGCGTTCGCCATATTCGCCGCCGCCGCGAATGTTGGCGATGGCCCAGGCGCCGCCGGATTTCAGCCACAGCATCGCCATAGGGGACAGCAATGACGGCACGCTGGAAATGCCGAAGCCGCCATAGCCATAAAGCAGCGTGGGCATGGTCCCGTCGTGCTTCGCGTCCCTGGCCTCGATCAGCGTGACCGGGATCGGGGTGCCATCCTTGGAGGTGGCGGTGAGGCGCGAGACGGCATAGCCGGAGAGATCGACCGGCGTGGTGTTGCGGATCGGGGTTTCGACCGAGGATTGCGATGCCGCGCTCCAGCGCAGGACGGCACTGGGACGCAAGTAGCCGCGCACGCGGTAGACCATGTCGCCACCCGGCATGGGCAGCAGGTCGGAAACGGTGGACACGTCAGGCGTAGGCACGGTTTCGGGCGCGCCGCCCCCCAGCGGAACGCGCAGCAGGCGGGTGGGGCCGCCATCGATGGCGGTGAACCACAAGTGGCCGCCGGCAACGACCAGCGAACGTTCCCCGGCCCCGGTCAGCAGCGCGGTGTCGCTGGGCGCGACCAGCACGGTGGGTGCCGCCTTGCCGGGGTCGAACCGGACGACCGCGCCGTTGGGCGAATCCTTCATGGCGATGGCGTAGAGCGTGCCATCCCTTGCCAGTGTGGCGGCCTTGACCTTGGCGTCGTAGCCGATGGCCTTTTCCGCACCGGTTTCGCCGAGCAGAAAGTGCTGCCATTCGCCGCCGTCGCCCAATTGCACCGAGGCGAGCGCCCTGCCCGCGCCCTCAGGATTGGTGAGGAATATCTCGCCGGTGCGGGGGACGCCGTCGTTCGGGCCGAGGACCCGCACGTCGTCGGCGTGCGGCACGCCGAGGCGGTGGAACCACGCGGACTGATTGAAGTGGCGCTCCTCGGCGGGGGCGTCATCGCCGGGGAAACGGGTGTACCAGTAGCCCTTGCCATCGGCCGTCCACGCCAGCGAGCCGCCAGCGGTGGGGTACTGCACGTGGGGCACCGGCGCTTCCACTTCCTTGCCGGTGGCAACCTCGTAGACGTGCAGGGTGCCGTCCTCGCTGCCGTTGGCCGAGAGGCTGACGGCGACCAGCGTGCCATCGGGCGACGGCACGAACCAGTCGATCGCCAGACCGCCATCGGGCGCCAGTTTCAGCGGATCGAGCACATCGGCGCGGGCGGCGGGATCGGCGGAGAGCGGCAGGGTGACGAGTTTGGGCTGCTGGGCGCCGGGCACAAACATAAGCGCGAACAGCCGCCCACCAGCCTGATCGAGCGCGGCGAACGATACCGAGCGGTGGGCATCGATCCACTTGAGTTCGGCGGCAATCGCGGGGCGATCGGGGTTGGCGTCGAGGACGCTGCGGGATGTGGCGTTCTGGGCGGCGACCCAGGCCTTGACCGCCGGTTCCTTGCCGTCCTCCAGCCAGCGTTGCGGATCGCGGACTTGCGTGCCGTGGTAGAAATCGACGGCGACGGGGTGGGTGGTCCGGGCGGGGGCGTTGGCGAGCAGGGCCAAGGTTGCCGTCCCGATGACTCGTGCCATGCGCATCGTCGATACTCCCGATCTGCAACAGCGCGGCTTGATGCCCGGATTCAAGTTCAGGCGCCAGCCCTTGCCGCCGGCCGGGTGGCAAGGGTGGGGTTAACTGTGCGAGCGTGGTTGCCTTCGCGCCAGCGCGTGGGCATCAAACCGGCGGCGCACCTTCGGGGTGGCGCGCCGGTTGACAAGGCCCATGACGAACATCGCTCTCAAATCTGCGTTTGCGCCGGAGCAGGCGATCTTCGACTGGGGCAATGCCCCCGTCGCGCCGGATGCCCGGAAGGCCGCCCGGACCGGCGCCTTCACCGACAACATGAAGCTGCCCGTCCATCGCTGGTTCCGGTATTCCGCCGGATTTTCGGCGGAGTGGGTCGCCGACATCATCCGTGCCGAGGTCCCGGCCGAGGGCTGGCTATTCGATCCGTTCGCAGGATCGGGCACATCGCTGCTGGCCGCGCAATCGTGCGGCCTGCCCAGCGCGGGCGGAGAAAATCATCCGTTCGTGGTGCGGATTGCGGCGGCCAAGCTGGCATGGGGCGCCGATGTCGGGGTGTTTCTGGACCGGGCGGCGATGCTGCTCGAACGCGCGCGCCAACAGGACGATACGCCCGATCATGCCTCGCCACTGCTGGTCAAATGCTACACCCCGGGCGCGCTCGGCCAGTTGGAGGCGCTGCGGCAGGCGTTCGCGATGGAACCCGAGGCCGACCCCATCACCGCCCTGTTGTGGCTGGCGATCACCGCCATCCTGCGCGAATGCAGCGGTGCGGGCACTGCCCAATGGCAATATATCCTGCCCAACAAGAGCAAGGCCAAGGTGAGCGCGCCGTTCGAGGCGTTCGCGCGGCGGGTGGAGATGTTTGCGGCAGATATGCGCTGGCGCCAGCGTGAGCTGCCTTCGCCCGCCGCAATTTCCCTGAAAATGGCGGACTCGCGCAGTCTCGCGTCGTTCGATGATCTGCGCGGGCAGGTTTCGATGGTCGTCACTTCGCCACCTTATCCGAACAATTACGATTATGCCGACGCGACACGGCTGGAAATGACGTTCTGGCGGGAATTGTCGGGCTGGGGCGATCTTCAGGGAAAAGTGCGGCAACGGCTGATTCGTTCGTGTTCGCAGCATTCGGCCGCCGAAAAGCTGAAGCTGGACGAACTGCTTGCCAGCCCGTTGCTGCAGCCGATCGCGGCAGAACTGTCGGCGGTGTGCCGGGAACTGGCGGTGGTGCGCGAGACGAAGGGCGGAAAGAAGACCTACCACACGATGGTGGCGGCCTATTTCGACGACCTGGCGCGGACCTGGCACGCGCTGCGGCCGTTGTGCTCCCAGGATGCAAAGGTGTGCTTCGTCATCGGCGATTCGGCACCATATGGCGTGCATGTTCCGGCCGAACAGTGGCTGGCACGATTGGCGGTCGCGGCGGGGTTTGCCGCGCCACGGTTCGACAAGATTCGCGACCGCAACCTGAAGTGGAAGAACCGCAAGCACCGGGTTCCGCTTCAGGAAGGGAACTTGTGGCTCAGAGGTTCATGAATGGCAGCATCGCCGTCACATCGGTTCGGGCAGGTCGTCGGCGGCCTGCTTGAGGAAATCCTGCTGCCGGAACTGCTGGCGTTCTGCGACCAGCGCGGACTTTACCTGGACCGGCACGGCCGGCGCCAGGAAGTTCGCAAGGGCAAGAAAGTATCCTGGCAGGACAAGTATGGGAATTCGCACGACCTCGACTTCGTGATCGAGCGAGGCGGCTCGGAGCAGCAGCAAGGACGCCCCGTCGCGTTCATCGAGGCTGCCTGGCGGCGATATTCGAAGCATTCAAAGGCAAAGGCGCAGGAAATTCAGGGTGCGGTTCTGCCGATCGCGGAGACGCACGAGCTGGAGATGCCGTTTCTGGGTGCGGTGCTGGCAGGCGTGTTCACCCGGCCCTCGCTCGAACAGCTTCGGTCGCTGAATTTCCAGCTTGTCCATCTGCCTTACGAAACGATCATCGGCGCCTTCGCGGTAGTCGGCGTGGACGCGCGTTTCGACGAGGAAACGCCGGATGCCGCGTTCGCCCGGTGCGTAGATCAAATTGAGGCGCTTCCGGCACCGAAGCGGAAGCAGGTAAAGGACCATGTCCTCAACACGAATGCCGAAGCGTTCGCCGAATTTTTCGCCAAGCTGCGCCGCAAGCTGGATCGAACCATCGAGGCGATCGTGGTGCTGCCCCTGTTCGGCACGGCCCAGTCATTTTCCACCGCGCGCGACGCCGCTGCATTCATGCAGACTTTCGATCGCGTCAGCGGCGGCGGCGAGTTTCGGCGGTTCGAGGTGCAGGTGCGGTTCTCGAACGCCGACGAGGTGCGCGGGACTTTCGCAGACGAAGGCGAAGCCGTGCATTTCCTGCGCTATGTCACGAGTTGATTGGCGATGACGTGACATCGGACTGGTGCTTGCGGGTTGCGTTTCGCCGCCCCGGCCCCTAGCGGCGCGAGCATTGCATTTGAGGAGTCGAACATGGTCCCCCGTTACGCCCGCCCCGCGATGACCGCCATCTGGGAGCCGGAAGCGCGTTACCGGATCTGGTTCGAGATCGAGGCGCACGCCACCGAGAAGCTGGGCGAGCTGGGCGTGGTGCCCGCCAGTGGCGCCAAGGCGCTGTGGGACTGGTGGGCGACCAACCCCGCCATCGACGTGGCGGCGATCGACGCGATCGAAGCCGTGACCAAGCATGACGTGATCGCGTTCCTGGACTGGGTGGCGCAGCAGGTGGGTCCGGAAGCGCGGTTCATGCACCAGGGCATGACCAGCTCGGACGTGCTGGACACGACGCTTTCCGTGCAACTGGCGCAGGCGGCGGACATCCTGCTGGCCGACATCGACGCGCTGCTGGCGGCGATCAAGCGCCGCGCGCTGGAGCACAAGTACACCCCGACGATCGGCCGCAGCCACGGCATTCATGCCGAGCCGACGACGTTCGGCAAGAAGCTGGCCGAGGCTTATGCCGAATTCACCCGCTGCCGGGCGCGGCTGGTGAACGCGCGGGCGGAGATCGCCACTTGCGCGATTTCGGGCGCGGTCGGCACGTTTGCCAACATCGATCCGTCGGTAGAGGAATATGTCGCCGAGAAGCTGGGGCTGACTGTGGAGCCGGTTTCGACGCAGGTGATCCCGCGCGACCGGCACGCGATGTTCTTCGCGACGCTGGGCGTGATCGCCAGCAGCATCGAGCGGCTGGCCACCGAAGTGCGCCACCTGCAGCGCACCGAAGTGCTGGAGGCGGAGGAATACTTCGCGCCGGGGCAGAAGGGTTCCAGCGCGATGCCGCACAAGCGCAACCCGGTGCTGACCGAGAACCTGACCGGGCTGGCCCGCGTGGTGCGCAGCGCGGTGACGCCGGCGCTGGAAAACGTGGCGCTGTGGCATGAGCGCGACATCTCGCACTCGTCGGTGGAGCGCTACATCGGGCCGGATGCGACGATCACGCTGGATTTCGCGCTGGGCCGGCTGACCGGGGTGATCGACAAGCTGCTGGTCTACCCGGAGCGGATGCAGAAGAACCTCGACAAGATGGGCGGCCTTGTCCACTCGCAGCGGGTGCTGCTGGCACTGACCCAGGCCGGGCTGGAGCGCGATGCCTCGTACCGGCTGGTGCAGCGCAACGCGATGAAGGTGTGGGAAAGCGACGGGCAATTGTCGCTGCTGGAACTGCTGAAGGCCGATCCCGAAGTGGCGGCGGTGATGACCGCGGCCGAACTGGAGGACAAGTTCAACCTCGACTACCACTTCAAGGCGGTGGACGTGATCTTCAAGCGGGTCTTCGGGGAATAAGGCCAAACCCTTCCCTTGGCGTGAAAACCGCCCTAGACATCGCTTCCGGGCGCGACAGGGGAAGAGGCTACCGACAGTCATGCAGGTCATCCGCACGATTTTCTGGGTGGTGATTACCGCCCTGCTTGTCGCCTTCATCGCGATGAACTGGGCGCCTGCCGATGTGAATTTCTGGCCGCTGGACAAGGGCTACCTGCATTTCCAGTGGCCGGTGGGGATTATCGCGCTGGCCTTCTTCCTGTTGGGAATGATGCCCACCTGGCTGTTGGCCAAGGCCGCGCGCTGGCGCCTGCACCGCCGCATTTCCGTGCTGGAGAATACCGTGCGCGCCACCGAAGTCCTGCCGCCGGCCACTATTGCCGCCAATGGCCCGGCGGAACCGACCGACAATCAACCGGGGTCCTGAATCGATGCATCACAATCCGTTGTTTCTCGCCCTGGACCTGCCGCGCCTCGATGCGGCGGAAGCGCTGGCGAGGAAGGTCAAGGGCCATGTCGGCGGGATCAAGCTGGGGCTGGAGTTCTTCTGCGCGCACGGCCACCACGGGGTGCATGAGCTGGCGCATGTCGGCCTGCCGATTTTCCTGGACCTGAAGCTGCACGACATTCCCAACACCGTCGCGGCGGCGATGCAGTCGATCCACGTGCTGGAACCGGCGATCGTGACCGTTCATGCCGCTGGCGGGCGGGCGATGATGGAAGATGCCAAGGCGGCGGCGGGCGAGCACTGCAAGGTCGTGGCGGTAACGGTGCTGACCAGCCTGGACGAGGATGACCTGGCCGCCACCGGCATCGGCGGATCGGCGCACGACCAGGCGCTGCGCATGGCGGAACTGGCGCATTCGGCCGGGCTGGACGGGATCGTCTGTTCGGGCCACGAGGTCGCGGCGATCCGGCGGCAGTGGAAGGACGGGTTCTTCGTGGTGCCGGGGCTGCGGCCGGGTAGCGGCAAGCCGAGCGCGGATCAGAAGCGGACGGTGACGCCGCGCGAGGCGCGTGACGCCGGGGCCAGCGTGCTGGTGGTGGGGCGGCCGATCAGCCGCGCCGAGGACCCGGTGGCGGCGGCGCGGGCAATCGAGGCGACGCTCTGAGATTTCGTTTTGCCAAGGCTGGCGATCTGGGCCCGCTCAAGGCGCTGGTAGAGCGCGCTTATCGCGGCGATAGCGCGCGCGGCGGGTGGACGCACGAGGCCGACCTGCTGGATGGGGAACGGATCGGCGCGGCGGAATTGCGCGGAATTCTGGCCAATCCGGCGCAGCGGGTGATCCTGGCCGAAGGCGACGGCGCCCTGCACGGCTGCATCACGATCACCGATCTGGGCGATGGATTGGCCTATCTGGGGATGTTTGCGGTCGACCCGGCACGGCAGGCGGGCGGGCTGGGCAAGGCCTTGCTGGCGGAAGCGGAGGCGGCGGCGCGGGACGTGTTCGGCGCGGGCGCGATGGAAATGACGGTGATAGCGGCGCGCGGTGAGCTGATCGCCTATTACGAGCGGCGGGGCTATGCGCGGACGGGCGAGACACGCGATTTTCCCGAGCCGGATCGCGATTTGCCGATGGCGGTGCTGGCGAAGCCGCTGCGCTGATCCGTTCAGCTTCATGCAATGCCGAATGAACGAAAAGCCTTCCCATGATCCGATCATGGGAGATGCCCCCGATGAAACTTGCCGCATTGTTGCTTGCCGCTGCCGCGCTGCCGATCGCCGCGCAGGCGCACGAAGCCCCCACCGTTGCCGCCGGGAACACCCTGCTGACCGTGACCGCCGAGGGCAAGGCGACGCGCGCGCCTGATCTGGCGACGTTCTCGACCGGGGTGACGAGTTCGGCGAAGACGGCTTCTGCCGCGATGGCGGCGAATGCGGCGGCGATGAACCGGGTGATCGCGGCGCTGAAGGCGCAAGGGATTGCCGCGCGCGACATCCAGACCGCGAACCTGTCGCTGAATCCGCAATATGCCGAGGGGCCGCGTCCGGACAACCGCCCACCGCAGGTGGTGGGCTATCAGGCCAGCAACACGGTGGCGGTGCGGGCGCGCGACCTGTCGCGGATGGGCGCCGTGATCGACACCTTGATCGGCGCCGGGGCCAACCAGGTGAACGGGCCGGACTTCAGCCTGGACAACCCCGACGGCGCGATGGACGAGGCGCGGCTGGCGGCGATGAAGAGCGCGCGGGCGCGGGCTGACCTGTATGCGAAGGCGGCGGGGCTGCATGTGGTGCGGGCGCTGTCGATTGCCGAATCGGGCGGCTACCAGCCGCAACCGCGCGTGTTCTATGCCGCGAAGGCAATGGCGATGGATGCCGCGCCCAGCCCGGTGGAAGCCGGCGAAGTGGCGATGAACGTGAACGTCACGGTGCAGTACGAACTGGCGCCGTGATCGGGTGAGTTCTTGACCCTGGCGGCAGTATCGTCGCCGTCAGGGTCATGAAATTCATGGTGAGGCAACCCGACTGCCAGTGCAGTCAAGGCCCGCCTTGATCCGCGTCAACGATGACGGCGGGCGGCGGGATCATCCCTTTCCGGCATGAGGCGCAGGCTGCGCCGTGGAGAGGGGAACCGGGCATGGCCCGCACGCTGATCAAGGGTGCCACGATCTTCGACGCCACTGGAGCGGCGCCGTTCACGGGCGACCTGCTGGTGGAAGGCAACACGATTGCCGCCGTCGGGCCGTCGGTGGTGGCGGACGATGCGCTGGTGGTGGACGGCGCCGGCCGTTTCCTGATGCCGGGGATGACCGAGGGCCACGGGCACATCTCGTTCGACGGCATAACCGCCACCGAAGGGCTGATGATCGTGCCGCCCGAGGAGCAGGCGCTGGCATCGGCGCGCAACGCGCGGTTGCTGTTCGACCACGGCTTCACCAGCATTTTCAGCGCCTCCGAAGCCAAGCAGCGCATGGCGGTGGCGGTGCGGAACGAGATCGAGGCCGGGCGCATGGCGGGGCCGCGCATTCGCGCTGCCGGGCTGGAAATCAGCGTGACCGGGGCGATGGGGGACGAGGGGCGCGACCATGACCCCCGCATCGGCCCCTCGATGCTGATCGACGGACCGGAGGAAATGCGCCGCGCGGTGCGGTTGCAGTGCCGGTCGGGCGTGGACAACATCAAGCTCGATGTCTCGGGCGACCCGTTCTACCCGGGCACGCCGGGGGACTGCACGCCGATGGCCTATGAAGAGGTCGAGATGGCGTGCCGGACGGCGCATGCCTATGGCAAGATGGTCAACGCGCACACCCGGTCGATCCTGGGCACCAAGCATTGCGTCCGCGCCGGCGTGGATATGTTCTACCACGTCGAATACCACGACGAGGAAATGCTGGACATGCTGGAGAGCGTGAAGGACCGCGTGTTCGTCACCCCGGCGTTCGGGCTGCTCTACACGATGCTGAACGAGGCCGAGGCCTGGGGGATCACCCGCGCGGTGGCAGCCTCGATGCGGATCGACGAGCTGGTGGCGGCGGGCGCGGAGACGCACAGCGCGCTGCGCAAGCGCGGCATCCGGCACCTGATCGGCGGCGACTATGGCATCGCCTTCAACCCGCAGGGCACGAACGCGCGCGACGTCAAGCACTTCGTCGATTTCTTCGGATACGCGCCCGCCGAGGCGCTGGTCTGCGCCACCCGCAACGGTGGGCGGGCGATGCGCGCCGACGGCAGGCTGGGCACTCTGGAAGTGGGCATGCTGGCCGACCTGCTGCTCGTGAACGGCGATCCTATTGCCGATGTTTCGATCCTGACCGACGCCGCGCGCCTGAGCCTGATCATGAAGGACGGCGTGATCCACAAGCATTCGCATTGAACCGCAGCCCCACGGGAGACTGACCGATGAACTATGCCGATCCCAAGCTGACCAAGCCCGGCGAGGCGCGCTGCCCCGCCATCACCACGCAGGAAATCATCGCCGGCGATGCGCATCCGGCGCCCGACTGGGTGCGCGGCGAGAGCTATACCTTCCTGGGCGACGAGGACATCTCGTCCGACCGCTATACCGAGGCGAGCTATGCCAAGCTGGAAGTGGAGCGGCTGTGGCCGCGCACCTGGCAGTTCGCCTGCCGCGAGGAGCATATTCCCGAGGCGGGCGACTATTACGTCTATGACATCGGGCCGTATTCGCTGCTGGTGACGCGGCAGGAGGATGGCTCGATCCGCGCGTTCCACAATGCCTGCCTGCATCGCGGCACCAAGCTGCGGCACAACGGCACCAGCGGCAACGCCAGCGAATTCCGCTGCACGTTCCATGCGTGGAGCTGGGAGATCGACGGTTCGTGCAAGACCGTGCTGTGCGACTGGGATTTCCCGCACGCGCCGCAGGACGAGCAGGCGCTGCCCGAGGCCAAGGTGGCGACGCTGGGCGGGTTCGTGTTCGTCAACATGGACCCCGATTCGCCGAGCCTGGAAGACTACATGGGGCCGGAAGCGCTGGCGCAGTTCAGGGCGTGGAAGCTGGAGGAGCGCTTCACCTTCCTGCACGTGATGAAACGGCTGCCGTGCAACTGGAAACTGAACCAGGAGGCGTTCCACGAGGCCTACCACGTACTGGCGACTCACCCGCAGGTGTCGCCGTCGAACGGCGACTGCAACTCGCAGTACGACACATATGGCGCGAACATGAACCGCTTCATCTCGACGCTGGGGGTGGTCAGCCCGCACCTCTACGGCAAGATCACCGAACAGGACGTGTTCGAGCAGTTCACCATCGGCGATCCCACCTCGCTGGAGGGCAAGGCGCGGCAACTGGGCGAAGGCGAAAGCGCGCGCGCGGCGATGGCGAAGATGTATCGTGACAGCTTTGCCGCCGCGAATGATGCTGATCTTTCCGGGGTTTCGGATTCGGAGCTGCTGGACTGCTTCAGCTATCAGTTGTTCCCGAACATGTTCATCTTCCCCGGCATTTCGCTGCCGATGGTCTATCGCTTCCGTCCCGACCAGCATGACCATCGCAAGAGCTGGTACGAGGTGCTGTTCCTGCGGCCGCTGCCCGCGCATGGCGAGGCGCCGCCGCCGCCCGACTGCCAGGTGCTGGAGGACCACCAGTCGTTCAAGGAGGCCGAAGGGATGCCGCCGTCGTTCGGCGAGATTTTGGACCAGGATACCGACAACCTGTTCCTGCAGCAGGAAGGGCTGGAAGCATCGATGAAGGGCGCGATCACGCTGGCGAACTATCAGGAGGTGCGAATCCGCCACTTCGAACAGGGCGTCGACCGCTATGTGGCGATGCCGCCGTTCAAGCGCGATTTCCGGCGCACGCAGGGGGGCTGCGGGAAGAAGTGACGGGGTATGGGGGCGTCCGGTGGGGCGCCCCTTTTCGGCTGGGGGATCGGGTGCCTGCATTGACCGTTGGGGTTGAACGCCAAGAACAAGGACAGCCCTTCGACAAGCTCAGGGCGGACGGATTATGGCGATAACTTCGCCCCCTGCCCTAGCGGCCGACCAATGACAGCGCGTGGCGGATGAATGTGTCGCGGTCCAGCACCCAGCGGGATTGGGGCGGCAGGGTCGGGTTGGTGAAGGTCCAGCCGGTTGCGGCGAAAGGCTTGGCGGCGCGGCCACGGGCGCCGAAGGACAGCGCGGCGAAGCGTTGCTGGTCGGGGGTGGTGTCGGCGTTGCCGGCGACGTTCTGGGTACCGGGGATGATCGAGGTGCCGGTGGGGAACAGGCGGAACACGAAGGGTTCGTTGCGGAAGCTTTCCACCGAGGTGTCCTGGAATACCGCGAGGTAAAGCTGGTCAAGCGCCGTCAACGGTTGGGCGGGCATATGCCAGCCGGGCGTGGCGAGGACCGGCCAGGGATATAGCCCGGGTTCGCCGTAGCGGATTTCGGTGCGCAGTTCGAACAGCGAATCGCGCGGGGATTGCAGCGGTTGCAGGCGTTTCAGCTTCAGCCCCTTCGCCCAGGTGAAACCGAAGGCGCTGGCATCGACCAGCGGCATCGCGCTGGGTGGCGTGCCGGCGGTGGCGTTTGAAACGGTGACGTTCTCGTAGATGCGCAGGTAGGCCTTGTCCTTCAATTGGTGGCCGCTGGCCTTGTCCTGCCAGCCGAGCTGGCCGTGCCACGAGGAATTTTTCAGGTGCGAGACGAGGATGCCGTTGATGTAGGTGCCGTGTTCCTGATCGACATTGGTGCCGACATTGCCGGCGATCTCGCTGTCCTCGACATAAAGCATCGTCTGGCCGCTGGGCACGAACAGCGCGTTCTTGCCGCCGTAGAGTTTCGAGCGGCGGATGACGGCGGTGAACAGGCCCGGTTTCGTGGCGCCGGTGGCTTCGAGGTGCAGCGCGCCCATCGGCTGGACGGCCCTGGGGAAATCGAGGCTGATGTCCTTCATCTCGAAATGGACGCGGGCGCGGCCGATCTGGAACAGGCGCAAGTCGATCGTGGCCCACGGGCTGTCGCTGTGGAAGGTGACGCGCTTGCCGGGGATCGACGAGCGGAACACGTACTGGGTGCCCTGCAGCGCGCCGACGATCTGCGGCTGCCACGGCGCGAATGGGTAGACACAGGGACGACGCCGGCTGTCGAGCGCCTCGTAGACGAATTCGAAGCCGCCCTGGACGCGGCCGTAGAGCGTGGCGGCGCCGGGGCCTTCGTAGACCTCATGGCCGGCGGCGCGGCTGGTATCGCATTTAACGAGGAGGCGGACGGCGGGGGGCTGGAGGCCCTGCATCGGCATGTAGAACGGATAGGCGCCGACGGGGCGCGGGGCGCGGGGTTTCGGCTTCGCCGCCGGTGTCGGCGTGGCCAGCACGAGGATGCAGAGGGCCAGTGTGGCGGACGACGCGCGAGGGTTCATGCGGTTTTCCGATTGTTGCCGAGCCGGAAGCAAGCATTGCCGCATGATCGGCCGGGGACAAGCGAATATGCGGGCGCGGCCCCTGCCCCGGTCAGCGCCAGGGTGAGGCGTGGGCGGATGCCGACGACGTGTTGCCGTTGCAGGGGGCAACTTCCGCCTCCCCGCCCGGACCGGGGTTGAGCGGGCGGGTGCGGACTTCGGTGGCGCCATCGGCGGCGCGGCGGATTGCGACGGTGACGCATTGGCCCGCGAAAGCGTCGCGCAGGGCCTGGTACTGCGCGAAGGGGATCGCGATCCCGGCAGGATCGCCGGTCTGGAACGGATCGATGCCGAGCGAATAGCTGCGCGATTTGCCACCGCCCTTGACGTTGACCACGGGGAAGCGGGCCGGGCTCCATTCAGCCAGCGATCCAGCGAAGTGCCAGTGGTCGGCAAGGCGCCAGGCGATGCCGTCGCCGAGCGCGTAGCCGCCGAAGGGGATGACCAGCATCAGGATCGCCTGACGGTAGAACGCCAGGCCGCGTCCGGTGGTGGTGGCTACGGCGGCAGCAAGGCCGGCGCACAGGCCGAGGGCGCGCGCCAGCCACAGGCCGACGGGGCTGATCGGGGTAATCAACGCGGTGTGCGACAGGCCGCGATCGGCGCAGTAGGCAAGCAGCGCGGCGACGGCGAACACGACGAGGGCGATGCCGGCGGGGCTGTTGCGCGGGGCTGCGGCGACATCGTCGTCGGTGGCGAAGCGGGGCGAGAGGGTGGCCATGCGGCGCCGTATAGCGCGGGGGACGTTTCCGGTTGGTTTAGTGGGGACCGGTTGGCTCGTGGCTGCCCCCAAGAAAAGAACAGCCCTTCGACAAGCTCAGGACAGACGGATTTCTTCTGGCAACTGCCTCGAAATGATCCGCCTGATCAGGTTCCCCGTTTTCGCGCATTCGGCTAGGGGCACGCGATGGCAACGAAATCACCCAATGAAGGCCCACCGATCACGCCTGCCGGGATGGCGGCGCTGCGGGCGCGGTATGACCATCTGCTGGGCACAGAGCGGCCGGCGATCGTCGAGATCGTGAGCTGGGCGGCGGGGAACGGCGATCGCTCGGAGAACGGCGATTACCTCTATGGGCGCAAGCGGATGCGCGAGATCGATCGCGAGCTGGCGCATCTCGCGCGGCGGATGAAGGCGGTGCGGGTGATCGATCCGGCGCGGCAGGCGGACAAGGCGAAGGCCTGGTTCGGCGCGACGGTGGAAATTGCCGACGAGGATGACAATCGCCGCACGGTGACGCTGGTGGGCGACGACGAGCAGGATGCCAGCGCCGGGCGGATCGGCTGGTCGGCACCGATGGCACGGGCGCTGCGCGGGGCGGCGCTGGGCGATGTGCGCAAGGTGCGGTTGCCCGCCGGGGAGAAGGAATGGGAGGTGGTGGGGATCGCGTACCCCGAAGCCTAGCCCGTCAGAACTCGCTCCAGTCGTCTTCCACCGGGGCCGATTTCAGCGCGAGGTTGCCACTTGTTGCCGGGATGGCGCGGCGTTCGGGCCGGGGTTCGATACGGGGTTCGCGTGACGGGGCCGCAGCGGATTCTGCGGCGATGTTGGCGCGGCGCAACTTGTGGGCATCGCGGGCGTGGGCCGGGCGGCTGGACAAGTCGCGGGTGTGGAAGCTCTTGACCAGATCGTGAAGCTGGGTGGCCTCGCTGGCGAGGCTGCGCGTGGCGGCGGTGGTCTGTTCGACCATTGCGGCGTTGCGCTGGGTCATGCGGTCCATTTCGCCGACCGCATCGTTGACGTGGCGCAGGTTGCCGGCCTGGCGTTCGGCAGCCTCGGCGATTTCGTTGACGCTGCTGGTGATCTCGCCGACGCGGGCGACAATCGCGCCGAGCCGGTCGCCGGTCTTGCCGACCAGCGCGACTCCGGCATCGACCTGGCCGGTGCTGGCGGCGATCAGTTCCTTGATGTCCTGCGCGGCATCGGCCGAGCGCTGGGCCAGCGCACGGACTTCGTTGGCGACGACCGCGAAGCCCTTGCCGGCATCGCCGGCGCGCGCGGCCTCGACCCCGGCGTTGAGCGCGAGCAGGTTGGTCTGGAAGGCGATGCCGTCGATCAGGTCGGTGATCTTGGTGATTTCCTGCGTGGACTTCTCGATCGCGGCCATCGCGGCGATGGCGTCGCGGACGACGGTGCCGCCTTCGCTGGCCTCGCGCTGGGCCAGTTCCATCGCGGTGCGGACGCTGGCGGCGCCGTCGGCGGTTTCGGCAACGCTGCGGGTGACTTCGCCCATCGCCGCGTTGGTTTCCTCGAGGCTGGCGGCCTGCTGTTCGTTGCGCAGGGCCAGATCGTCGGAGGCGGCGCGGATCTCGGCGATCGAGTTCGTCAGGTTGCCGGCGCCGGCGCGGACCGTGCCGATGGCGCTGCACAGCGAGGCCAGCGCGCCATTGAAGGTGTCGCGCAAGGCGGCATAGGCGGGCGGGAACGGCTTCTCGATCTGGTATTCGAGGTGCTGTTCGGACAGGCGGGTCAGGCCGGTGCTGAGCGCATCGACGACCTCGCGCTGGTCGGTATCGGCCTGCTGCTTTTCCAGCGCGGTGCGGCGGAACACCTGCGCGGCATCGGCCATGCGGGCGATCTCGTCGCGGTTGTCGTAGCCCTGGACCGGATCGGAATAGTCACCGGCCGCCATCGTGTTCAACGTATCGGCAAGCCGGTCGAGCGGGCCGACGACCTGGTTGCGGGTGTAGAAGAACGTCAACGCCATGCCGGCGCCGCCGGCAAGCACGAACAGCGCCTGCGCGATCTGGATGAACAGGGTCAGGCGATCGTCCTGTTCGGACTGGGCGTCGATCGAATCCTTCAGCGCGGCGGCCAGTTTGTCCTGGACCTGTTCGAACGTCTTGAACGACGCGATGACCGTATCGACGGCGGGCTGGGCCTGCGCGGGATTCCCGTCCAGCGCCTGGCGGGCCTCCTGGGCACTGGTGACATAGTCCCGCAAGGGGCCTTGCGCGGCAGTGACCGCCGGCTGGAGGGCATCGGGATATTTCTGGGCGAAGACGAAACCATACGCCTCATTGATGGCGGCGATGTCCTCGTCGAGCGCCTTGCGCGCGCTGTCCGCCTGGCCGGAATCGTTGCGGGCGATGGCGTCCTTGAGGCGCAGCACATCGCTTTCGATGGCGTCGTGCTTCATGTCGCCGAACATCTGCCGCGATGTGACCTGGGTCATCTCGCGCTGAAAGTTGGCGCTCTGGTGAAACGCCACCTCGACCCAGATCGTCGACAGGCACTGCAGCGTGCTGAGAATGGCCAGCGTGGCCAGGTACTTGACCATGCGTTCCCGGATGGTGCCGCCGAGCAAGGCATTCATTGTCGATTCCCGTGTTGCGGCCACGCACGGCCCTGTCAGGATGCCGCGT
Source organism: Sphingomonadales bacterium (assembly GCA_018971065.1). The sequence continues at coordinate 9,416 of JAGWVC010000004.1, read as the reverse complement.
TAAGGCAGAAACAACCAAGGGCAGGTTTGCAATTCCATAGGTTTATACCCCGATACCGGCCCCACTTGCCGAAGCCGGCGGAAAGCGCGAAGAGGCGGGCATGGCGGACATCATCAACCTTCGCATGGCACGCAAGGCGCGGGACCGGCAGGCGGCGCGTGGCGCGGCCGATGCCAATCGGGCGAAGCATGGGCAGACGCGCGGCGAGAAGGCGGCGCGGGCGCTGGATGCGGCGCGGCTGGCGCGGGTGGTGGATGGCGCGCGGCTGGATGGGGATACGGACTGATGCGCACGACCTTCCGCGACGCGACGGTGCGGCTCTATCACCTGGACATGGCGGCCGAGGGCGGGCGGGCCGAGACGCTGTTCTATGGCCCGCTGGAAGAAGCGATGGCGATGGCCGCCGCGCAGCCCGACGAGGTGGCGGACGGGCTGTACATCGCCACCGACAACGACGTGGTTGCCTGGCGCGATCTGGCCGAGGGATGAGGATGCGGCGGCTCTTGGGGTTGGTCGCCTTGCCGGGTGCGTTGCTGGCCGCGCCGGCGGCGGCGCGCGACAGCCTGGGGATGTTCGAAGGCTGGGGCGCGTTTCGCGACGCGCAAGTGCCGCGCTGCTATGCGATCGCGATTCCCGAGAAGCCCGGCGGTTCCGCCAAGGGCTGGCTGGACGTGGGCAACTGGCCGAAGCGGGGCCTGCGCGGGCGGGTCCACCTGCGGTTGAGCAAGGTGCCGGTGGGCGCGGCGCCGCGCCTGGCGATGGGGGCGAAGCGGTTCGAGCTGGTGGCGCAAGGGGCCGATGCCTGGCCGCGCGATGCCCGCGACGAGGCGGCGATCCTGGCGGCGATGCGGTCTTCGGCAAGCCTGACGGTGAGCGCGCGGGCCGGTGACGGGCACCTGTTCACCGACAGTTACCGGCTGGCGGGGGCGGCTTCGGCGATGGACTCGGCACTGGTGGGGTGTGCCGGGTAGCGTTCGGGGCGGTTGTGCCCTATATGCGGCGTCTCCATGACTGACACACCCCTGATGACCATCCCGGGCCACACCGACCCGGTGACCGTGCCCCGTGACGTGACCCCGCGCGCCGACGGCCGCATCGACCTGATCGGCCTGCCGCGCGCCCGCATTTCAGAGCTGTTTGCCGAAGCCGGGCTGGACGCGAAGGCGGCGAAGCTGCGCGGGCGGCAGGTGTACCACTGGCTGTACCATCGCGGCGTGACCGAGTTCGAGGCGATGACCGACATTGCCAAGACGATGCGGCCGTGGCTGGCGGAGCGGTTCGTGATCGGCCGGCCCGAAATCGCGCTGTCGCAGGTCTCCGAGGACGGGACCCGCAAGTGGCTGTTGCGCACGGCGGACGGCCACGAGTTCGAAATGGTGTTCATTCCCGATGCCGACCGGGGGACGCTGTGTGTTTCCAGCCAGGTGGGCTGCACGCTGAACTGCCGGTTCTGCCATACCGGGACGATGCGGCTGGTGCGCAACCTGACGCCGGGCGAGATCGTCGGGCAGGTGATGCTGGTCCGCGACGCTCTGGGGGAATGGCCGAAGGGCGCCCATGATTCGCGGCCCGACAACATGGCCGGGCTGGATGACGACGAGGACGAGGGCAGCTATACCGCCGATGGACGCCTGCTGACCAACATCGTGATGATGGGGATGGGCGAGCCGCTCTACAATTTCGACAACGTGCGCGATGCGCTGAAGCTGGTGATGGACGGCGAAGGGCTGGCGCTGTCGAAGCGGCGCATCACGCTGTCCACCAGCGGGGTGGTGCCGATGATGGCGCGCGCCGGGGAGGAGATCGGCGTCAACCTGGCGGTGTCGCTTCATGCCGTGACCAAGGAGATCCGCGACGAGATCGTGCCGATCAACCGCAAGTATGGGCTGGACGAGCTGCTGCAGGCCTGCGCGGACTATCCGGGGGCCAGCAACGCGCGGCGGATCACCTTCGAGTACGTGATGCTGAAGGACCGCAACGACAGCGACGAGCACGCGCACGAACTGGTGCGGCTGATCAAGCAGTACCGGCTGCCGGCGAAGGTGAACCTGATTCCGTTCAACCCGTGGCCGGGGGCGGCCTATGAATGCTCTGCCCCCGAGCGGATCAGGCGGTTTTCGGAGATCGTGTTCGAGGCGGGGATCAGCGCGCCGGTGCGCACCCCACGCGGGCGGGACATCGATGCCGCCTGCGGGCAGTTGAAGACCACCGCGCAGAAGCTGAGCCGGGCGGAGCTGGACCGGCTGGCGGATGAGAAGCAGGCGGCGCTGGGCTGAGGGGGGGACTGTCGATCACGGCCACGAAGTGACTCCGTAAGTTCGACGTTGCCGCGACCAGCGGCGACGTCGTGTGGGGTGCGGTTCTGACGATAGGGCATGCGGGTTTCGAAGATACGTTTCACGCAGAGGCCGCAGAGGTTCGCAGAGCCGGCAGTGAACCCGCGCAGCGGCATCGCTTGATTGCCAGCCCACGGCCCCAAGCGGAGATGACGGTTGGGGGCGGGCGCTGCCGGCTCTGCGCTCTTTGTGTCTCTGCGTGAAACCTTTTTCTTGAAGGCGCAGCAAAGCGGCCGCGGGCGAATGCGACGTTACGCCTGGGGAATTGCAACGCGGGACATCAGGCCGACGTTGGGGCCTCCTCCTGCCGGTGGCGAGGAAGCGCTGGCAGCGCTGCTTTGACGTGCGAACAGTCCGGTTGAGGACAGCTTGTGAAAGCCGGACCTGGCCCTGCCCGGGAGCGGGAACGCGTTAAGGCTCGCAAGTGGCGCGTTCCGTGGCTTGGCTCTTCGGGTGGTGACGTTGCTCGCGCGGCATTGACGTACTTTGAGTGCGCCTTGGCCGCCAACGCCGACCTGAAACACCGGGTGGCCGCTTCGCGATGCGGTTGGCCGGATGTGGAGGCTTATAACCAGTTTGGTTTGTTTTGTCAATCTTAAGTCAGACCGTATCGCGCGCGCGCCTCCAGCACCCGCTGCGCGGGCGGCCATCCTCCCCCAGCAAGCTGGGGGAGGATGGTTCGATCAGGCCTTGACCAGTTCCCTGGCGCGGCGTTCGGCGTGGTCGGCGAACATGCCCATGATGTCGCCCGAGGTGACCGGGCGATCCTCGGTGAGCGGGACGGCGCCGCCCGAGGACTTGGGCGCGGTGTTGACGCCCTTGGCTTTCGCGCGGGCGTGGCAGGCGCCGACGGTCATGTCTTCCTTGCGGTTATGCTCGAACAGGGCGTCGTGGCGGAGCCACTTGATCGCGTTGAGGTGCGTGATCTTGTCGATCTGCGCGTCGCTGAGCGTGGTGCCCTGAATCTGTTGCCACAGCAGTTCGGCGGCATCGGGGAACAGCGCGTCGGAGTGGGGGTAATCGACTTCGTAAGTGACGTTGTCCTCACCCACTTCGCCGAGGTTCTTGAGGCCGTACGGGTCCCACAGGAAGCAGTGGCAGAAATGCCGCTTCAGCAGGTCCGAAGGCTTCATATTGTTGGCCTGGAAGCGCGACTTGGTCCAGACGCCGTGGCGCCAGTTCGAGAAATCGGCGCGTTCCATCAGGTAGGGCACCCAGCCGATCGACCCTTCCGAGACGATGATGCGCAGATCGGGGTATTGCCACAGCGCTTCGAGCTGGAGCCAGTCGGCGACGCCCTGTGCCACCGACATCGGCATCGTGCTGATCCACGCCTCGATCGGGGTTTCCATGCTGGCGTGCGGCGCCGGGTTGCCCGAGCCGATGTGGCAGGCGATGGTCATGTCGTTGTCGTGAATGGCCTTGAACACCGGCTTCCAGTATTCGTTGTGGATCGACGGCAAGCCCTGAACGGTGGGATTCTCGTTCATGGTGACGACGCGGAAGCCCTTCTTCGCGCAGCGGTTGATCTCGTCCACCGTCGCCTGCTGATCCCAGGTGGGCAGCACGCAGAGCGGGATGAAGCGGCCCGGATAGGCCATGCACCATTCGTCGTAGTGCCAGTCGTTATAGGCCTGCATGTGGCGCAGTGCGAGTTTCTTGTCGGGCGCCTTGTGGAAGGTGGCGCCGTCGAACGCGATCGAGTTGCCGAAGCACATCGACGCGGCGATGCCGTTGACGTCCATGTCGTCGATGCGGGCGTGGACATCCCAGCAGCCGTCGCGAAGCTGGTCGAGGTGAGTCGGCTCCATGCCGTATTCCTCGAACGGGCGGCCGACGACGGCGTTTAGGCCGATCGAGCCCTTCAGCGCGCCCTGGTATTCCCAGTAGTTCTTGCCGTTGGCATCGACCTTGAGCTTGGGCGCGGAGGCGAGCAGGTCGCCCGAGAGCTGGTTATCGAACAGGGTGGGCGGTTCGCAGATGTGATCGTCGGTGGAGATGACCACCATGTCTTCCATTTTCATCGGTACTCTCCCGTGATGCGATGGAGAGAGTGTCTACTATCCAGGCGCCGCCGAAATTGATGGCGGTCAATCAGTGTTCGACAACCGTGGGTGCGGCGGCCGGGGTGCGGGGCTTGCGCAGCAGGAACACGGTGGGGGCGGAAATGACGCCGACGACCGCGAGCAGCCAGAACGAATCGATATAGGAGACCATCATCGCCTGGCCGGTGAGCGTGGCTTCGAGTCCGGCAAGCTGGGGGACCGAGCCCCAGTCGAACCCGGCAAAGCGGATGCCCATGATCGCACTGTCGGGGCGCAGGCCTTCGGCAAGGCGGGCGTGGACGGTTTCGGCGTTGCGGAAGGTCAGCGCCTCGACCACGGCGATGCCGATGGCGGCGCCCATGTTGCGGATCATCGCGTTCAGCGCCGAGCCTTCATCGCGCAGGCGGGCGGGCAGCGTCGCGAAGGCCATCGTCGTCAGCGGCACGAAGATGAAGCTGGAGCCGAAGCCCTGGACGAGGCCCGAGACGAGGATGGCGGTGTTGTCCGACGCGAGGCTGAGGTGCGCCATCTGCCACATGGAAAGCGCCATCAGCAGCAGGCCGCCGGAGACCATGATCCGCGAATCGAGGCGGCCGATCAGCCGGCCGACCAGCAGCATCGCCACCAGCGAGCCGAACGCGCGCGGGCCGAGGACGAGGCCGACATCGAGCGTGGAGTAGTGATAGAGCGATTCGAGCATCGGCGGCATCAGCGCCATCGCGCTGTAGATCAGCAGGCCCAGCGAGAAACCGATCAGCGTGGCGATGACGAAGTTGCGATCGGTGAAGATTGCCGGGCTGATGAATGGGCGCCGCGCGGTGAGCGAGTGGATCACGAACATCGTCAGCGCCAGCAGGCAGAGGGTGAGTTCCAGCACGATCTCGCCCGAGGCCAGCCAGTCGAGCTTCTGGCCGCGATCGAGCAGGAGTTGCAGCGCGCCAAGCGCAAGCGCGAGCAGTCCGAAGCCGAGGAAATCGAGCCGGGCGGCGGGATCGGGCGGGCGCGAGGGCATCTGCGCGGAAAGGCCGAGGAACGCGATGATTCCGAATGGCAGGTTGATGTAGAACACCCAGCGCCACGAGAAGTTATCAGTGAGCCAGCCGCCCGCGAGCGGGCCGATCAACGGGCCGAGGATGGCGGCGAGGCCGAAAATGGCCATTGCCTTGCCGTGGTTTTCGGGCGGATTGATGTCGAGCAGGGTCGATTGCGTCATCGGCACCAGCGACGAGCCGAACATGCCCTGGGCCAAGCGGGCGGCGACCAGTTCGGTCAGCGATTGCGCGGCGCCGCACAGCGCCGAGACCGCAGTGAAACCGACGATCGAGATCAGCAGCAGGCGCTTGCGGCCGAAGCGGCGGGCCAGCCAGCCGGTGAGCGGCGTGAACATCGCGGAGGTGACGATGTAGCTGGTGAGCACCCAGGTGATTTCCTCACGCGAGGACGAGGTGGTGCCCTGCATGTGCGGCAGGGCGACGTTCGCGATGGTGGTGTCGACGAGGTTCATCACCGCCGACATCATCAGGAACAGCGTCAGCAGGCGACGTGTTGCGGGAGGGGGATAAGTTTCAGCCATCGGGGGACGGGGACTTTGACGCGCAATATCCCCGCGTGGTCAACCCCCTGCCCCGCATTCGGTTCCCTCAGGCAGGCGGTTTTTCCCGCACGGGCGCCCAGGCGAACGGCTGCGCGTTCTGTCCGGCGGCGGCGACGGCACCCTGGGCCAGCAGCGCGGCGCTGGCGGCGGGGTCGAAGCCGAGCGCGGCGAGCAGCGCCAGGCTGTGTTCGCCCAGTTCCGGCGGCGGGGTGGCGGCGGTGAGGTCGCGCTGGCCGGGGAGTTCGGGCACGTCGAAGTGATAACCGCGATAGTCGAAGGCGTTGAGCTTGCCCGGCTGGCGGGCCTGGGGGGCTTCGAGGACGCGTTCCACCGGCAGCACTTCGGTGAAGCCGAGGCCGGCGGCGCGCAGGCGCTGTTCGCAATCGTCGAAGCTGAAGCGCGCCATCGCGGTGGTGACGGCGGCCTCGCAGCGATCGCGCGCCTTCTTGCGATCGCGGAGTTTGGCGAGGGTCTCGTCACCGGCTTCGGGCATGTCGAGCGCCTTGGTCAGTTTTGCCCAGTGCGCGTCGGTGAGGACCAGCAGGTAGACCCAGCGTTCGTCCGCGGTGAGGTAGGCGCCGTAGCCGGGGCTGGAGAATTCGCCGCCGCCTTCCTTTTCGGGGCGGCCGAGAAGCTGGGTCTTCAGTTGCACGCCGGCATAGTCGCGCGCGGCAACGTGGAGGCCGGTTTCGTAAAGGCCGATTTCCATATAGCGGTCGTCGGGGGCGAGATCCTTGCTCATCAGCGCGGCCAGGACGCGGATGACCGCGAAGGCGCCGGCAAACTGGTCATGATAGCTGGGGCCGAAGCGGCTGGGGCGGCCGTTGACGCGGTGATCGTCCATCGCGCCGGTCTGCGCCTCGGCCACCGGGTTAGTGGCGAGATCGTTGTGCTGCGGGCCGTGGGCATAGCCGCGCACATGGCAATAGATGAGATCGGGGTTATGGGCGGCGAGATCGTGGTGGGTGATCCGCAGTTTCTTCGTGGCGGCCGGCGAAAGGTTGTGGATGACGATATCCGCCGTTGCCGCCAGCTTGTAGAAGACGTCGAGCCCTTCGGGCTGGGTGAGATCGAGGCAGATCGACTGCTTCGAGTGGTTGTAGGCCAGGAACGTGCCGCTGGGGCCACCGCGCACCAGCGCGCGGGTGGTGTCGCCGCTGGGCGGTTCGACCTTGATGACTTCCGCGCCGAGATTGGCGAGGATATGGGTGGCGAAAGGCGCGGCGATCATGGTGCCGAGTTCGATCACGCGGCGGCCGGCAAGCGGGCGGAGGGTCATGGCAGTTCCGTCACAAGGGTATGGATAATGCATTATATGTCGCAAGCGGGCGGGGAGCAAGGTTTGCGATAGGTCAGATTTCGAGTGACGCGCACGGCGATAATGCATTATGTGCGCGGCGATAGCCATATTGGAGCAGGGCATGAGCATCGAAGACTTTTCCGCCTGGATCGGCCGCAGCGAGACCGTGACCGATGTGCTGGACCCGGCGCGGTCGAACGCGTTGCGCGCGGCGCTGGGCGATGCGACGCCGCTGGCGGCCGGCGATGTGATGCCGATTCTGCACCACTGGCTGTACTTCTGGAATGTCGCGCCGCCGGCCGGGCTGGGCGTCGATGGCCATCCGGCCAAGGGCGGGTTCCTGCCGCCGGTGCCGCTGCCGCGCCGGATGTGGGCGGGCGGCGCGCTGACCTTCCACGGCGATCTGCTGCTGGGCGAGACCGTCACCAAGGTGTCCACCATCGACAAGGTGGAGGCCAAGAGCGGCAAGAGCGGCAACCTGGTGTTCGTGACCGTGCGGCATGAACTGTCGGGCGCGAACGGGCTGGCGGTGAGCGAGCGGCAGGACATCGTCTACAAGGAGGCGAGTGCGACCGGCCCGGCGCTGCCCGATGCGGCGGCCCCTGCCCCCGAAGCGAGCTGGCGGCGCGAGGTCTATCCCGATGCCGTACTGCTGTTCCGCTATTCGGCGCTGACGATGAACGGGCACCGCATCCACTATGACCGGCCCTATGCGATGGGCGAGGAAGCCTATCCGGCGCTGGTGGTGCATGGGCCGCTGCAGGCGACGATGCTGGCGCATACCGCGCTGCGCAACCTGGGCAAACCGCTGAAGAGCTTCACGTTCCGGGGCGCGGTGCCGGCGTTCGACGGGCTGCCGCTGTTCGTGTGCGGCGAGCCGACCGAGGATGGCGCCAGCGTGTGGACCCAGCAGGGCGGGGTGAAGAACATGACCGCGACGGCGGTGGCCTAACCGCACGCCCGGATCGGTTCGCTGCCGTCTATCGTGAAGCGATGGAGCAGGCGGCGCGAGGCGGGATCGAACGGGCGGGCGCGGTGCATCGTGCCGGTGTTGTTCCAGACCAGCAGATCGCCGAGGCGCCATTCGTGGCGGTAGGTGAAGCGCGGCTGGTTCATGTGCGCGCGCAGGCGGATCAGCAGGTCGTGGCTGTCCGCCGGCTCCATGCCGACGACGTGGCTGACCGCGGCACCGAGCATCAGTGACTTGCGGCCATCGGCGTGCTGCCAGACCAGCGGCTGAATGGGGCGCGGGCGGCGGCGCCAGGCATCGACCTGCGCGTCGGTGGCGTCGGGGTTGGCGGCAAGGCCGACGGTGACGGCGGAATAGACGACGCGGAGACGGTCGATCAGCGCCCGGTCCGCCTCGGACAGCGCGGCGTAGGCGGCATAGGCGTCGAGAAATTCGGTTTCGCCGCCGGCGGGCGCAAGCCGGATCGGACGAAACGAGCCGCCGAGGCAGGGCACGGCCTGATCGTGGTAGCCATCCATGTGCCAGAGCATCGTGTTGGCCTGATAAGCGGTGTATTCGGCGCTTTGATCGGGATCGATGGTGACCTGCTGGAGGCCGTCATCATCGGGGCCGGTGCGCAGCGGGCCGAATTGCGCGGTGATCCGGCGCTGTTCATCAGGGGTGATAGCAAGATTGCGCCAGACCAGGACGCCTTGCGCCATCAGCAGGGATTGCAGTTCGGCGACGTGATCGCCCGAGAGCAAGGCTTCGCGCGAGAACGCGGGCGTTTCGGCAACGCGCCGGGCCAGCGCATCCGAGGGGTTTTCCGGCATCGTCCTCTCCCGCCCCGAAACGCGGGGTCGGAAACAAGGCTAGTCGGCGTGACCGGGTAGCTCAAGCCCCCCTGCCGAAGCGGATCAGGGCGCTGACACGCGAATGCGGTGATACTCGGATGGCTTGGTAAAGCAATTGTTCACCATCGAAATTATTGTTTACCAACCGGATGAGCAGGTTGCATGGTCACTATTTCGTTAACCTTTCGGTAGAATTGAAACGAACGTCTAGTAGTATACAAATACTGGCAGGGGCAGATGCTTAATTACTGACCCGCTTATCACATCGGAATGGACGGGTTTGGCGCGAAAGTGAGTGAAAGATGAAAAATCGATAGTGATTATTTATCCGAAAATTC
>JAGWVC010000065.1 GCA_018971065.1 Sphingomonadales bacterium | reverse complement strand
TCGTCATCACCAATGGCCCGGTATCGCGCAGCCAGACGTCACCATAGACGCGGCGTTCGATGCGCACTTTCGAAGAGCACAGCGCGCGGGCGCGGGCTTCATTGGCTTCGTTGCGGACGATCAGCCGCACTTCCTGCCCCGATTCGGCAACCGCGCTGGCAAACGCGGCAATCTGCACTTGCGCGGCATCAAGGAAGCCCGGCCATTCCTCGGGATCATGCGGAAAGCCGATCCACAGCCAGTCCTGCGGGGCGAATTCGGGGGGAAAGTTCCATGCCATTTGCGTGCCATACCGATGCGGAGCGCTTGCGGGAAGCCGGTGAAGCGCGCAGAAACCCGGCATGAGTGAAATGGATTGGAGGGGCGCGCTGGCGCGGGCCGAGGCGCACGCGCCGTTCCTGGCGCTGGCGATGCAGAAGCAGCCGGCGCTGGTTGACATCCTGGCGTCGGGCAATGCCGAGGGCGCTTTGGCATGGGCCAGGGCGGCCGGGGCCGATGCGCCCGATGTCGGCACGGCGCTACGGCGGGAACGCTGGGCAATGGCGCTGGCGCTGGCGGTGGGCGATCTGTGCGGCGCGTTCCCGCTGTTGCGGGTGGTCGGCGAACTGTCCGCGTTTGCCGATCGCGCGCTGGATGCGGCCATCCTCGATGCGTTGCGGCGGCGGGTGCCCGATGCCGGGCGCGACGGATTCTTCGCGCTGGCGCTGGGCAAGCACGGCGCGGGCGAGCTGAACTACTCGTCCGACATCGACCCGATCCTGCTGTACGATCCCGACCGCATGGCCCGGCGCGAGCGTGACGATCCCGGCGAGGCGGCGGTGCGCGTGGCACGGCAGGTGGTGCAGACGCTGGGGAGCATGGATGGCGAGGGCTATGTGTTCCGCGTCGATCTGCGGTTGCGCCCGGCGTCGGAAGTCAGCCCGCTGGCGATCCCGGCCGAAGCGGCGCTTTCGCATTACGAATCGGCGGCGCTGGCGTGGGAGCGGGCGGCGTTCATCAGGGCGCGTGCGGCGTCGGGCGATACCGCTGCGGGCGAGGAGTTCCTGAGCCAGATCCGCCCGTTCGTGTGGCGCAAGAGCCTGGATTTCGGCGCGATTGCCGAGATCGGGCGGTTGACCCGGCGGATACGCTCGCACCACGGCAAGGTGGCGACCGTCGGCCCGGGTTTCGACCTGAAGCGCGGGCGTGGCGGCATTCGCGAGGTCGAATTCTTCGCGCAGACTCACCAGCTCATCCACGGCGGGCGGCATCCGGCTTTGCGGGTGCGAGGCACGCGGGCGGCGCTGGATGCGCTGGCCGATGGCGGGTTCATCGGCCACGACGAGGCGGCGATGCTGGGCCAAGCCTATGACCGGCTGCGCACGGTGGAGCACCGGTTGCAGATGGTGAATGACCAGCAGACGCACAGTTTGCCCACCGATCCGGCGGCGCTGGACCGGGTGGCGTGGCTGGACGGCATGGCCGATGGCGCGGCGCTGGTGGCCGAGCTGGCGGCGATTACCGACGCGGTAGGCGCGCGTTATGACCGCCTTATCGAGGCCGATCGCGCTGCCCTGCCCGCTGTGGCCCCCACGGTCAGCGGCGCCGATCTGGCCGGGCAGCTTGCCGCGCTGGGCTTTGCCGATCCCGCGGCGCTGGCCGAACGCATCGACGGCTGGCGCAACGGCTCGATCCGCGCCTTGCGCAGCGATGCCGCGATCGCCGCGCTGGACGCGGTGCAGGCGCCGTTGCTGGCGGCGCTGGCCGCCGCGCCCGAGCGCGACCGCGCGATGGTGCGCTGGGAACAGTTGATCGCGCGCCTGTCCAGCGCGGTGAACCTGTTCCGTCTGCTGGAAGCGCGGCCGGCATTGCTGGACCAGTTGGCCCGCATCCTGTCGCTGGCGCCGCCGCTGGCCGACGAACTGGCGCGCCGGGCCGACCTGCTGGATGCGCTGATCGACTACAGCGCGCTGGACCTGCCGGGCGAGGTTGCCGAACTGGTGGCCGATTTCGCGGCGGTGGAGGACGGCGCCGATTACCAGCATCTGCTCGATCGGGTGCGCCGCAAGGTGGGCGAGAAGCGCTTCGCGCTGGGCGTGCAACTGATCGAGGGCGCGCACGATCCGGTGGCGATCTCGGCCGGGCTGGCGCGCGTGGCCGAGGCGGCGATCCGGGTGCTGTCCGCCGCCACCGTCGCCGAATTCGAACTGGCGCACGGCCGGATTGCGGGGAGTGAGCTGGTCCTGCTGGGGCTGGGGCGGCTGGGCGGCGGGGTGCTGACCAACGCCTCCGACCTGGATCTGGTGTTCCTGTTCATCGGCGATCATGCCGGCGAATCGGATGGCCGGCGACCGCTGGGATCGACGCTGTACTTCAACCGGCTGGCGCAGCGGATCGTGGCCGCGCTGTCGGTGCCGACCGCCGAGGGCGCGCTGTACGAGGTGGATACCCGGCTGCGGCCCCAGGGCGAACAAGGCCCGATCGCCTGCAATTTCGACAGCTTTGCACGCTACCAGCGCGAAGATGCCTGGACCTGGGAACACATGGCGCTGGCGCGGGCGCGGCCGGTGTTCGGCTCGGCCGAGGCATGTGATGCCCTTCAGGCGATCATGCGCCCGGTGCTGCTGCGCGAGCGCGAGCCGCAGGCGCTGATGGCCGACGTGCTGGCGATGCGCAGCCGCATGGCGGCGCACAAGCACGCGGCCGGGCCGCTGGATGCCAAGCTGTTGCGTGGCGGGCTGGTCGATGTGGAGTTCCTGGTCCACGCCTTGCAACTGCGCGATCACGTCGGGCTTGATCCGAACCTGGATGGGGCGCTGGCGGCGCTGGTGGGGGCGGGGTTGCTTCCCGCCGACCTGCCGGCAGCGTTCACGTTCCTGTCGCGGCTGCTGGTGGCGGCGCGGCTGCTGGCGCCCGATGCGCAAGTGCCGGGCGAGGCGGCGCGGCTGGCGCTTGCCAAGGCCTGCGGATGCGGCGATTGGAGCGAGGTGGAACCCGGCCTGATCCGGGCGCGCGGCACCGTGGCCGCCGCCTGGGCCGGCGTGTTCGGTGAGCAACTGGAGATTGCATGATGGCCAAGGCTGGCGAGACGCTTCCCGATATTGCACTGGAAACCCCGGAGGGCGGCACGGTGCGGCCATCCGATTTCGCCGGGCGCAAGCTGGTGCTGTTCTTCTACCCGAAGGACGACACGCCGGGCTGCACCACCGAGAACATCGATTTTTCGGCGCTGGCCGACGATTTCGCCGCTGCCGGTACGGCATTGCTGGGGGTCAGCAAGGATTCGCCGGCGCGGCACCAGAAGTTTGCCGCCAAGCATGGCCTGAAGGCCCCGCTGGCGACCGACGCGGCCGAGGGGGGCCTGTCCGACGCGCTGGGCATCTGGACCGAGAAGGTCAATTACGGCCGCACCTACATGGGCATGGTCCGCACCACGCTGCTGGTCGGCGCCGACGGCAGGATCGCGCGGGTGTGGGACAAGGTGAAGGTGAAAGGCCACGCCGCCGAAGTGCTGGCCGCCGCGCAGGCGCTTTGATCGCATTCACCGAATGAGCGGACTGCCACCCGTTGCCGGCGCGATCCGCGCGGCCCTGCTGACGGCCGATCCGCGCGCCAAGGCGATGGCGGCGCGCAGCGTGGCGCGGGACTGGCGGCTGGGCCGGCTGGCGTTCGCGTTCGACGGGCCGATGCCGCCGCGCCCGGCGCGGCCGGATGCGCCCGAACTGCTGCCGGCGGGGCGGATGCCCAAACGCCGGAAGGGCGGCTCGGAACGGGGGCGCATCGCGCTGTGGCACGCGCTGGCGCATATCGAGTTCGTGGCGATCGATCTGGCGCTGGACATCGTCGGGCGTTTCGGCGCGCAGGCGGGGCCGGGCTTCGTCGGTGATTTCCTGTCGGTTGCGGCTGACGAGGCGATGCATTTTGCGCTGATAGACCGCCATTTGCGCACGTTGGGCAGCCATTATGGCGCCTTGCCCGCGCACGACGGCCTGTGGGAAGCGGCGCTGGAGACCGGCCATGACCTGGCGGCGCGGCTGGCGGTGGTGCCGATGGTGCTGGAAGCGCGCGCGCTGGACGTGACCCCGGTGGCGATTGCGAGAATCCGCGCGGCAGGCGATGAACGTGGCGCGAAAATCCTCGAACGAATCCTTGACGACGAAGTTCGCCACGTCCGGTTCGGCGCAAGCCATTTTTCGGATCTGTGCCGGATTCGGTCAGTCGAGCCGGATTCGCACTGGAAAATGCTGGTGCAACGCCACTTTCGCGGCAGCCTGAAGCCTCCATTCAACGACTCGGCGCGCCAGTCAGCCGGTTTGTCGCGGGAAGTTTACACGGCGCTTGCGTGACCGGGTGGGGCGGTTAAGCAACAATTCACGAGACGGCGGGGGGTTCCGACCATCTCCAAAAACATCACGCACGGCCGCCGGGCCGCCTCAACGTCCCGGATTGCCGCGAGTGTCCCGCGTGCCGCAACGGCGCACAGGACTTTGAGAATACAAGGGTTTTCTGGTGGTCGCGATTTCGCTTTTTGCAAAGTTCCGTGCTGGTGCCGTTGCGGCTGCCGTGATCGGCGGGCTGATCGGCAGCCCGGCTTTCGCCAACAGCAGCGCCAACGCCGACATCGCCGCACCGCTGCGCGCCGCCCAGGCCGCCAAGCAGAGCGCGCTGGGTTCGGGCGACGAGGAATTCCGCCAGCTTTTCGCGTCGTGGCGTTCGATGGACGGTGGCAACCGTTTCGCGGCTCCGGCCATCGCCCATCCCGCCGTTTCGATCCCGTCGTTGATGCCGGTCGAAGGCGTTCACTTCACCAGCGGTTTCGGAATGCGCTGGCACCCGGTTCTGGGCGGCCACCGCCAGCACAAGGGCGTCGATCTTTCCGCGCCGGTCGGCACGCCGATCCATGCCGCCGCCGATGGCGTCATCGGCCGCGCCGACTGGTTCAGCTCGTACGGCCTTTATGTCGCGATCGAGCACGGCAACGCGCTTGAAACCCGCTATGGCCACATGTCGCGCCTTAACGTCGCCGCCGGCCAGTTCGTCCACAAGGGCGACGTGATCGGTTATGTCGGCACCACCGGCCGTTCGACCGGCCCGCACCTGCACTACGAAGTGCGCATCGCTGGCGAAGCGGTGAACCCGGTTCCCTACCTCGAAGGCGTGGGCACCGGCGAAACGGCGGCCGAAGCGGTTCGGCTGGCCGATGCCGGCGATGGCGAAACCGGCGACGAATAAGGTTTCACGGGACAGGCGCCGGATAACCGGCGCACGCGCATCCAGGGAGAGGATGCTGGCGGGCGGCAGGCAACTGCCGCCCGCCGTCGTTCAGACGCCCAGCAGGCGCTTTGCCATCGCGCGGGTTTCGTCGGCCATGTCGGGACGGGCCAGCGCCAGCGCCAGCGTCGCCTCGACGAAGCCGACCTTCGAGCCGCAGTCGTAACGCTTGCCGTCGAAAGTGACGGCGTGGAACGGCTGGTGGCCGATCATTCGCGCCATCGCGTCGGTCAACTGGATCTCGCCGCCGGCGCCCTTTTCCTGATTGTTGAGCACGTCCATCACTTCCGGCTGGAGGATGTAGCGGCCCGAGATGATCAGGTTGGACGGGGCGTCGGCAACTTTCGGCTTTTCGACCAGGCCGGTCACTTCGGTCAGCTTGCCCTCGCGCTTGCCAGGGGCGATCACGCCATAGCTGGATACTTCCTCGCGCGGGACTTCGAGCACGCTGATCAGGTTGCCGCCGACCTTCTCGTAGGCATCGACCATCTGCTTCATGCAGCCCGGCGCGCCGATCATCAGTTCGTCGGGCAGGAAGATCGCGAACGGCTCGTTGCCGACAATCGCGCGCGCGCACCAGATGGCGTGCCCCAGGCCCAGCGGCACCTGCTGGCGCACGGTGACGAGGTTTCCGGGGAGAACGCGCGTTGCATCGAGGATGTCGAGCTTCTTGTCACGCTCACGCATGGTCGATTCAAGCTCGTAGGCGGTGTCGAAATGCTCGACAATCGACGTCTTGCCGCGACCGGTGACGAACACCAGTTGCTCAATCCCCGCTTCGCGCGCTTCATCGACCGCATACTGGATCAGCGGTCGGTCGATGATGGGCAGCATTTCCTTGGGAATGGCCTTGGTGGCCGGAAGAAACCGCGTTCCCAGTCCCGCGACCGGAAAGACGGCGGTACGAATAGGTTTTACCGGACCTGACTTTACCATGACGCTGCCTTGAACTCCTGCGGCGGGTTGCAAATTACATAGCAGGCCGCAGTTGTGTTTAAAGCGGCCGCCGCGTGCTTTGGCAAGCTGCCTTCGGGCCGCCTGCCTCGAACGTTTCCAATCGGGACGATGACAATTGCCATCCTTTCCGGCGACTTTGGCGCGGCCTGTGGCGCGGCCTGTGCAGTGCGGATTGCAAATAGCTGCGGATTGTCCACCCCGCACCCGGTTTCGCATCGCGGCGGGTTGTTCTAAGGCGGTTTTCATGGACAAGATCATCATTCGCGGCGGCAAGCGCCTGAGCGGCCGGATTCCCGTTTCCGGTGCCAAGAATTCGGCGCTGACGCTGTTGCCGTGCGCGCTGCTCACCGATGAACCGTTGACGCTGCGCAACCTGCCGCGCCTCGCCGACATCGACGGGTTCCAGCACCTGCTGAACCAGTTCGGTGTTTCCACCACGATCGCCGGCGCGCGGCCCGAGGATTTCGGCCGGGTGATGACGCTGCAGGCAACGCGGA
The DNA here is from genome assembly GCA_018971065.1 of Sphingomonadales bacterium. The sequence goes on along the minus strand of JAGWVC010000065.1, from coordinate 15,934 downwards.
TCACCAGTTCGGTGGCGCCGTATGATCTGGTGCGCAAGATGCGCGCGTCGATCCTGGTGCTGGCGCCGATGCTGGCGCGCATGGGCGAGGCGACGGTATCGCTGCCCGGCGGCTGCGCGATCGGCAACCGGCCGATCGATCTGCATCTGAAGGCGCTGGAAGCGCTGGGCGCGACGATCGAACTGGCGGCGGGTTATGTGCGCGCGATCGCGCCTGATGGCGGCTTGCCGGGCGGGCGCTATTCGTTCCCGGTCGTATCGGTGGGCGCCACCGAGAACGCGCTGATGGCGGCGGCAACCGCGCGCGGCAAATCGACGCTGCATAATGCCGCGCGGGAGCCGGAGATCGTCGACTTGTGCCGGATGCTGGTGGCGATGGGCGCCGAGATCGAGGGCATCGGCACGTCGGACATCGTCATTCACGGCGTTCCGCGCCTGCACGGCGCCACCTACCAGGTGATGCCCGATCGCATCGAGGCGGGGTCCTATGCCTGTGCGGCGGCGATTACCGGCGGCGAAGTAACGCTGGCCGGCGCGCGGATCGAGGAGATGGAGGCGACCGTGCAGGCGCTGCGCGACATCGGCCTGCATGTCGAGCCGCGCGGCGACGGCCTGTTCGTGGCGGCCGATGGCCCGCTGCGTCCGGTGACGCTGGAAACCGCGCCCTATCCGGGTTTCGCCACCGACATGCAGGCGCAGTTGATGGCGCTGCTGTGCATGGCGCAGGGCACCAGCGTGCTGACCGAGACGATCTTCGAGAACCGCTACATGCACGTGCCCGAACTGAACCGCATGGGCGCGCATATCGAGACCAAGGGGCGCGTTGCCATCGTCCACGGCGTGCCGAAACTGACCGGCGCCGAAGTGATGGCCACCGACCTGCGCGCCTCGATGAGCCTGGTGATCGCCGGGTTGGCGGCTGAGGGCGAGACGCAGGTGCATCGGCTCTATCACCTCGATCGCGGCTATGAGCGGCTTGAGGAGAAGCTGGCGCTGGTGGGCGCCGACATCGAGCGCGTCGGCGGGGATTGATTTCGCCGCGCGGTTCCGCAATCGTGGCGATGCGGGGCAAGGCAGCCTCCCGCCGCAGGCGTTCCCGCCCAAGCGTTGCCGTTTTGCACGGGTGGGGCCACGCCTTGCCGGGGGGAACGCGCATGGATCTTTCCGACGCTGTCGATAGCAAGCCGACGCTGGGTGAACTGGTGCGCGTGTTCGCGCGGATCGGCTGCATCAGCTTCGGTGGGCCGGCCGGCCAGATCGCGCTGATGCAGCATGAAATTGTCGATTCGCGGGGCTGGGTGGATCAGGGGGCGTTCCTGCGGGCGCTGAACCTGTGCCACCTGCTGCCGGGGCCGGAGGCGCAGCAACTGGCGACGTGGATCGGCTGGCGGCTGCATGGCGTGCGCGGCGGGCTGGCGGCGGGCGGGCTGTTTGTGCTGCCGGGTGCGGCGGTTATGCTGGCGTTATCGTTGCTTTATGCGCTGGCTACCGGGCTGGCGTGGTTTGCCGGCGTGTTTCTGGGCGTGAAGGCGGCGGTGCTGGCGATCGTTGCGCAGGCGCTGATGCGGGTGGGCAAGCGGGCGCTCACGCGGGGGTTCAGCCGCGCGGTGGCGGCGGCGGCGCTGGTGGCGCTGATGCTGGGCGCGCCGTTCCCGGTGGTGATCGTGGGCGCGGGGATGATCGGCGCGGTCGTGGGCATGGTGCGGCCTGGCTGGTTGCCGGCCGCGCATGGGGATACCGGCGGCAATGTGCATCGCCCCGGCCTGTGGGGAACGCTGCGCACGGCGGCATTGTGGCTGGCGGTGTGGTTCGCGCCGATGGCGCTGGTGCTGGTGACGCTGGGGCGCGGGCACGTGCTGTGGCAGACCGGCGCCTTCTTCGCCCGGCTGGCGGTGGTGTCGTTCGGCGGGGCCTATGCGGTGCTGTCCTACATGGCGCAGGCGGCGGTGGGGCAGCACGGCTGGCTGACGGCGGCGGACATGGCCAACGGCATGGGGCTGGCGGAAACCACGTCGGGGCCGCTGATCATGGTGACGCAGTTCGTGGGATTCCTGGCGGGATGGCACGATGCCGCGCCGTTTTCGCCGCTGGTGGCGGCCGTGCTGGCGGCGTTGCTGACCACCTGGATGACGTTCGTGCCGTGCTTCCTGTGGATATTTACCGCGGCGCCGTGGATGGAGCGGCTGGAGCACACGCCGCGCCTTCACGCCGCGCTGAGCGCGATCACGGCGGCGGTGGTGGGCGTGATCGCGCAACTGACGCTGTGGTTTGCACTACACGTGCTGTTTGCCGGCCCGGGCTTGCGGGGGCTGGACTGGCGGGCAGCCTCGATCGCGGTGGTCAGCGCGGTGCTGTTGTTCCGCTTCGGGCGCAGCATCGGGCAGGTGCTGGGCGTGGCGGCGGTGCTGGGCTTGGCGGTTACGCTGCTTCAATCGCCCATGTAGCCGGTGATGCTCCATTCCTGGTCATAGTCCACCGCGTCCGCCACGGCATGGCCGGCGGCGTCGCGGGCCGGGTTGAAGCGGAAGCGCTTCAGCACCAGCCGGCAGGTGGTCTGATCGAGCTGGCCGCTGCCGCTGCTGTGGCGCACGGTGCAACCGCTGGGGCGACCGGAGGCATCCACGGCGATCTCGACGCGTGTGGTGCCCTGCTCGCGCGCTTCGCGGGCGTCATGGGGATAGTCCGAGTTCTCGATCCGGCCCTTGATCCATTCGGCGTCAGTGCCGCCACCGTCGCCCGAGCCGTCGCCCTGACCCAGGCCGGCGCCGCGGCCATTGGCGCCGGCGCCGGTTCCCGCCTGCGCGGCGCCGGCGGCAGCCGGGACGGGCGGCGCCAGCGCCACGCGCACCGGCGGCGGGGCAATGCGTGGCTCGGGTGCGCGAATTGCCCCGCTCGCTCCGCCGTGCTGCTCGTGATGAGCCGTTGGGTGCGGCTTTGGCGGTGGCGGCTCGCGCAGGTCGATCGCGGTTAGCGTGGTGATCGCCCGGCGCAAGCTTGCCGGTGCGGCCAGGCCCAGCAGCAGGCCCGCGACAATCAGCCCCTCGATGCCGGCGGCCGCCACCAGCGCCGGCCATCGCGGGCGTTCCAGGCTATTCCGAAACGTAAGTGCACCGCTTTTTGGCCGTGATGGTGCGGTCGATCGCCCGCCCGGCCAGCGCGCCGCCGGCGGCGCCGATCAGCGGTCCGGCAATCCCGCCACCGATGACGCTGCCACCCGCGACCGCGCCGACGACGCCGCCCGCGATCAGCCCGGTGGTTCCCGAGGACTTGCGGCAGCGCTTGACGACGGCCTTGCCATGATACGTGGCGGGCTGCTTGGCGAATGCGGTGCCGGCCACCAGTGGCAGGCCGGCGCTGGCCGGCACCAGCACGGTGGCGGCGGCCAGGGTCAGGAAAAATCGGCGCATGGGTATCTCCTCGTTGTCCGGCTGACGGGCGCCGGTCCCTCGAAGTCGATGCAGCCGGCGGGATAACGGTCGGAGCTGCCGCCGGGTTCCTGGACTTCAGGGGAGAGACTGTTCCTGTCGCAAACGGTTGGCAAGCCAGATGCGGATGGCGCCGGCGAGACCGGGAGGCGAATCGGCGGCAATCCGTTCCGCGTCGATCCGTGCCACCAGTGCGTTGACCGGCACGCCTTCGGTCGCCGCTACCGCGCGCAGCAGGTCCCAGAACAGCGGTTCAAGGCTGATCGAGGTCTTGTGGCCGGCGATCTCGACCGAGCGCTTGACCGGCGGATGGTAGGGCGTGGTCATGGGGGTGGAGGATACCCCGAAACCATCTGCGGAAAGAGTATAAAAAGAGAGAGCGCCGACGGCAAAGCCGCCGGCTTGACGTCGAACGGGTTCGGCGGACCGAATGTCCGCCGCCCCGCCGGCCGGGAAAAGCCGTGCCTGCGGCATCGGCGAATAGCTTGCCGTTCGTGGGACGAACGCCGGCGCTATTCCCCTCGGCTTTTCAGTACATATGCTGCCCGCCGTTGATGCTCATCGTCGAGCCGGTGACGAACCCGGCCTGTTCCGAGCACAGGAACACGACGCCGCGCGCGATTTCCTCGGCCTGGCCAAGGCGGCCCACCGGGATCTTGGCGACGATCTTTTCCAGCACCGGCGCGGGCACGGCGGCCACCATGTCGGTATCGATGTAGCCCGGCGCGATGGCGTTGACGGTGACGCCGAACTTGGCGCCTTCCTGCGCGAGGGCCTTGGTGAAGCCGTGGATGCCCGACTTGGCGGCGGCATAGTTGACCTGGCCGTACTGCCCGGCCTGGCCGTTGATCGAGCCGATGTTGACGATGCGGCCCCAGCCGCGTTCGCGCATTCCGGGGAAGGTGGCCTTCGCCATGTTGAAGCAGCCGCCGAGGTTGATGCGCATCACCTCGTTCCAGTCCTCGAAGGTCATCTTGTGGAGGACGCCGTCACGGGTGACACCGGCGTTGTTGACGACCGCGTCGATCGGCCCGATTTCCGCCGCGACCTGGGCGCAGCCGTCGATGCAGGCCTGGTGATCGCCGACATCCCAGCGATAGGCGGGAATGCCGGTGACGTCGGTGAAGGCCTTCGCCTTGTCGGTGTTGCCGGCATAGTTGGCGACGACGGTGAAGCCCTGCGACTTGAGCGCGACGCTGATCGCCTCGCCAATGCCGCGTGTGCCGCCGGTTACGATTGCCACCCGTGCCATGCCGAAATCCCCTCGATTGGAAAGTGTCCCGTCCTTGCTAGGACATTCGCGGCGCCTTGCAAGCCCGCCGAAGCGCGCATGACTGCGGCTTTGGTCGAATACGAATTCAGGAATGCGATCCCCAGGATATGTGGGCAGTGTGTGTGGCCAGGGTGTGCGGAGATTTGGCTCAGGCCGGAGCGAGAACGGCTGGCCTGTGAGACCCGGAGCGCAGCGTACTTAAAGTACGTGAGCACCGGAAGGTCACAGGGCGGCGGTTCGCAGCCCGGCATGGGGCAAATCTCCGCACACCCTAGAATTTGAACTGGGTGCCGACGAATACGGCCTGGCTGTCGGTCTTGCCGTCGGTGATCGGCTGCATCCGATCGCGGTCGCGCGAATAGCGGACCCCGGCGGTAACGTCGATGTTGCGGGTCACGCGGTAGCTGCCGCCGAGATCGACCGTCTGGGTGCCGACGCTTTCCAGCGTGCGCGGCGCCCGCCCGGCACGCTCACGCTCATCCAGCGCGATATGCGGGGCCAGCCGTGGCGGCGCGCCGGGCTGGGTGCCTTCCGCGCTGCCGAACGCGGAAAGATCGGGCATGTCGATGCGCTTGACATCGCCGCCAAGGCCGGAGGAACCCACCAGCGTGGGCGCGCCGTGCGCGAAACCCTGATAGCCGCGTGACACGCCGAGATTGTACGCCGTGGGGGCGATGCGCAGCGCGGTGAGGCTGTTGGCCGCGCCGGACGACGACGGCGGGATAATGCCGCGAACGGTGATTTCGCGCGCGGTGGCGGCATCGACGCGCACCGCCACGGTAACCGCCCGGTCTGCCCGCATGACAAGGCCGGCGGGGGTGAAGCGGAACAGCGGCCCCCTGCCGGTGCGCCCGGACATCGCCGAGGTCAGCCGGGGATCGATCTCACCGGCGGCGAAGCGGTGCGGGCCATTGCCGGTGCCGGCATCGGCGGGCAGGTCGAGCCGGGTGGAAAACGCCAGCACCGCGCTGGGCAAGGCCAGCACCAGCACCGCGCCCGTGATCACCGCCGCCGGCGAAACCACGCGGCGATCAAGATCCCTGGCCAGATCCCTGGCAAGACCCCGGACGAGTGCGCGCACAAGGCCTGGGGACGGTTTGGCGACGGACGGCGGCATGGCTGCGAATCTTCCCGGGTTCCTGTTGCGATACTACACCTTGCGGGGGCTGGCCGGAAGCCCTGCAAGGCAGGGTGCCGTTGGTGCCTCAACCAGGCTTAACCCCGGCTTGACGGCCCCGGCCCCGGCATCATTCAGTGACGGTTCACCGCGCGGCGGCATGGCTGGCGATCCGCCACGCCCACTTGCCGCTGCGGCGCGGGCGGTTATAGAGGCTTCGACGACGGCCGCACGGGGATGGTTTGCAAGCCATGCGCGCGCCCAGCACAGGATACGGGATCACATGAACGCCAGCCATGCTTTCGGCTCTTCTCGCCAGCGCCGCGCGGTGCGCAAGGTTGTGGCCGCGCTGGCGCTCGGCACGGCGGTCCTTGCCGCTTCGGGCTGTTCGCATGGCCACAAGAAGGCGCTGAAGGCCGATCTGGCCGCGTCGAACGTCACCACCATCGGCGTCAATGCCTATCTGTGGCGCGCCAGCCTCGATGCGCTGTCGTTCATGCCGCTGGTGCAGACCGATTCGGCCGGCGGCGTCATCGTCACCGACTGGTATGCCAATCCGCAGAACCCCGGTGAGCGGATCAAGGTCACCGTCTCGATCCTCGATCGCGATCTGCGTTCGGACGCGCTGCGCGTCGCCGCCAGCCGCCAGGTCGCGCAAGCCGGGGCCTGGGTCGATGCCCCGGTGCAGGCTGCCACCGTGCAGAAGCTGGAAGACATCATCCTGACCAAGGCGCGCGACCTGCGGCGGACCTCGCTGGCGCAGTAACAGGCGCCAACCACCTCTCGACATGGCGCCCGTTTCTTTTAGAGAGCGGCGCATGACCGCAGAACGCTTCGATCCCGCAACCGCCGACACGCGCTGGCAAGCCGCGTGGGATTCGGCGCAGTGTTTCCGTGCCGACGATTCGTCGGCACGCCCACGCAGCTATGTGCTGGAGATGTTTCCCTATCCTTCGGGGCGCATCCACATCGGCCATGTCCGCAACTACACGATGGGCGACGTGCTGGCGCGCTACAAGCGGATGCAGGGGTTCGAGGTGCTGCACCCGATGGGCTGGGACGCCTTCGGGATGCCGGCCGAGAACGCGGCGATGGAAAAGGGCGTCCATCCCGGCGGCTGGACCCGCGAGAACATCGCCAACATGAAGGCGCAGTTGAAGCGGCTTGGCTTCGCGCTGGACTGGAGTCGCGAGATCGCCACCTGCGAGCCGGAGTATTACGGGCACGAACAGGCGCTGTTCCTGGACCTTTACGCGCACGGGCTGGTCTATCGCAAGGAATCGGCGGTCAACTGGGACCCGGTGGACATGACTGTGCTGGCCAACGAACAGGTGATCGACGGGCGCGGCTGGCGTTCGGGCGCGCTGGTCGAGAAGCGCAAGCTGAGCCAGTGGTTCCTGAAGATCACCGACTTTGCCGACGAGCTGCTGGAGGGGCTGTCCACGCTGGACAACTGGCCCGAGAAGGTGCGGGTGATGCAGGAGAACTGGATCGGCAAGAGCCAGGGCCTGCAATTCCGTTTCGACCTTTCCAACGGCGAATCGCTGGAGGTCTATACCACCCGGCCCGACACGATCTTCGGCGCCAGTTTCGTCGCCGTCGCCGCCGATCACCCGATCGCGCAAGCCGTGGCGATGGGCAACTGCGATGCTGCCAAGTTCATCGAGCAGTGCAAGCGTGGGGGGACAACCGCGGCCGAGCTGGAGACGGCGGAGAAGCTGGGCTTCGACACCGGCATCGGCGCGCGGCATCCGATCACCGGCGCGTGGCTGCCGGTGTGGATCGCGAATTTTGTGCTGATGGACTATGGCACCGGCGCGATCATGGCGGTGCCCGGGCACGACCAGCGCGATTTCGAATTCGCGACGAAGTATGGCCTGCCGATCACCCGCGTGGTGGCGGTCGATCCGGCCGATGCCGACAAGCCGTTCGCCGGTGAGGCCGAGGCGGGCGACGGGGTTTGCGTGAACTCGGGTTTCATCACCGGGATGACCGTGGCCGAGGGCAAGGCGGCGATCATCGGTCGCGCCGAAAGCGAAGGCTGGGGCCAGGGGCAGACGGTGTGGCGCCTGCGTGACTGGGGCGTCAGCCGCCAGCGCTACTGGGGCACGCCGATCCCGTTCATCCACTGCGATTCGTGCGGCGTGGTGCCGGTGCCGAAGGACCAGTTGCCGGTGCGCCTGCCCGACGATGTGGACTTCCAGACGCCGGGCAATCCGCTGCTGCGTCATGCGACGTGGAAGCATGTCGATTGCCCCGCCTGCGGCAAGCCGGCGCTGCGCGAGACCGACACGCTGGACACCTTCGTCGATTCCTCGTGGTACTTCCTGCGCTTTGCCAGCCAGCCGGCGGACCAGCCGTTCGACGCGGCCGAGATCGCGCGGTGGATGCCGGTGGCGCAGTATATCGGCGGGATCGAGCACGCGATCCTGCACCTGCTTTACGCGCGGTTCTGGACGCGGGCGCTGAAGCGGATCGGCAAGATCGACGTGGCCGAGCCGTTCGCCAGCCTGTTCACGCAGGGGATGGTGACGCACGAGACTTATGAGCGCCGCAATCCCGAGAACGGGCAGCCGCTGTTCTTCTCGCCCGGCGAGGTGGAGCGCACCGGCGAGGGCGCGACGCTGAAGGCGGATGGCGCACCGGTGGACATCGGCCGCGTCATCAAGATGTCGAAGTCGAAGAAGAACGTGGTCGATCCCGACGAGATCGTCGCGACGTATGGCGCCGACGCGATCCGCTGGTTCATGCTGTCCGATTCGCCGCCCGAGCGCGACCTGCCGTGGTCGGAATCGGGCATCGAGGGCTGCGCGCGGTTCGTGCAGCGCCTGTGGCGGCTGTTCGGGCAGTTCGATGCGGCGGCGACTGGCGAGGACAAGGCGCTGGATCGCAAGCGCGACCAGGCGGTTCATGCCGTGGCTGGCGACATCGAGGCGCTGTCGTTCAACAAGGCGGTGGCGCGGATCTACGAACTGGCCAGCGCCATCGAGAAGGCGGCGCCCAGTGCCAGCCGTTCGGCGGCGATCCGCGCGATCCTGCTGCTGGTTTCGCCGATGATGCCGCATCTGGCCGAGGAAGGCTGGGCGGCGCTGGGCAGCGGCGGGCTGGTGGCCGAAGCGGCGTGGCCGCCGGTCGATCCGGCGCTGCTGGTCGAGGACGAGGTGACCATCGCCATCCAGGTGCTGGGCAAGCTGCGCGACACTGTCACCGTTGCCAAGGGCCTGCCGAAGGAGGAGCTTGAGGCGCTTGCGCTGGCTTCGGACAAGGTGCAGCGTGCCCTTGATGGCAAGCCGGTGAAGAAAGTGATCGTGGTGCCCGACCGCCTGGTGAATCTCGTCGCATGAAACGGTTTGCCGCCGCCCTGGCCGTTGCGTCGCTGCTGCTGGCGGGGTGCGGGTTGCAGCCGATGTATGCCGGTGGCGGCAATGGCACGGCGGCGCAAGGGCTGGCGGGGATCGACGTCGCGCCGATCGAGGGCAAGGGCGGCTGGCTGATGCGCAACGCGCTGGTCGATCGGCTTCACGCCGGCAATGCGGGCAACGCGCGCTATCGGCTGGACGTGCGGCTGGACGACAAGCTGGAAGGGCTGGGGCTGCAGTCCGATGATACCGTCGGCCGCGAACGCCGCACCTTGCGCGCGCGCTACCAGTTGGTTGATGCCGCCAGCGGCGCCATCCTGGTGGATGCGACCGCCGGGTCCGACGCCGGTATCGACGTGGTTTCGTCGGAATATGCGGTGGTGGCGGGGGAGCAATCGGCGCTGGAGAACCTGACCCGCGTGGTGGCCGATCGCATCGTCACCAGGCTGGCGGTCGAAATGCGCACCCGCAGCGAGACGCCGCCCAAGTGAAAGCCAGCCAGCGCGACTTTGCCGGCGTCGCGCCCCGTGCGGCGCAGGCGGCGCGCGTGTTCTTCCTGTGCGGCCCGGACGAGGCCGGGATTCACGACGCGGCGATTCGGCTGGTCTCGCTGCTGCCGAACCCCGGGGAGCGGGTTGAACTGTCGGGCGCGGCGCTGCGGTCCGATCCGGTGCTACTGGGCGATGAGGCGCGCTCGACCTCGCTGTTCGGCGATTCGCGCCACATCGTCGTGCGGGCGTCCGGCGACGAGGCCGAGAAGGCGGTGGAACTGATGCTGTCCGGCGACGTGCCGCCGTGTCCGGTGCTGATCCTGGCGGCCAACGCCACCGACAAGTCGCGCACCGCCAAGCTTCTGGCCGATCGGCCCGATGCGCTGGTCGCGGTGTTCTGGCCACCCGATCTCAAGGCGGCGACCGAGAATGTGCGCGCGCTGGCCGACAAGGCGGGGGTGCGGATCGACCAGGCTTTGGCAGAGCGGATCGCGCGCGGGACGGGGCTTGATTCGCGCCTTGCCCAGTCCGAGGTGGAGAAGCTGGCGCTTTATCTCGATGCCAGTCCGGAGCGTCCGCGCAAAGGCGAGGCCGCCGCGCTGGATGCCATTGGCGCCAGCACCGAGGAGGATGGGTTCAGCCCGCTGATCAATGCGGTGCTGGGTGGTGATTCGGCCAAATTGCCTGCGGAACTGCGCCGCGTGCGTGAACTGGGCCTCAATGCGGTGGGCGTGCTGATGGCCTTTGAGCGCCGCACCGCACAATTGGCACAGCTTGCCGGCCGCCTGGCCGGCCGTGGTGACGTTGCCGCGTTCATGAAGGGCGAAAGCGCGGCCCGCCGCGTGTTTTTCAAGGAGGAGCGTGATCTGACCCGGCAACTGGAACGGTGGCGGGGCAAGCGCTTGCAACGACTGATAAACCGGCTGATGCGGCTCCATCAGGACCTGCTGGCCAATAGCCAGGACGCCGAGCTGCTGTTGCTGCATGAATTGTCGGAAATCACCCGCTTCGCGTCCAGGCGATGACTTGTCCCGCCTGGGGAATCATGCTTAGCATCGCGGGCACCCCCCCGGGGTTGCTGCAGTGCAATGGGTTGCATATTGCCCCTTTGCATGATGGGCCCGACTCGATGTTGATCAGACTGGCAGACCATGCGCCTGGGGCGTTGCCCCGGGAAGCCGTATCATGAACGAAGTGCTTTCGCGCATGGGCCGTGATGCTCGTGTTCGAGCACGCGCGCGTGCCATTTCGCGCGTGCGGAGCGCGGGTATGCCGCTGATGCCGTCGCTGCTGCAGCGGCGACTGCAATGTCGGCTGGCGCTGATGATCGGCGACATCTGCGCGCTCTTCGCCGGTTTCCTGCTGACCGGGTTCATCTATCTGGGTGAGCGGGGTTTCGAAAGTTCGCTCGATCTCGCGCAACTGCTGCTGCCGGTCTACCTGACGGTGGCGCTGTACACCGGCGCTTATTCGATGCCGGCTTTGGCAAAGGTCAGCCGCAGCCTTTCGCGCGCGCTGCTGGGATTGGCGATTTCCTCCGCCGTGGTCGTGTTCATCGGTTTCTATTCACGCTCCATTTCCGGCGTTTCGCGAATGGGATTCACGTGCGGCGTGGTGGTAACCGGTTTGGTGCTGGCGTGGATGCGCCTGCAGTTGCGCGCGTTCGTGCGGTGGCGCTGCGGGGCAACGGTAACGAACGATCTGATCATCGATGATGGCGGGCCTGCCGTCTCGCTGCCAGGCGCCTATCACGTCAGTGCGTCCGCGTTCGAGCTGGCCCCGGTGCTGGACGATCCCCATGCGCTGGACCGGATTGGCCTGGTGCTGCGCAATGCCGACCGTGTCATCGTCAGTTCGCCCGCCGAACGTCGTGTTGCCTGGTCTATCGTGTTGCGGGGCGCGAATGTTGCCGGCGAGGTGATCGACGAGACGGTTTGCCAGCTTGGCGCCTATGGTGCGCGGCTGGCGGCGGGGCAGGGTTTCCTGCAGGTTTCGATCGGCCCGCTGGGCTTGCGCGATCGCGCTGCCAAGCGCGCGCTCGACCTGGCGCTTGCGGGCAGCGCGGTGGTGGTGCTGGCACCGCTGTTCGCGCTGGTGGCATTGGCGATCAAGCTGGAGGACGGCGGCCCGGTGTTCTTCGTGCAGAAGCGCGTCGGTCGCGCCAACCGCTTCTTCCGGATCTACAAGTTCCGCTCGATGTCGATGAACCGCGCCGGCAGGGATGGCGCGCAATCGGCATCGCGGCAGGACCCGCGTGTCACCCGGATCGGCCGCATCCTGCGCAGCACCAGTGTCGATGAACTGCCGCAGTTGTTCAACGTGCTGATCGGCGACATGAGCCTGGTTGGCCCGCGTCCGCACGCGATCGGTTCGCAGGCGGGCGACAAGCTGTTCTGGGAAGTCGATGCCCGCTACTGGGAACGCCACGCGTTGCGGCCGGGGCTTACCGGATTGGCGCAAGTGCGCGGTCTGCGCGGTGCCACCGACAAGGAATCGGATTTGTCCGGCAGGCTTGGCGCCGATCTCGAATACATGTCCGGCTGGTCGCTGTGGCGCGATCTGCACATCATCCTCGCCACGTTCAGGGTGCTGGTCCACGATCGCGCCTTCTGATCCGACACGCGCGCTGCCGGACAAGCCGGGTGACGGCCCGGGTCTAGCTGCATGATTGACACGCTCCCCCCCGATCGGTGCAATGGGCCCGGGACATTCCGGGAGAGCTTCCATGCCGATCGCACTCGATGACTACCGCCTGCTGGGCCGCTCGGGCCTGCGGGTCTCGCCACTGGCGCTGGGCACGATGACGTTCGGGGTCGGCGCGGGGTCGTGGGGCAGCACCGAGGATGAAGCGCGGGCGATGGTGGACATGTTCATCGATCGCGGCGGCAACTTCATCGACACGGCCGATTTCTATGGCCAGATGGGCGGTTCGGAGGAATGGCTGGGCCGGCTGGTGAAGGGCAGGCGCGATCCGGTGGTGATCTCCACCAAGTATTCGCTGACCACGCGGCCGGGCGATCCCAACGCTTCGGGCAATCACCGCAAGAACATGGTGCGTTCGGTGGAGGACAGCCTGCGCCGGATGCAGACCGACTATATCGACCTGCTGTACCTGCACATGTGGGATTTCCGCACCCCGGTGGACGAGATCCTGCGCGCGTTCGATGATCTCGTCCGGCAGGGCAAGGTGCTGTACATCGGCCTGTCCGACACGCCGGCCTGGCAGGCCAGCCGGATGCAGGCGATTGCCGAAGTGCGCGGCTGGACCCAGTTCTGCGCGCTGCAGATCTGCTACAGCCTGATCGAGCGCACGGTGGAACGCGAACTGATCCCGATGGCGCGGGAAATGGGGCTGGGTGTTTCGCCCTGGGCGCCGCTGGGCCAGGGGATGCTGACCGGCAAGTACACCCGCGCCGATCTCCAGCCGGGCAGCATGGACGACATATCCTCGCGCAAGGCGATCAACGCGGTTACCGGCCGGCTGACCGAGAAGAACCTCGACATTGCCGACGTGGTGGTCGCGGTGGCGAAGGAACTGGGCGCCACGCCCGCGCAGGTGGCGCTGGCGTGGACGCTGACCAACCCGACGGTGGCTTCGCCGGTGGTCGGTGTGCGCACGCCTGCCCAGCTTGAGGACAACCTCGGCGCGCTCGCCCTCGACATTCCCGGGGAGCTGCTGGCGCGGCTCGACGCGGTTTCCGCCGTGCCGCCGGTGTTCCCGATCGACGTGCTGAAATCGCCAGCGGAAGGCATGATGTTCGGCAATGTCAGGGTGGAGGAGCGCCGCTAAACCGTCGGGGCGATCAGGGGGCGATTGCCGCCCTGCCCCGGCGATGGCATGAACCGTCCGCAAGGCCGATCGGCCAGAACCATGCCGGGAGAATTGCCATGTCGGGCCAGACGCTCGAATCGATCCGTATCGACGCCGATGTGCCGGACAACGTGCCGAAGGACCGTGTCGTCGACATCGGCTTTGCGATGGGCGGCGTCCCGAACGATCTCGTCGATCCCTACCTGCCGGTGGACTGGATGACCGGCGACGACCTGCCGCGCCTGCTGTTCCAGCCCGCGCTGGGCAATGGCGGGATCGCGGCGGGAGTCGGCGGCGGCAGCGGCAACTGGATCGCGCACCGCTATGAGGATATCGAGCGGGTCTATACCGACAACGAACACTTCTCGAACCAGGGCACCGCCGAATTCCAGCGGGTGATCGGCGAGACGTTCCGCTCGATTCCGCTGGCGATCGATCCGCCCGAACATGGCAAGTACCGCCTGTTCCTCACGCAGTTCATTTCGCCCGCGCGGGTCAACCGGATGGAGGCCCGCATCCGCGAGGTCTGCGTCGAGATGATCGAGGAATTCGCCGACAAGGGCGAGGTCGATGTGGCGTGGGATTTTGGCCGGGTGTTCCCGGTGCGCATCTTCATGGGGCTGATGGGCTTCCCCGACCGCATGTTCGAGCAGTTCCTCGACTGGGAGTGGGACATTCTTCACGGCGGCACGCTGGAAAAGATGCAGAACGCGCTGCGTGGCGTGCTGGGCTACTTGCGCGAATTCATGGCCGAGAAGCGCGCCAATCCCGATGAGCACCTGGTTTCCAGCATCGTTCATGGCAAGATCAAGGGTGTGCCGCTGACCGAGGAAGAGCAGACCGGCATGGTCTGGTTCCTGTGGCTGGGCGGGCTGGATACCGTCGCCGCGACGATCAGCCAGATGTATCGCCGCATGGCGCTGCAGCCGGAAATCCAGACGATGATCCGCGATCACCCCGAACTCATCAACGGCGCGGTCGAGGAATTCCTGCGCACCCAGCCGATCCTCAGCTCGGCGCGGCGTGCCAAGGTCGATTTCGAATGGCATGGCATGAAGATCAGGGCGGGCGATTCGTTCCAGTGCCTGAATCCGGCCGGCAATTTCGATCCGCGCCAGTTCCCCAACCCGCGCACGTTCGACCCCACCCGCAAGGGCAACCGCCACTTCACGTTCGTCGGCGGCGTGCATACCTGCCTGGGGGCGCCGCTGGCGCGCAAGGAACTGCGCATCCTGCTGGAGGAATGGTTCAAGCGCATTCCCGAATTCCGCGCGAAGCCGGGCAGCGACACCTCGGTGTTTCCGGGGCTGCTGTCGATCCGCAACCTCCATCTCGTCTGGGATGTGAAGAAGTAAATTCGGGAGTGCATGACATGGCCGGACGGCTTCAGGACAAGATCTGCGTCATCACCGGCGCCGGTTCGGGCATGGGCCGCGCGATGGCCGAACTGTTCGTCAGCGAAGGCGCGAAAGTGGTCTGCGCCGATATCAGCGGCAAGCAGGACGAGGTTGCCGCCGCGCTGGGCGACAGCGCCGTGGCCATTCATTGCGACGTTTCCGACGAGGCGCAGGTGCGGGCGATGATCGCGAAGGCGGTCGATACCTGGGGGCGGCTCGACGTGCTGTGCAACAATGCGGGCTTCGGTGGCGGCATGGCGCCGCTGCACAAGCAGAGCCTGGAGCTGTGGAACAAGGTCCACGACACCAACATCAAGGGCTCGTTCCTGGGCATGAAGTACGGGATCGAGGCGATGCTGAAGAGCGGGGGCGGCGCCATCGTCAACACCGGCTCGGCTTCGGCGGTGGTCGGCTGGAAGCACCATTCGGTCTATGCCGCCGCCAAGGCCGGGGTGCATCAGATGACGAAGATCGCCGCGCTCGACTATTCGGACAAGAACATCCGCGTCAACGCGATCGCGCCGGGGACGATGTGGACCGGGCTGGTCGAGGCGTCGAAGACCCACGCCGAGCCGCCCGCCGATTTCCCGACGCTGGCCGGCATCCCGATGGGCCGCTGGGGCACCGCGCGCGACATAGCCGAGGCGGCGCTGTATCTCGCCAGCGACGCGGCCGCTTACGTCACCGGCGTGGTGCTGCCGGTGGACGGGGGCTACTCGATCGGCTTCTCGGGCATGGGTGCCGAGCGGCCGGGGCTGATGTCGGTGAACGCCGAGGACGAGTGAATCAGGGCTTGTAGGGCTTCGGCTCAGGCCGGAGCGAGAACGGCTGATTGGAGCGACCCGGAACGCAGCGGCCTATATGGCCGTGAGCACCGGAAGCGCGACAACCGGCTGTTCGCAGCCCGGCATCAGCCTAATCCCTACAGGCCCTAGGATACCGACTCATTATGACGCAACCAGATACGGATAGCGGCGAGTTGGACTGAGGCGAGGAAGTTGTCGTCGCGTTTGTCGTATCGGGTAGCCACAGCTCTGAAATGCTTGAGCTTGTTGAAGAAGC
>JAGWVC010000064.1 GCA_018971065.1 Sphingomonadales bacterium | reverse complement strand
ACTCGAAATCCGTCAGATCAAAACGTGCCATCTCCAGCTCCTGTCGCGGGAAGGCACTGAATCAAATCTCAAGCACTTTGGGAATCCCATTTATGGGTATGCATCCTAGCTCCCGCCGAACCGGGCGATCACCCCGTCCATCGCCGCCTTCAGCGCCAGGTGGAATTCCGCCAGCGCCAGCAGGCGCACGCGGTTCTCACCCTCGGCAACGTCGGCGACACGCCCTTCGATCAGCGCCGCCAGCCGCCCCAGCGTGTTCGAATTGCGCAGCAGCGCGTTGCCCGGCTCGCGCGTGGCCTCATAACGGATGCGCTTGCTGCCACGCTCGGTCAGCCGGCGCGCCATGCCGTTGGTTTCGAGATCGCGCGCGGCCATGCTGGCGTTCGACTTGCTGATCCCCAGCCCCTCGGCAAACCCGTCCAGCGTCACCGGCCCGGGCGACAGCAGCAGCCAGGCATAGAGTCGCCCCGATGTCAGCGGCATTCCCCAGGCCACCAGCAACTGGGCAAAGTCGTCGATGAAGCGCTGTTGCGATTCCGTCGGCGCAACCGGCGGCGTGTCGATTGACATATTCAACATATCCTGAATATGCTGGATCAAAGCCCCCCCGTAAAGTCCATTCGAATCCCCGGGAGAATTCCATGCCCAAGGTCACCTACATTGCCCACGATGGCGCCACGGCCACCGTCGATGTCCCCGTCGGCGAAAACGTCATGCGCGGCGCCCTGTACAACGGCGTGGACGGCATCGCCGGCGAATGCGGCGGGGCGCCGTCATGCGCCACCTGCCATGTCTATGTGGACAGCGCCTGGACCGCGAAAGTCGGCGGCCCCGACGGCGCGGCAGAGGCCGAGCTGCTCGAAGCGGCAGCCTGCGAAGTCACCCCGGCCAGCCGCCTGTCGTGCCAGATCATCATGACCGACGCGCTCGACGGCCTTGTCGTCCACCTTCCCGAATCGCAGTACTGAGGGCGTCGCCATGAACGACATGACCGTCACCGCCGTCCAGGACTTCATCCAGGACCCGACCAACCCGCAGAACCCGCACCTGCCGCGCTTCTGCGGCCGCCAGAACGTGCGCAGCCACGTGCCCGCCGAACTGGTGATGGAATCGGGCATCATCACCAGCGCCGAATTCCTGGCCGAACCGCACGACTACATGGCGGCCATGCACCGGAACTTCCCGCCGCTGTTCTACAGCCCGTCGGACTATGGCAATTCGTGGACGCTCATCAAGCATGAGGATTGCCTCAAGGTCCTGCGCAACGCCAACGACTTCCGCAACCTCGACATCGCGCCGTTTCCGCGCCCCGATGACGACTATTTCTTTTTCATCCCGCCCGAGATCGACCCGCCGCACCACCGCAAGTATCGCAACATCGTCGATCCGCTGTTCTGCCCGGCCGGGATCAAGACGCTGGAAGGCAAGATCCGCGAGCGGGCGATCGGCCTGATCGAGGCGATGATCGACAAGGGTGAGTGCGAGTTCACCACCGCCTTCGGCCGCCCGCTGCCGGTGGCGGTGTTCCTCGACATCATGGGCCTGCCGCAGGACATGATGGGCACGTTCGTCGGCTGGTGCGACACCATGATCCACTCGACCGACCAGGCCGAGATCGGTGCCGCGTTCACCAAGGCCATCGCCTACCTGAAGGGCGCCATCGCCGAAAAGCAGGCCAACCCGGACGGCGGCGTCGTCAGCCTGATCGCCAACGCCGAGGTCGATGGCCGCAAGCTTTCCGAGAAGGAAGTGTTCGGCTTCGTCTGCTTCCTGTGGATCGGCGGGCTCGACACGGTCTACGCCACGCTCAACAACATCTGGGTCTGGCTGGCCCGCAACCCCGATCGCGTGCAGGAAATCATCGACCGTCCCGACGACATCGACGCCGTGGTCGAGGAACTGCTGCGCCGCTATTCGGTCACGTTCTCGGGCCGCGTCGTCGCCCGCGACATCGAACTGCGCGGCGTGCAGATGAAGCAGGGCGATCGCGTGTTCTGCTGCCTGCCCGCCGCCAACTTCGATCCCGAGGTGTTCCCCAACCCGCTGGAGGTCGATTTCGATCGCCCGCGCAAGACCATCCTGGCGTTCACTGTGGGCGTGCATTCGTGCATGGGTGGCCACCTCGCCCGGCTCGAACTCAAAGTCGCGCTACAGGAATGGCTGAAGCGCATCCCCAAGTTCAGCCTCAAGCCCGGCGCGCAGATCACGTACAAGCCCGGCGGCGTTGTCGGCCCGGCATCGGTGCCGCTGGTCTGGTAACGCATGAGGCCGGAGGCGCGCGTCATTGCGCCTCCGGCCTCATGCGAAAAACCCGCTACCGTAAACCGGCAGCGGGTCATCATCGACAGATACGAGATCGAACGGGGCCTCACCCTGGTAGCGAGGCCCCGGATCGGGATCAGCCGTTCAGGCGATCCTTGACCGCCTTGGCGGCCGAGAAGCCCAGCTTCTTCGACGCGGCGATCTGGATGGTCGCACCCGTCGACGGGTTGCGGCCTTCGCGCGCCGGCGCCGACTTCACCTTGAACTTGCCGAAGCCGTTCAGCGAAACTTCCTCACCCGCGGCAGCGGCGTCGGCAACGGCGGCGAACACCGCGTCAACGAACTTGCGGGCATCGGCCTTGGTAAGACCCTGGGTTGCAGCCAGCTTTTCAGCCAGGTCGCTGTTATTCATGAAACTCTCCTGATCTCCGGTATCGGGAAATGCGGACTAGCCCGCACAAGCACGCTGGTCCATCGCCGAAACGCCCGTTTACCCACATTTTTCCGCAGTTTTGTGGCTTCCCGAGGCCCGCCGCATCGTCCGCGTGCAAAAAATGCCGGCAACATCGCCCGGCAGGCCCGGTAACGGCCCGTCCGACCCCTGCATCTCGCCGCCGAAGGGGCGGTCCGCCAGACACACAATCCTTGCGGGCCACCAAGGTCCCGCATCACGCCTTCGCGCATGAAATCCGGAATTTTGGATAAACTAGGACCATTATGGATGAAATTTTATCCTCCGACATAATGCACCGCCGCAGAATTCAGCCATATTGACGATGAAAATACAGAGATTGGCAACAGGGCTACTTCCCCATCCTCCGCTTTACATAAATCATCGCTGATCCTATCAGGGCCGGGCACAGTGATGTCGCCAGCGGGAAATGGTGACATCGCGAATACCCGGTCGAGGTTCACGCATGAAAGAAACGACGCCCTACGGCGATCTGCTGCTCATTTTGTCGGAACATGAAAATTTCACTCAGACGGCCAAATTGACCCGCCCCGTAGAAGAACTGCGCGCAAAATCGCAACGCCTGCTGCGGATCGATCCCGCCAACACTTTCGTCGCGGATTTTCTCGCCACACTCGATCAACTGGACGGCGCCGGCGAATCGCAGCCGTAACCCGCCGCGTCGCCCCGTCCCTGCAACCGGGACGATACCGGAAAGCCCCGAACCCCGCATCGCGCCGGCATTCCCGGCCCCGCAGTTAACCAGCCAGGCGTCCATCGCCAAAGGTTAATGGGATCGCACTCGATTCGCCCGCAAGGCCGCACCGGATTCGCCTGCGGCGCGCGCGACGCGAATCGCGCGCCGGCGCCTTCGCGCCCTGTCAGCCTGACACCAGCCCACCCCACAAACGAAAACGGCCCCGCGTGAGCGAGGCCGCCTTCATGACTGAAATTACCTGATTAAATCAGGCGCCCCAGCCAAAAAAAGTGCTCCAGCTATCCCAGAAATTGCGCTGCGCCGGGCGCTTCGCAGGCTGGGGACGACGAGCAAGATTCTTGCGGTCCATGTTAAGCTCCTCCGAAACACCGCAGAAGTGGTGTTCGATCAGAGCGTTAACCGATTCTTAACCATATGCAAGTCCGGATTTTCCCTGCTTTCGATTGTGCCGCGAATTTTCCTCCAGAATCGTCATGAGTTGGTCGATCGGCATCGGCCGGGCGATGTGGTAACCCTGCAACCGGTCGCAGCCGAGTTTCTTGAGCAGGCGCGCCGCCTCTTCGGTCTCGATGCCCTCGGCAATCACCTTGTGGCCCAGCGCGTGCGCCAGGCTGATGGTCGAGGCGACAAGCACCCGATCGCGTTCGGAACGGGTGACGTTGACCACGAATTGCCGGTCGATCTTCAGCTCGTGGAAGGTCAGGTTCTGCAGGTAGTCCAGCGTCGCATTGCCGGTGCCATAATCGTCGATCGAGATGGCGACGCCCAGTTCGGCAAACCGTGCGATGTTCGTCGCCACTTCCTCGCCCGCCTGCAGCGCCGCGGTCTCGGTGATCTCCATCTTCAGGTTCGCCGGCGCCAGGCGATGCCGCTGCAAGGCCTCGGCCACGCGTGAAACCAGATGGTCATCGGTCAACAGCCGCGCCGAAAGGTTCACCGCCACCTCGAAATCGGGCTGGCCGGCAAACACCGGCGCCAGTTCGGTCAGCACCTTTTCCAGCACATACCAGGTCACCGCGCCGATGCGGTTCGACTGCTCGGCCTGGACGATGAATTCGGCCGGCGAGATGAATCCCTTCACCGGATGGTGCCAGCGCACCAGCGCCTCGGCGGACAGGAAGCGCCCGGTGTGCAGGTCGATCTGCGGCTGATAGACCATCGACAGTTCACCACGTGCCAGCGCCTGGTCCAGCTCCGACATCTGCGACAGTCGCCAGCGCGCCGCCTCGCTCGGCTCGGCCTTGTAGACGCTGCGATCCACCCCTCGCGCCGCCGCCGCGTTGGCGGCGATCTTGGCGGCGGTGGCCCGCTTTTCCGCCGGCTCGGTAAACTCGTAGTCGATACCCAGCGCGCAATCGACGTCGATCACCGCGTCGCCCACGGCAATGCTGCGGATCAGCTTGAGCAAGCCATCGAGATGGCCCTGAAGCTCGGCGTGGCTCAGGCTCGGCAGGGTCCAGTACAGGGTGTTGTCGTCGTGATAGATTTCCCGTCCCAGCGCGGTCATGCGGATCGGCCGGGCGATGGCCTCGACGATGTCGGCGGCATCGATATGCGGGAAGGCGTTGAGGATGGCATTGTAGTTGCTGATGTTCAGCGCCGCCACCGGGCAGCCGGTCGCCAGCTCGGTCTCGCGGAACGCCGCCAGGTTCGGCAGGCGCGAATCGACGTTCTCGTGCTTGGCCTGGCGCAGCATCGCATGGTTGTGCGTCCGGAACGCCACGACCCAGTACAACAGCATCGCCGGAACGTAATCGACGGTCATGAACAGGTAGTCGGTCACGAACGGCGCGACAAGGCACAGCAATGCGGCGCCCGCGTGCAGGCCCCACGGCGAACTCTTGCGCCGCGCGCGGATGACAAGCACGCTAAGCAACAGCGCCACGCTCCAGGGAAGCATCCACGATGGCTTGGTGGGATGGCCTTCCCGCAAGGTCTGCGCGCCAATGACATGGAAAAACACCCCGGGCACCCAGCCTTGCGCCAGAACATGATGAGCATCGGGAATGCGCAGCGAATCGGGTCCGACGATGACATCCTTGCCCCGCAGATCCAGGCCTCGCATGTCCTTGCGCAAGACATCGCTGAAACTCAGCGTCGGAACGCTCGCAGCGTCGATCGTCCAGTCGGGTCGATAGGCTTCGCCGGCAGGGCCGGTCTTGCCCGCGATGCTTGCCGAAATCGACGGCGCCACGCCGGTATTGAAGCGGTCGGCATAGTAGGTTTCCGCCGACAGCTCGAACGGCGTCGAACGTCCGACCAGGCTGGCGATCTTCGCATAAGGCAGATAGCGGGCGTCCGGCTCGATCATGACTTCGCGCGCGCGCACGGGATCGTAGTTCCGGATCGCGCCCACAAACACACGCCCCGGAAAGCGCTTTAACGTCTCGATCAGCTTCGCCGAACCGGCCTCGTTGTGAATGTCATGGAACGCGCGGTCGAAATAGACCCGGTTTACGCCTTTCGCCATCAGGTTTTCGATCACCTGGGCGTCGTATTCTTCCGAATAGGTCAGGCCGATACGGTCCAGCGTCCTGTCGTCTAGCGTGACGACGACCACGCGGCCATCGGCCGGTCGCAGATGCGACCAGTTTCGCGCGCCGCGCAATGCATCTTCCAGCGGCTCGCCGAACGCAATGGCTCCGCAGATCGCGGACAGCGCGATTGCCCACAGCAGAATCCTGCGGGGAGAAGAACGGCGTTTTTGCTTCTTCAACATCGTCGGTGCGTTCCGCCCGGCTCCAGACGGCCCCGCATTCTCCTCCGGGTCCATCCGGAGGCCGCGCGCAGCCGCATCGCATGTCGAACCTGGACCGATCCGCGCCGGTGATGGCGATCACCCCATCACCCGCCGGGCGCGATCCAGGCACGCCGGATGGTGATACCGCCATGCTCTCAAGATAATATTAACGATGATTACGCGCAGCTTTGCGTGGGCAGGCAGCATTTCCTGCGGCATCCCGCGACGGGGATCTTTCGGCCACAAATCAGCCCGATTCCCCCGCCTTTCCCTCCGGCGAGGTGCCGCATCGCCCCGCGCGTCCCCGCTCCTCAGCAGCATCGTGAGGGCGCAAAGCGTACGATTTGCGGCGATACGGTGTTGACCCCTGCCACAAAAGGCAGTTTGGGTCCCAGGTCCGATTGCCCGAAAGAGGCTGGCGGGCATGGCGGGCCAGCCCGTCGATTGACCGCAGAGTGGAGTTACGGAACGTTGACCAGCGCCGGTGAAGTGGGGAGCGGACATTTCCATCAGGTTGTCGATTGCCAGTGGGCCTGCCCGGCGCATACGCCGGTGCCGGAATACCTGCGGCTGATCGCGGCCGGCCGCTATGCCGACAGCTACGAGATCAACTGGTGGTCGAACGTGTTCCCCGGCATTCTCGGCCGCGTCTGCGACCGTCCGTGCGAACCCGCCTGCCGCCGTGGCCGCGTGGATGAGGAGCCGGTGGCAATCTGCCGGATGAAGCGCGTCGCCGCCGACCTCAAGGGTGACATTTCCGCCCGCCTGCCCACCCCGCCCGCGCAGAAGAACGGCAAGCGGATTGCCTGCGTCGGCGCCGGCCCCGCCTCGCTGACCGTCGCGCGCGACCTTGCCGTCGCCGGCTATCATGTCACCGTGTTCGACGGCTTCAAGCAGTCGGGCGGGATGATGCGCAGCCAGATCCCCAAGTTCCGCCTGCCCGACGACGTGATCGACGAGGAATGCGGCTACGTCGAGGGCCTGGGCGTCACCATCGTCCAGGATCGCTGGATCGACAGCCTGAAGGACCTGCGCGCGCAGGGCTGGGATGCCATCTTCGTCGGCACCGGCGCCCCACGCGGGCGTGAGGCCGATTTGCCCGGCCGCCAGGAAGCCGCCGCGAACATCCACATCGGCATCGACTGGCTGTCGAACATCGCGTTCGGCCACGTCGAAACCGTCGGCAAGCGCGTTATCGTGCTGGGCGGCGGCAACACCGCGATGGACTGCTGCCGCTCGTCGCTGCGCCTCGGCGCCGATGAAGTGCATGTCATCGTCCGCTCGGGCTTCGAGGAAATGAAGGCCTCGCCCTGGGAGAAGGACGAGGCGCTGCACGAGGGCGTCACCATCCGCAACTGCATGGTGCCGATGGCGTTCGAGCACGACGCCGGCAAGCTCACCGGCGTCACCTTCGAACACGTCGAAGTGCAGCACGACGCGAATGGCCGCCGCACCCTCGCCCCCACCGGCCGCATGGAAACCGTCCCCTGCGACGAGGTGATGATCGCCATCGGCCAGGAAAACGCCTTCCCGTGGATTGAGCGCGACATCGGCCTCACCTTCGACAAGTGGGACCTGCCGAAGCTGAACGAAACCACGTTCCAGTCCGAACTGCCCGACGTGTTCTTCGGCGGTGACGCCGCGCTCGGCCCCAAGAACATCATCACCGCCGTTGCCCAGGGCCACGTCGCCGCCGTCTCGATCGACCTGTTCTGCCAGGGCAAGGACGTGGTTGCTGATCGTCCGGGCGAGCGTGTCACGCTGGTCACCCAGAAGATGGGCATCCACGAGTGGGCCTATGACAACGACATTTCCGAGGACGACCGCCAGGCGATGGCGACCCGCAACCTCCAGGAAGCGCTGAAGGACATCAAGCTCGAACTCGAAGTCGGCTTCGACGTCGAGAAGGCCTGCAACGAGGCCGCGCGCTGCCTCAACTGCGACATGGCAACGGTGTTCACCGCCCCCACCTGCATCGAGTGCGATTCGTGCGTCGATATCTGCCCCACCGAATGCATCACGTTCACGGACGCCAATATCGAGCAGATCGACGAGGCGGACCTGCGGACCCGCCTGAAGGCCCCCGCCCCCAACCTCGACCAGCCGCTCTATGTCGAGGGCGGGCTGAAGACCGGCCGCGTCATGGTCAAGGACGAGAACCTGTGCCTGCACTGCGGGCTGTGTTCGGAACGCTGCCCCACCAACGCGTGGGACATGCAGAAGGTCGATTGGCTCGTGCCGCAAGCCGCCAAGGGCAACTCCTGCAAGACCGCACCGGTGGAGGCCTGAGCAATGGATACCGTTACTGTGCCCGCCATCACCGCCGTCAACGACTTCGTCGTCAAGTTCGCCAACGTCAACGGCTCGGGCTCGGCCTCGGCCAACGAGATGTTTGCCCGCGCCATCGTCCGCATGGGCGTGCCGGTGGCCCCGCGCAACATCTTCCCCTCGAACATCCAGGGCATGCCCACCTGGTACGAGGTGCGCGTCTCGGAAAAGGGCTGGCTCGGCCGGCGCGGCGGCTGCGACCTGATGATCGCGCTGAACGCGCAGACCTGGGACGCCGATGTCGCCGAGATCGAACCCGGCGGCTACCTGTTCTATGACAGCACCCGCCCCCTGAAGGGCAAGCTGCGCGACGACATCAATGTCATCGGCATTCCGCTCACCGCGATCTGCACGCGCGAGTTCACCGATCCGAACCAGCGCCGCCTGTTCAAGAACATCATGTACGTCGGCGCCATCGCCGGCCTGCTCGACATGGACCTCGAGGTCGTCGCCGGACTCATCGCCCAGCAGTATCGCGGCAAGACCAAGCTGATCGACGGCAACCGCGAAGCCGCCCGCATCGGCTACGAATATGCCCGCGAACACTTCGCCCAGAAGATCGGCCTGAAGATCCGCCGCTCGGACGCGGTGGGGGATCGCATCGTCATCGACGGCAACGCCGCCGCCGGCCTCGGCGCGGTCTATGGCGGTGCCACCGTCGCCGCCTGGTATCCGATCACCCCGTCCACCTCGGTGGTCGAAGCGTTCACCACCTACTGCCGCAAGTATCGCACCTGCCCCGAAAGCGGCACCGCCCGCTACGCCATCGTCCAGGCCGAGGACGAGCTCGCGTCGATCGGCATGGTGCTGGGCGCAAGCTGGAACGGCGCCCGCGCCTTCACCGCCACCTCCGGCCCCGGCATCTCGCTGATGCAGGAATTCCTGGGCCTGTCGTACTTCGCCGAAGTCCCCTCGGTCATCGTCGATGTCCAGCGCGGCGGCCCGTCCACCGGGATGCCCACCAAGACCCAGCAGTCCGACCTGCTGCTCTGCGCCTATGCCAGCCACGGCGACACCCGCCACGTGCTGCTGTTCCCCGAAGACCCTTACGAGTGCTTCACGATGACCGCGCAGGCATTCGACCTTGCGGAGCGGCTGCAGACCCCGGTGTTCCTGATGACCGACCTCGACATCGGCATGAACGAGCGGCTGAGCAAGCCGTTCGCGTGGGACGATAACCGCGCCTACGATCGCGGCAAGGTGCTGACCGCCGAAGACCTCGACGCCGGCCGGATGTTCGGCCGCTACGAGGATGTTGACGGCGACGGCATCCCCTGGCGCACCATCCCCGGCACGCACCCCGACAAGGGCGCGTTCTTCACGCGCGGCACCAGCCGCAACGCCCAGGCCCGCTATTCCGAGCTGGGCGAGGACTACGTCTACAACATGGAGCGCCTGCGCACCAAGTTCGAGACCGCCAAGGGCCTGGTCCCCGCGCCCGTCATCCAGCCGGCCGCCCAGCCCACCCGACTCGGCGTCGTCTATTACGGCTCGACCAGCCCGGCGATGGCCGAAGCGCTGGACCTGCTGGCCGATGACGGCCTGCCCCTCGACGCGCTGCGCGTGCGCGGCTTCCCGTTCAACGCCGAAGTCGAAGCCTTCGTCGATGCCCACGATTTCGTCTTCGTGGTCGAGCAGAACGAGAGCGGCCAGCTCCGCACCCTGCTGGTCAACGAGTGCGAGTTCGATCCGAAGAAGCTGGTGAAGGTGCTGCACTACGACGGCAGCCCGATCACCGCGCGCTTCATCGCCGGCGCCATTACCGAAGCGATGAACTCCCCCCGCCTGCGCCCTCTGGCTCCGACGAAGGGCTGAACGACATGACCTACATTGCCAAGCCCCGCCTCGGTTCCGAAGCCCTGCCGCGCAACGCCGCCGGCTTCACCCGCCGCGACTATGAAGGCCGCGTATCCACGTTGTGCGCCGGCTGCGGCCACGATTCGATCAGCGCCGCGGTCGTCCAGGCCTGCTACGAACTCGACATCGAGCCGCACCGCATCGCCAAGATGAGCGGCATCGGCTGCTCGTCGAAAACGCCCGACTACTTCCTCGGCGCCAGCCACGGCTTCAACTCGGTCCACGGCCGCATGCCATCTGTGGCCACCGGCGCCGCGCTGGCCAACCGCGAGCTGACGTACCTCGGGGTCTCGGGCGACGGCGATTCGGCCTCCATCGGCATCGGCCAGTTCGCCCACGCCATGCGGCGCGGCGTCAACCTGACCTACATCGTCGAGAACAACGGCGTCTACGGCCTCACCAAGGGCCAGTTCTCCGCCACCGCCGACAAGGGCAGCAAGAGCAAGAAGGGCGTGCTCAACGCCGACAGCCCGATCGACCTCGTCGCGCTCGCCCTGCAACTCGGCGCCACTTACGTCGCGCGCAGCTTCTCGGGCGACAAGGACCAGCTCGTCCCGCTGATCAAGGGCGCGCTGCGCCACAAGGGCCCGGCGTTCCTCGACGTGCTGTCCCCCTGCGTCACCTTCAACAACCACGCCGGCTCCACCAAGTCCTACGACTACGTGCGCGAGCACAACGAGGCGGTGAACAAGGTCGAGGTGATCCTGCAGCGCCACGCGATCGAGACCAGCTATGCCCCCGGCGAGCTGCGCCGCGTCGTCCAGCACGACGGTTCGATGCTGCTGCTGCGCAAGCTCGGCACCGATTACGACCCCACTGACCGCATCGGCGCGATGAACCACCTCCACGAACACGCCGCGCTGGGCGAGATCGTCACCGGCCTGCTTTACGTCGATGAGCACGCCGATGATCTGCACAAGCACCTCAACACCGTCGAGGCGCCGCTCAACAGCCTGACCGACGCCGACCTGTGCCCGGGCAGCGACGCGCTCGAAGCGCTCAACGCCTCGCTGCGCTGATCCACGGAGACTCCCCCATGACCCTCGCCATCATCACCGGCGCCGCCTCGGGCATGGGTGAAGCCGCCGCCCGCCTCATGCAGCAGGCCGGCTGGCCACTGCTGCTGTGCGACCTCAATGCCGAGCGCCTGGCCGCCACCGCCGCGCGGCTCACCGCCACCCCGGTGGAAACGCTGGCCGGCGACATCGCCGCGCCCGATTATGGCGCCACCCTCGTCGCCACGCTCGCCGGCCGCAAGATCGGCGCGCTGATCCACTGCGCCGGCATATCACCGACGATGGGCGATGCCGCCCGCATCCTCGACATCAACCTTGCCGCCACCATGCGGCTGGTCGATGCCGTGCAGCCGCACATGGCGCCCGATGGCGCCGCCGTGCTGTTCTCGTCGTCCTCCGCACACATGGGCGGCACCGTGTTCGACGCCGCCATCGACGCCGTGCGCACCCCCGAACAGGTCGCCTCGCTGCTGTCGATCGCCACCGATCCCGGCCGCGCCTACATGATCTCGAAGCGCGGCGTCATGCTCTACACCCGCCGCGCCTGCCTGACCTTCGGCGCGCGCCTCAACTCGATCTCGCCCGGCATCATCGACACGCCGATGGGCCGCCAGGAAATGCAGGAATCGCCGATCATGAAGGCGATGGTCGAAGCCTCGCCCGCCGGCCGCCCGGCCCGCGCCGAGGAAGTCGCCGCAGTCGCCGCGTTCCTGTGCTCGCCCGCCGCCAGCTTCGTCACCGGCATCGACGTGCTGGTCGATGGCGGCTGCATCCCCGGCCTCGCCGCCCGCCAGGGCTGACGCCTCCCCGAATTCCGCTGCCATTTCTTCCAACCCTCCCAAATGGGAGGTTTGCCGATTCGCCTTCTCTGCGAGGAAACGAATCAACGAAGGCAAATGGAAGAGGGCAGGATGAAAACCCTGACGCATCTCGAGCGACTCGAAGCCGAGTCGATCCACATCATCCGCGAGGTTGTCGCCGAGGCTGAAAAGCCGGTGATGCTCTATTCGGTGGGCAAGGACAGCGCGGTCATGCTGCACCTGGCGCGCAAGGCGTTCTATCCCTCGCCGCCGCCGTTCCCGCTGCTCCACGTCGATACCACCTGGAAGTTCCGGGCGATGTACGACCTGCGCGACAAGATGGCCGAACTTTCGGGCATGGACCTGCTCGTCTATCACAACCCCGAAGCCGCCGAGAAGGGCATCAACCCGTTCGACCACGGCGCGCTCCACACCGACATGTGGAAGACGGAAGGCCTGAAGCAGGCGCTCGACAAGTACGGCTTCGACGCCGCGTTCGGCGGCGCCCGCCGCGACGAGGAAAAGAGCCGCGCCAAGGAGCGCATCTTCAGCTTCCGCACCGCCTCGCACGGCTGGGACCCGAAGAACCAGCGCCCCGAGCTGTGGAACCTCTACAACGCCCGCAAGAACAAGGGCGAATCGATCCGCGTGTTCCCGATCTCGAACTGGACCGAGCTGGACATCTGGCAGTACATTCACCTCAACGACATCCCGATCGTCCCGCTCTACTTCGCGGACGAACGCCCCACGGTGGAGCGTGACGGCATGTTGCTGATGGTCGATGACGACCGCTTCCCGCTGAAGCCCGGCGAAGTGCCGGTGATGCGTTCGGTCCGCTTCCGCACGCTCGGCTGCTACCCGCTGACCGGCGCGGTCGAATCCACCGCCAAGACCCTGCCCGAGGTCATTCAGGAGACGTTGCTGACGACGACCTCCGAACGTCAGGGCCGCGCCATCGACAAGGACGCCGGCGGCGCCGGCATGGAAGTGAAGAAGCAGCAGGGGTATTTCTGATCCTGCCCTCCCCTCCCGCTTGCGGGAGGGGTCGGGGGTGGGTCTTTCCCGCTCCCGTTTCGCCAGAATTCATGCCCACCCCTAGCCCCTCCCGCAGGCGGGAGGGGAATCCGGAGGGAACACAATGACCACCGAAACCAACGATCCCGTCTATGTCGTCGATGAACTGATCTCGCAGGACATCGACGCCTATCTTGACCAGCACCAGCACAAGACCATGCTGCGCTTCATCACCTGCGGGTCGGTGGACGACGGCAAGTCCACCCTGATCGGCCGCCTGCTCTACGATTCGAAGATGATCTTCGAGGACCAGCTCGACGCGCTCCAGTCCGATTCCAAGAAGGTCGGCACCCAGGGGCAGGAGATCGACTTCGCGCTGCTGGTCGATGGCCTCGCCGCCGAGCGTGAGCAGGGCATCACCATCGACGTCGCCTACCGCTTCTTCAACACCGAGAAGCGCAAGTTCATCGTCGCCGACTGCCCGGGGCATGAGCAGTACACCCGCAACATGGTCACCGGCGCCTCGGGCGCCGACCTTGCCGTCATCCTGATCGACGCGCGCAAGGGCGTGCTGGTCCAGACCCGCCGCCACTCGTACCTGTGCCACCTGCTGGGCATCCGCAACCTGGTGCTGGCGGTCAACAAGATGGACCTGGTCGATTACTCGCAGGAGGTGTTCGACAAGATCGTCGCCGACTACACCGAGTTCGCCAAGTCGATCGGCATCACCGCGTTCACCCCCATGCCGATCTCGGGCTTCAAGGGCGACAATATCACCGGCCCCTCGGCCAACACGCCTTGGTACACTGGCCCCAGCCTCGTCGCGCACCTCGAAACCGTCGAGGTCAACTCTGCCGACGATGCGCAAAAGCCGTTCCGCATGCCGGTGCAGTGGGTCAACCGCCCCAACCTCTATTTCCGCGGCTTCTCGGGGCAGATCGCCACCGGCAAGGTCCGGGTGGGCGATGCCATTCGCGTGCTGCCCTCGGGCAAGACCAGCACCGTCAGCAAGATCGCCGTGGCCGACGACAAGGCCGCGCTGCCCGCGATCACCGATACCGACATCACCACCGAGAAGTACCTCGAACTCGTCCACGGCAAGGATGAGGCCGTCGCCGGCGAATCGGTGACGATCTGCTTCGCCGACGAGGTCGATTGCTCGCGCGGCAACGTCATCGCCGTCGCCGACAATCCACCCGAAGCCGCCGACCAGTTCGAGACGACGATCGTGTGGATGGCCGACGAGCCGCTGCACGTCGGCCGCGCCTACTGGCTGAAGCTGGGCACACAGATGGTCTCGGCCACCGTCCACCAGCCGAAGTATGCGGTCAACGTCAACACGATGGAACACACCGCGGTCAAGACGCTGGAACTGAACGCCATCGGCGTCGCCCAGATCGTCACCGACAAGCCGATCGTGTTCGAGGCCTATGCCGACAACCGCGCCCTCGGCGGCTTCATCCTGATCGACAAGATGACCAACGGCACCGTGGCCGCCGGCATGATCCAGTTCAGCCTGCGCCGCGCGCAGAACGTGCACTGGCAGGCCGTGGACATCAGCCGCGACGCGCACGCCAACCTCAAGAACCAGAAGCCGGCGGTGCTGTGGTTCACCGGGCTTTCGGGCTCGGGCAAGAGCACGATCGCCAACCTCGTCGAGAAGAAGCTGCACCGGATGAACCGGCACACCTTCCTGCTCGATGGCGACAACGTGCGCCACGGCCTCAACAAGGACCTCGGCTTCACCGAGGCTGACCGCATCGAGAACATCCGCCGCGTCGGCGAGGTCAGCAAGCTGATGACCGATGCCGGCCTGATCGTGATCACCGCGTTCATCAGCCCGTTCAAGGCCGATCGCGACATGGTCCGCGCGATGCTGCCCGAAGGCGAGTTCGTCGAGGTGTTCATCGACACCCCGCTGAGCGTGGCCGAGGAACGCGACGTCAAGGGCCTCTACAAGAAGGCGCGTTCGGGCGAGCTGAAGAACTTCACCGGCATCGACAGCCCGTATGAAGCCCCGGTCAGCCCGGAAATCCGCATCGACACCACGGCGCTGTCGCCCGACGAAGCCGCCAACCGCATCGTCGATGCGCTGCTGGGAGACGCGTGATGAGCCTCGATCCCGCCACCATGACCGATGCCGACCTTGCCGCGCACCTGGCCGATCAGGCCGGCATCCTGCTCAAGCAGGTGCGCGCCAGCGGCATGCTCAGCCTCAAGGCGCTGGGCAAGGCGGGCGACGCCACCGCCAACCAGTTCCTCGTTCACGCCTTGCGTGAGCAGCGCCCGGACGACGGCCTGTTGAGCGAGGAGGAAAAGGACAACCTCGCCCGCCTCGACCAGAGCCGCGTGTGGATCGTCGATCCGGTGGACGGCACCCGCGAATACGGCGAGGACCGCACCGACTGGGCGGTCCACGTCGCGCTCGCCATCGATGGCGTGGCCAGCATCGGCGCGGTCGCGCTGCCCGGGCTGGACCTGGTGCTGCGCACCGACAAGCCGGTGGCTGTGCCCCCGGCCCCGGAAAAGCTGCGCATGGTCGTCAGCCGCACCCGTCCGGCCAAGGAAGCGGTGGACGTGGCGGAAAAGCTGGGCGCTGAACTGGTGCCGATGGGCTCGGCCGGCGCCAAGGCGATGGCCGTGGTGCTGGGCACCGCCGACATCTACCTGCATTCGGGTGGCCAGTACGAGTGGGACTCGTGCGCCCCGGCAGCGGTGGCGATCGCCCACGGCCTCCACGCATCGCGCATCGACGGCAGCCCGCTGGTCTACAACCGGGCCGATGTCTACATGCCCGACCTGCTGATCTGCCGGAAGGAGCACGCGCAATTGGTGCTCGATACGCTGAAGGCGGTCACCGCCTGATTTCGAGAGCGGCGGCGCAGTTTACCCGCGCCGCCGCCTCAAACCTCAAACAGCGAAAGAATAGCCGCCATTCACCGGATAAGTCTGCCCGGTGATCCAGCCCGCAGCATCCGAGCACAGGAACAGCGCCATCGCCGCCACGTCGTCCGGCTTGCCGAAGCGCCGGATCACGTAATTCGAAAGCTGCGCCTTGGTGCGATCACTGGCCAGGAACTGCGCCAGTTGCTCACCCTCCATCGGCGGCTCCAGGGTGGACAGCGAAATCGCGTTGCAGGTGATGTTGTAGCGCCCGGCTTCCTTGGCGATCGAGCGGACGAAGCCGCCCGCCGCCGCCTTGGCAGCCGCATAGACCGCAAGCCGCTGCTCGCCGATGCGCCCCGAATCCGAAACGATGGTAACAATGCGCCCCTTGTTGGCTGCCACCATCCCCGGCAACACCGCGTGGCAGCAGTTCAGCACCCCGAAAGTGTTGGTGTGAAAATAGCGATCCCATTCGGACGGGTCCGCTTCCCAGAACGGCTTGGCATAGCCCATCTGCGCAGCTGGCCCGGCCATCCCGGCGTTGTTGACCAGCAGCGTCACTGGCGCCAGCGCGGCTTCCGCCTTCGCCACCGCCGCGCGCACCGATTCAAGGTCGCCCACGTCGGCCTGCACCGCCACCGCCTCGCCGCCGAAGCCACGGATTTCCTCGGCCACCGCCTCGGCGCGTTCCAGCACGAAATCGTTCACCGCCACGCGTGCGTTGTGCCGCGCCAGCATCAGTGCGATGCCGCGCCCCGCGCCCTGGCCACCACCGGTCACCAGCGCCACCTGTCCGCCCAGGTCAAACAGTCCTGCTTCGCTCACGGCACGTCCCCTCGTTGTTCGATAGTGCCCGCTGTCTACAACGCCGCCCCGCGCGCGCAATCCGCCGCCGCGATTTCGGGCCACCCGAACGAAAAGGGGGCGCCGTTCCGCTGAACGACGCCCCCCTGTTTCGCTTCAATTCTCGCTTCAATCGCGGCGTCAGGCCGCCATCAGAAGTTCCACTTGAAGTCCATGCCGTACTGGCGCGGCGCCGCCGCCAGCGCCGCCTGGCCCACCGACGTCACCATCTGCACGTTGTAGTTCTTGTTGCCGATGTTGCGCATCCAGCCCTCGATCGAGACATGCTCGGTCAGCTTCAGCTCGATCGAGCCGTTGGCCACGGTATAGGCCGGCTGGCGCAGCACGTTGTCCGCCTCGAACACATAGCTGCTCTTGTGAGTCATGTTGCCGGTCAGGCGGATCTCGCGGCCTTCGGGCAGCGGGATCGTGTAAGTGGCGCCCAGGTTCAGCGTGAAGTGCGGCGCCAGCGCGGTCATGTGGCCGGTGGCGTTGCCCGGATCGCTCGCCGGGTAGTAGCCCGGCGCCGTGACGTTGGTGCCCGCGCCGCCGAACTGGCCGAACCGCGAGTTGAGCCAGCTTGCCCCGACATTGAGGTGGAGCTGGCTGTTCACCGCCGCTTCGGCGGTGATGTCCACGCCGTCCACCTTCACGCTGGTCGCATTCTGCAGCGCGGTGATCGTGCCCACCGTGGTGCGGATCTGGTAGTTCTTGATGTCGTAGTGGAAGCCCGCCAGGCTGATACGCAAGTGGCGGTTCAGGAAATCGCCCTTCAGGCCCCCTTCGTAGGCCATGATCGTCTCGGGGTTCACCGGCGCGTCACCCGGCACCTGCAGGTTGAATTCACCCGCCTTGAAGCCCTTGTTGACCGACAGGTAGACGTTGACGTTGTCGGTGATGTCCTGCCGCAGCGCGGCGCGGAACGTCACCTGGTTGAACGTCTTCTCGGTCAGCGTGTTGGTCTTGTGCGCCAGCACCGCGCCGGTGGCGGCAAGGATCGTGTCAACATAGCCTTCAGGCAGCTTGCGCTTGTCGCTGGTGTAACGAAGGCCGCCGGTCAGGTGCGTGGTCGGGGTCAGCGCATAAGTCGCCTCGCCGAACACCGACAGCGAATCGGTCTTGCCGTGCGCGAAGATATGCGAACGCGTGCCGCGCAACGCCAGGCCGTCCTGGAACTGGTCGGTGAACGCGAAGGCATGGAAATAGAACCCGCCCAACTGCCACTGCAACGGCCCACTGCCCTTCGAATTCAGCCGCAGTTCCTGCTGGAAGCTGCGCGTGCCCGAATCATAGCCCAGGTGGAACAGATCGGTGGCGCTGCCATCGACGTCGAAGTCCGAGTGGTTCTTCAGCTTGCGATAGGCGCTGATGCTGGTGAGATCGGCAAAGCCGACGTCGGCCTCGATCTTGCCGCTGATGCCCCATGCGCGGATGTGCGTGCCGCTGGGATAGCCGGCCGGCGAATCCTGGCCCGAGATCGGACCATTGGCCACGCCGGTTGCCGGGGTGATCGAGATCGGGAAGATGTAGACCGGGGTGGTGTCGTCGGTCTTGTAGTAGTCGCCGCCCAGAGTCACCTTGATGCTGTCGGTCGCGTGCAGCACCAGCTTCGAACGAACGCCCCAGTGCCGGTCGGTGCGCACGTCCTTGCCCTGGGTCACGTCGTAACCGAAGCCCTTGCCCTGGTCGTGGCCGGTGAAGGCGATGTCGATCGCCGCCTTGTCGCTCAGCGGCGTGGCGGCATAGGCCTGGCCGTCGAAGGTCTGGTAGTTGCCATAGCCCATCTGGCCGTTGAACACGGTCTGCTGGCCGGGATCGCGGGTGATGATGCGGATCAGGCCGCCCGCCGCGTTGCGTCCGAACAGCGTGCCCTGCGGCCCGTTCAACACTTCGACGCGCTGGATGTTGTTGAAGTTGTTCACCGTCGATGCCAGGTCGGGCATGTAGACGTCATCGACATAGACCGCGGTCGAGCCTTCCTCGCCGGCGGCGCCGTTCGGTGTCGCCACGCCGCGAATCACGAAGATGCCGCTGGGGCCGGATCGCGTGAAGTTCAGGCTGGGCACCGCCTGCACCAGGTTCGAGGTATCGGACACGCCGATGTTCTTCAGCGTGTCGGCGTTCACCGCGTTCACCGCGATCGGCACCGCCCGCAGGTTTTCCTCACGGTGCTGCGCGGTAACGACGATCTCGTCGAGCTGGCCGTTATCGGCCTTGGCCTGCGGCTCCGGCGCCGCTGCCGCCAGCGCCGGCACCCCGGCCAGCAACGCGGCGGCCATGCCGCCCAGCGCAATGCCGTTGCGCAGGTTGCGCGAAATCGTGCCTGTGAATGTCATGTCCTTGCCCTCTCCCTGGCGGCCGATCGCCGCGCTTGAACTTCCGATGGCTGAATCGATGTCCATCGAATGGACACCCTGTCTACCCGAAGATCCCGACTTCGACAGCCCTCTTTCCCATGCAAAGTGTCTAATCGTCACCAGTTCACGGTCAAGCGCGGCGCGGTTATCCGCCGATTGTCCGGACACTTTTGATACGAAGTGCGACATTTCGGCATCAATGTGCCGCTTCAGGTGCCATTCCCCGCCGCCCGTTCAGGCATCGAATCCCGGGCATTCACGCGCCACCTTGCGCAGCATCGCCGGCCAGTAGCGCTGCTCGGCAAAGCCATCGACCCACGCAGAACCCATCGTCCGCGTATGGTTCTCGATCACCGCCTCACTCGGCAATTCCAGCGGCGCCCCCATCGACAGCGTCCGCACTTGCGCGCTGCACGCCCATTCCAGCGCCGCCAGCCGATAGAACGCCGACGCGATCGAGCGTCCGGCGGTCAGCGTGCCATGATTCCGCAGGATCAGCAGGTACCTGCCCTCCAGATCGGCCAGCAGCCGCGTCCGCTCGTCCTCGGCGGTGGCGATGCCCTCGAACGTGTGATAGCCGACGTCGCACCAGATGTTCAGCGCGTTCTGGCTCAGCGGCAGCAGCCCGTCGGCCAGCGCCGAAACCGCCACCCCGTCGCGCGAATGCAGGTGCATCACGCTGCCCAGGTCGGCCCGCCCGCCCAGCAGCCCGCCGTGGATGTTGATCCCCGCCGGGTTCAGCGGCCACGGACTCTCGCCGATCATCGCCCCCGCCATATCCACCCGCACCAGGTCCGAAGCGGTGATCTCCTCGAACAGCAGCCCGAACGGGTTGATCAGGTAACTGCCGTCATCCAGCCGCGCCGACATGTGGGTGGCCACATGGTCGTCCCACCCGTTCAGCGCCGCCAGCCGGAAGGCCGCCGCCAGTTCGCGCCGCAAGCCGCGTTCGTCAACCATCCCGCCTCACCCCTTCATCGCCCCGCGCACCCGCGCCACGATCGACGCGGCGCCGGGCACCTGCGCCTTCTCGATCGCGTTCGAATAGGCAATCGGCGCCCATTCCGCGCCCAGCCGGATCGCCGGGCTCTTCAGCCTACCCCACAGCTCCTCGTTGATCGTCGAGGCAATCTCGGCGCCCAGCCCGCAGAACTCGGTGGCGGCATGAACCACCAGCGCCCGGCGCGTCTTCTTCACCGAATCGAGCACGCGATGGTAATCCAGCGGCACCAGCGAACGCAGGTCTATCACCTCGGCGCTCACCCCGTCCTTCGCCAGTTCCTCGCCCGCCGCCAGGCACTGCGCCACCTGCCAGCCATAGGTGATCAGGGTGATGTCGGTGCCGGGCCGCTTCACCTTCGCCACCCCCAGCGGGATACGATAATCCGCCAGCGCCACCTCCGCCTTCGTGCCGCGCAGGCAGGTCAGCGATTCCAGATGCACGCACGGGTCCTCGTCGAAGATGCACGACAGCAGCAGCCCCTTGGCGTCCGCCGGGTTCGACGGATAGACCACCTTCAGCCCCGGCGTGTGCAGCAGCCAGGCCTCCAGGCTCTGCGAGTGCTGCGCGCCGAACCCGCCCATGCCGCCGCCCACCATCATGCGGATCGTCAGCGGCGCGTGAGTCAGGCTGCCTGACATGTAGCGCTGCTTGGCCGCGTGGTTGGCGATCTGGTCCAGGCACACGCCCATGAAATCGGCGAACATGATCTCGGCAATCGGCCGCATCCCCGCAATCGACGCGCCGATCGCGGTGCCGATGATCGCCTGCTCGGCAATCGGCGTCGGCCGCACCCGCTTGCCATAAGTGGTCTGCAGGCCCCGGTTGGTTGCGAACACCCCGCCATGCGGATCGCCGACATCCTCGCCCAGCAGGAACACTTGCGCGTCGGCGGCAAACGCGATCTCCTGCGCGTTGCGCACCGCCTCCAGCATCAGCATCGATTTCGTCTCGCCGCCCGGCTCCACCTCGGCGGCCCGCGCCGGATAGAACCCGCGCTGCGGCACACTGTCGGTATCGGCGAACACGTCGGTCAGCGTCTCGCTTGCCGGCGTCACCGCGCAGGCCATCGCCCGCTCCAGCGCACTGTCCACCTCGGCTTCCGCCGCCGCATCCACCGCATCCAGTTCGGCTTCGCTGCACACCCCCGCATCGATCAGCAGCGCGCGCGTCGCCGGCACCGGCCAGCGCGCCTTGGCCGCCGCCACTTCCTCCTTGCTGTGCTGCGGGCTGTCCCCCACCCCCGCGTGCGGCCCGATGCGGAAGGTCCGCGCCTCGACGAACACCGGGCCATTCCCCGCGCGCACCCCGTCGATCACGTCCTTCATGCCCTTGTGGAACGCCGCCGGGTCGTTGCCATCCAGCACCACGCCCCTGAACCCCAGCGCATCGGCGCGCCCGGCAAAGGTCTTGCTGGCGGTATAATCGGCAATCCGCGTGTATTCGCCGATGGTGTTGTTCTGGCACAGGAAGATCACCGGCAGACCCCACGCGCCCGCCAGGTTCATCGCCTCGTGCATCGCGCCGATGCTGGTGGCGCCGTCACCGAAGTTGACGATGGTGACGCGGTTCTCGCCCCGCGCCTGCGCCGCGAACGCCAGCCCGTTGGCGATCGGCGCCCCCGCACCGACGATCGCGGTCGTCACCATCGATCCCGACGCCGGGTCCGATATGTGCGGCGCGCCGCCCTTGCCCTTGTTCATGCCGTCGGTGCGGCCCAGCATCTCGGTGAACAGGCCATAGAGGTCCACGCCCTTGCCCACCTGGTCATGAATGCCGCGATAGGTCGTCACCATGTAGTCTTCGCTGGTGACAAGCTGGGCAATCGTCGCCGGAATGCACTCCTGCCCGGTCATCGGCCAGTACGAGAACATGAACTTGCCCGCCGAAAGCCCCGCCTGGATCGCCTTGTCCACCGCGCGGATGCGCGACATCTGGCCATAGATCGCCTTCAGGACGTCCGGCTCGATGCCCAGATTGCTCATTGTTCCGCCCCTCCTGCGTTTTCACGGGATGATAGGCACAGCCCCGCCGGGCAGACAATCGCCCCGGCGTTTCACGCGCGCGCAGGCAAGTCAGATCACCCCGGCCGTCGCCATCGCCGCCAGTTCGTCCGCGCCGATCCCCAGCAGGTCGCCATAGACCTCGGCGTTGTGCTGCCCCACCACCGCCGGCGCCGGCCGATGCACCCCGCCCGGCGTCGCCGACAGCTTCGGAAACGCCCCCTGCATCCGCACCGGCCCGAACCGCCCGGTCTCCACCGTGACAATCGCCTCGCGCGCGGCAACGTGCGGGTCGGCCAGCATCTCGGGCGCGCGATAGACCCTTCCGGCCGGAATCCCGTGCGCGATCATCAGCGCATCCACCTCGTCCACGC
>JAGWVC010000063.1 GCA_018971065.1 Sphingomonadales bacterium | reverse complement strand
TGCGGGCTGCGCAGCACCGCGCCGTGCAGCATGTTGGGGGCGATGTGATCGGTGCCGTAGATCGCCTTGCCGGTGACCTTGTCGATGCCGTCGGGGCGGACGGGCCGGGTGCCGACGTGGCGGTAGGCGTTCTTGCCAGAGAGCGCGTTCATGCGGTGGCTCCTTTCGCGGCGCGCATTTCGGCGGCGGCGTCCTGCACGGCGCGGACGATCTTGTCGTACCCGGTGCAGCGGCAGAGGTTGCCGGCCAGCCAGTAGCGCGTTTCGGTTTCGGATGGATCGGGGTTGGCTTCGAGCAGCGCCTTGGCGGCGACGATGAAGCCGGGGGTGCAGAAGCCGCATTGCAGCGCGCCGAGTTCGAGGAACTTGCGCTGCACCGGGTGAAGATCGCTGCCCGACGAGACGCCCTCGATGGTTTCGACGCGGCGACCTTCCGCCTCGGCGGCGAGGACGAGGCAGGAACAGACCATCTGGCCATCGAGCATGACGGTGCAGGCGCCGCAATCGCCGGTGCCGCAGCCTTCCTTGGCGCCGGTCATCCCCAAGGGGCCACGCAGGGTTTCGAGCAGGGTTTCGCCGGCGTCGCAGAGGAATTCGCGCGGATCACCGTTGATGGTGGTGGAGACGGGGATCTTCATCAGGCTTTCTCCGCCCTTTCGCGGGCTATCTGGACGACGCGGCGGGCGAGGACGGCGGCCATCGCGGTGCGGTAGGCGGCGGTGCCGCGCTTGTCGTCGATGGGGTGGCAGGCGGCCTGGACGGCTTCGGCCATGCGGTCGAGCGCGGCGGGTTCGAATTTCGAGCCGACGAGCGCCGAGGCATCGGCGAGGACCGCCGTTGGTCCGACCGCGCCGAGCGCGATGCGGGCGGCGGTGCAGGTGCCGTCCGCCGCCAGCGTGATCGACGCGCCGACGCCGACGATGGCGATGTCCATCTCGGTACGCGGGGTGAGGCGCTGGTAGGCGTTGGCGGTGCGGGGCGCCGGCGCGGGCAGGCGGATGGCGGTGACGAATTCCTGCGGGCCTAGCGCGGTCTTGCTCGGGGCTTGCGGCAGGTGTTCGACAGCGAGTTCGCGGGTGCCATTCGGCCCGGCGATCAGCGCGACGGCGCTGGCGGCGATCAGCGCGGGGACGCTGTCGGCGGCGGGCGAGGCGTTGCACAGGTTGCCGGCGACGGTGGCGCGGTTGCGGACCTGGACCGAGCCGATCAGCCCCGCTGCCTCGACGACGCCGGGGTGGGCGGCGGCGAGCGCGGCGTGTTCGGCGAGCGCGGTGGCGCGGGTGGCGGCGCCGATGGTGAAGCCCTGCGCATCTTCGCGGATGCCGGTGAGTTCGGCGATGCGCTTGAGATCGACCAGGGCGCCGGGGGTGACGCGGCCCGAGCGCATCTGCACGATCAGGTCTGTGCCGCCGGCAAGCACGCGGGCGCCGGGGTGAGCGGCAAGCAGCGCGCAGGCCTCCGCCACGGTGGCGGGGGCGTGGAAGGTCATCGTGGACATGGATTCTCCCATGGGTTTGCCTGCATCGTAACGCCTGTGCGGGAAACGTCACCGGGGAAATTTTGCGCTTTCCCGCCGGGAGCGTCCGGGCGATAGCGGTGGAAAGCGGAAAAGGAGTGATGCGATGGGGCGTTTCGTGATGATCGTGCAGAGCCAGGCGAAGCCGGGGCGCGAGGAAGAGTATGCCGCGTGGTATGACGGCAGCCATGTGAAGGAAATCTGCGCACTGCCGGGGGTGGTTTCGGGGCAGCGTTACGAGGCGGCCCTTGCGCCGATGGGCAATCCGGGGATGACCACGCTGTCGATCTACGAGATCGATGCCGAAAGCCCGCAGGCGTTTCTGGGCGAACTGGGCAAGTTCGGCGCTTCGGGGCAGATGAGCCAGTCGGATGCCTACAACAGTGCCGATTCGATCATGTGGTTCTACAAGAAGCCCGAGTAAGGTGCTGGGCCAGCGATCAGGCGGGCGGCAGGGAGAAGCGGGCGATGAATGACGGGCAGGCGCAGGGCGAATGGCGGGCCAACTGGCCGCTGGTGCTGGCTTCGTCGGTGGGGTTCTCGTTCTTTTCGGTGATGCTGGCGGGCGCGGGCCTGTTCATGGGGCCGATCGAGCAGGAATTCCACTGGAGCCGCACCGCCTATTCGAAGGGCCCGGCGGTGGCGACACTGGTGACGGCGCTCCTGGCGATCCCTTTCGGGTTCCTGGTGGACAAGTGGGGATGCCGGCGGCTGGTGCTGGCGGGCACCGTGGCGACGATGGCGGCAAT
Source organism: Sphingomonadales bacterium (assembly GCA_018971065.1). The sequence continues at coordinate 20,520 of JAGWVC010000063.1, read as the reverse complement.
GAGCGCGTTCTATTGGACCGGGCCGTCCGCAACGCAGTGGCTGGTGCAGTGGGCGGTGTTCGGCGCGGTGGCGGTTTCGATCAAGTCCACCGCGTGGACGGCGGCCGTGGTGGGCGTGTTCGAGCAATCGCGCGGGATGGCGCTGGGGCTGACGCTGGCGGGAACGGCGGTGGCGGCGATGGTGGTGCCGAAGCTGGGCAACTGGCTGATCGAGACACAAGGCTGGCGCGCGGCGTTCCTGTGGCTGGCGCTGGGCTGGGGCGGGGTGACGCTGGTGCTGAGCTGGCGCTTCTTCTTCGACGCGAGCGACCGGGCGCGGCTGGGCAAGGCGGCGGCGGTGGACACCAGCGGGCTGCCGGGGCTGACGCCGAAGGAAGCGCTCCGCGATTGGGCGCTGTGGCGGCTGGGCATCTCCAACTTCGTGGTGATGGTGCTGACCATGGGGCTGGGGCTGCACGTGTTCCAGATCCTGGTGGAGACCGGGGTGAGCCGCGACCATGCCGCGTCGCTGGTGAGTCTGGCGGGGCTGACCGGGATCATCGGCAAGCTGACCACCGGCTGGCTGCTGGACCGCTATGCGCCGAACTGGGTGGGCGGGATCACGCTGGGGGCGGCGGCGGCGGCGTTCGTGCTGTTGCTGAACGGGATCGCGACGCCGGCGGCGATTGTCGTGGCGATGCTGGTCAACGGCTATGCCTCGGGCGCGAAGACGCAGATTACCGGGCATCTTACCGCCGCTTATGGCGGCATGAAGAGCTTCGGCGTGATCTATGGGGTGATGAGCTCGCTGCTGGCGGGCGCTTCCGGGCTGGGGCCGCTGCTGGCGGCGGTCGCGCATGATCGCGCGGGAAGTTACGGACCGTTCCTGATCGTGGGCGCGGTGGGCTGCGCGCTTTCGGGGCTGATCATGATTTCGATGCCGCGCTATCCGGTGTGGGAGAAACAGGTTAAGCTGGAGGGATGATAGCCCATACGATTCAGCTCGCGCTGGCGCCGGTGTTCGTGCTGGTGGCGATCGGCAATATCTTGAACATTCTTTCGACGCGGCTGGGGCGGATCGTCGACCGGTCGCGCGCGTTGCAGGCCCGGCATGGCGAGACCGAGGGGCCGGAACACGACATGATCGTGACCGAGATCCGCGCCATCGACCGGCGGATCAAGCTGAACACCGATGCGATCCGGCTGCTGGTGCTGGCCGGGCTGGTGATCGGCACGACGGTGGCGACGCTGTTCGTGGAGGAAATGTTCAACGTGCCGCTGGAGCGGGTGGCGGGCGGGTTCTTCATCGTCGCCATCGCGCTGCTGATGTGGGCATTGACGCTGTTCCTGCGCGAGACGCAAGTGGCGGCGGCGACGCTGCGGATACCCAACGATTACCTGGAGCTGCATCGCGATATCTGATGGGGGCATGATGCGCGGGTTGGTGGGGCTGATGGCGGTGGTGCCGGGCGCGGTGGCGATGGCAGGGCTGCCGGGCACGGGTGCCGACTGGCCCGGGCATGGCGGCGGGGCAGACGAGAGCAATTACAGCCGGTTGGCGCAGGTGAACCGCGCATCGGTGAAGCGGCTGGGGCTGGCCTGGGCGCTGGACCTGCCGGGGGAAGTGGCGCTGGAGGCGACGCCGCTGGCGGTGGGCGGCGTGCTGTACTTCACCGGATCGACATCGAAGGTCTATGCGGTGGAGGCGCGGACCGGGCGGCTGTTGTGGGTGCATGACCCGGAGGTGTGGCGACATCCCGCGAAAGTGAAGATCGTGTTCGCGGTCAACCGGGGCGCGGCTTATGCCGATGGGACGGTGTTCGCGGGGACGCTGGACGGGCGGTTGCAGGCGCTGGACGCGCGCACCGGCAAGCTGAAATGGAGCCGCGAGACGGTGGCGGCCGACGACCTGCACACCAGCACCGGGGCGCCGCGCGCGTTCGGCGGGCTGGTGGTGATCGGCAATGGCGGGGCGGATTATGGCCAGCGCGGCTATGTGACAGCCTATGACCAGCGGACCGGGCGGCAGGTGTGGCGGTTCTATACGGTGCCGGGCAGCCCCGCGCAGAACCGGGGCGATGCGGCAATGGAAGCCGCCGCGAAGACCTGGGGGCCGGATTTCTGGAAAAAGACCGGCGGCGGCGGGACGGTGTGGAACGGGATGCTGTTCGATCCGGCGCGTGGGCGGCTGACGATCGGCACCGGGAATTCGGGACCGTGGGACCCGGAGCTGCGCGACCCCGGCAGTAAGGGTGATAATCTCTATCTGGCATCGCTGGTGACGCTGGACGCGGCGACCGGCAGGTATCGCTGGCATTACCAGGTGAACCCGCGCGAGGCGTGGGATTTCAAGGCGACGGCGAACATCGTGGCGGGGACGGTGCCGGTGGGTGGGAAACCGCGCGCGGTGCTGATGCAGGCGCCGACCAACGGGTTCTTCTATGTGATCGACCAGGCGACGGGGAAATTCCTGAGCGCGGGGAAGATCGGCAAGGTGAACTGGGCAAGCGGGATCGACCCGAAGACCGGGCGGCCGGTGGAGATGCCGGGCATCCGCTATGAAAGCGCCGGCAGCGGCGAGGTTACCTTGTGGCCCAGCCCCGAGGGCGCGCACAACTGGCAGGACATGGCGTGGAGCCCGCAGACCGGGCTGGCCTATGTGCCGGTGATGCAGATCGGCGCGAAGTGGACGCGGCATCCGGCGCCCGGCGCGATCAGCTTCAACGGGACGGCGCAGAGTTCGGTGATTGCCGATGAACATGACGGCAAGGGCGAGCTGGTGGCGTGGGACCCGGTGGCGCAGGCGGCGCGCTGGCGGGTGCCGCAGCGGTTCTTCTGGAACGGCGGCGTGCTGGCGACGGCGGGCGGACTGGTGTTCCAGGGCGCGGCGGACGGGTGGCTGACCGGGTATGACGCGCGCAGCGGCAAGGCGCTGTGGCGGTTCGACGCGGGGCTGGGCATCGTGGCGCCGCCGATAACCTACAGCGTGGGCGGGGTGCAGTACCTGTCGGTATTGGTGGGTTATGGCGGCAATACTTATGGCGAGGGCATCCTGTTTGCCGGGTGGCATTATGGCGACCAGCCACGCCGGTTGCTGACCTTCCGGCTGGGCGGGACGGCGCGGTTGCCGAAGGGGGCGCCGCAGGACCTGACGGTGCGGGCGGTGGACGATGCCGCCTTTATGATCGACCCGGGCAAGCTGGAACAGGGGCGGACGCTGTTCACCTGGAACTGCGCGCTGTGCCACGGCATCAACGCGGTTTCGGCGGGGGCGCCGGCGCCGGACTTGCGCGAATCGCGGGTGGCGCTTTCCGCCGAGGCGACCTGGGCGGTGGTGCATGACGGGGCGCTGGAGCGGCTGGGGATGCCGCGTTTCGAGACGCTGGGGCGCGAGGAACTGGAACTGGTCCGCATGTATGTGCGCAGCCGCGCGCGGGCGGCATTGGCGGGGGAGAAACGGTGATGGATGCGCGGGTGCAACGGATGCTGGATCACTTCGAGGTGAGCCAGGTGGTGGCCGACTATGCGCATGGCTGCGACCGGGGTGACTTCGTGGCGATGGCGGGGGTGTTCGCGGCGGAAAGCTGGGACGATCACGGCCACAACAAGTGCCCGGGGCGCGAATATGCGCGACGGACGATGGCGCGGAACGACGAGTTCGGCATGGTCGGGCATCATCTGGGGCAGTCGCTGGTCCATGTGACCGGCGACGCGGCCGGGGCCGAGACCTGGTTCATCGCGCACATGCGCGTGGTGGAACCGCAGGGCGAGATGCTGAAGCAGATCGGCGGACGCTATGTGGACCGGATGGTGCGCGAGGACGGGGCGTGGAAGATCGCGCATCGGCAGGTGGTGAAGGAATGGGCGACCGAATGGACGCTGGCCGACTGGTGTGCCGATGCGCCGTTCGTGAAAGCGGTGCGCGGGGCGGGCGACCCGGCCGGGGCGGTGCTGGGGCGGGTGCATTCGGGGATTCCGGGGCCGGGCGGGCCGCTGCCCGAAGGGCCGCTGCGTTGACACGGCGCGCGCGGCGTGGCTGGGCGGGGGCATGACTAGCCCCCTGCCCTCGGTCGATCGGTTGTTGCGTGATGCGGCGTTGGCGCCGGTGCTGGCGGCGGAGGGGCACGCGCTGGTGACGCAGGCGGTGCGCGCGGTGCTGGAGCGGCATCGTGCCGGGCTGCGGGCGGGCGTGGCGGCGCCGGAGGTTGCGTTATTGCTGGACGAGGTTGTGGCAGCGGTGGCGGCGTTGACCGAGCCGGCGTTGCGGCGGGTGTTCAACCTGACCGGGACGGTGCTGCACACCAACCTGGGGCGGGCGCCGCTTTCGGAAGCGGCGATTGCCCATGCGGCGATGGCGATGCGCGAGGCTTGTGCGCTGGAGTTCGATGTCGGCACCGGCAAGCGCGGCGAGCGGGATTCGCTGGTGGAGCCGCTGCTGTGCGAGCTGACCGGGGCCGAGGCGGCGACGGTGGTGAACAACAATGCCGCCGCGGTGCTGCTGATGCTGGCGGCGGTGGCCGGCGGGCGCGAGGTGGTGGTTTCACGCGGGGAATTGATCGAGATCGGCGGGGCGTTCCGCATTCCCGACGTGATGCGCGCGGCGGGCGTGCGGCTGGTGGAAGTGGGGACGACAAACCGCACGCATCCGCGCGATTACGAGGGCGCGGTGGGGCCGGAGACGGCGGCGCTGATGAAAGTACACACCAGCAATTACCGGGTGACCGGGTTTACCGCCGCCGTCGATGAGGCCGGGCTGGCGGGGATTGCGCGGGCGCATGGCTTGCCGATGATCTGTGATCTGGGGGCGGGATCGCTGGTGGACCTGACCAAGTGGGGGCTGCCTGCCGAGCCGGTGGTGCGCGATGTGCTGGCGGCGGGGGCGGACCTGGTTTCGTTCAGTGGCGACAAGCTGCTGGGCGGCCCGCAGGCAGGGCTGATCGTGGGCCGGAGGGACCTGATCGAGCAGGTGCGGCGGCATCCGTTGAAGCGGGCGCTGCGGCTTTCCAAGGTGGTGCTGGCGGCGCTGGAGGCGACCTTGCTGGCTTATCGGCGGCCGGACCGGCTGGCGGAAGAATTGCCGGCGTTCCGGTTGCTGACGCGGCCGGTGGCGGAATTGCGGGCGGCGGCGGAGCGGTTACGGCCGGTGCTGGCGGGGGTTCTGGGTGCGGACTGGGCGGTGTCCGTGGTGGACAGCGCGGCGCAAGTCGGAAGCGGGGCGCTGCCGGACGAAGCGGTGGCGAGCGTGGCTTTGGCGTGCGTGCCGGTGGCGGGCGGCGGCGGGGCGCTGGACGGGCTGGCGGCGCGGCTGCGCGGGCTGCGCGTGCCGGTGATCGGGCGGATTGCCGAGGGGGCGTTGCTGCTGGACTTGCGCGGGCTGGCGGACGAGGCCGGGCTGGCGGGGGTGCTGGCGGGGCTTTGACCGATTTTGCCCCTCCCCCGTAGGGGAGGGCCGGGAATGTTTCAGGCCGCGCGGCGGAGTGGGGCGCGCGCCTCGGTGCCGTGGAAGCGGTTGACGGCGGCCATCAGCGTATCGGTTTCCTGAGCCAGCGCACGCAGCGCGGCGTTGCTTTCCTCGACCATCGCGGCATTCTGCTGGGTGGAGCGATCGATGTTGCCGAAGGTTTCGCGCACGCCGGTGAGGTCGGCGGCATTGCCGCGTGCGGCTTCGGCGATGCGGACCACGGTGCCGGTGATGCCGGTGACTTCGTCGAGCAGTTCCTGAAGCACGTCGCCGGTGCGGGTGACGAGGGACACGCCTTCGCTGACCTGGCTGCTGGACGCGGTGATCAGCGCCTTGATGTCCTTGGCAGCATCGGCCGAGCGTTGCGCGAGGGCGCGGACCTCGTTGGCAACGACGGCGAAGCCCTTGCCGGCATCGCCGGCGCGCGCGGCCTCGACCCCGGCATTGAGCGCCAGCAGGTTGGTCTGGAAGGCGATGCCGTCGATCAGCGAGACGATCTGCGCGATCTCGGTGGCGGAATGCTCGATCTGGCCCATCGTCGCCATCGCCCGGGCCATGACCTCGCGGCCCTGCGCGGCGCGGGCCTGCGAGTGGTTGAGCGTGTCGCTAGTCTCGGTGGCGAGCGCGGCGGTCTGGTTGGCGGAAACCGCGACCTGGCCGATGGCGTGGCTGGCCTGTTCGACCGTGGACGCCTGCATTTCGGTGCGGCGCGACAGGTCGTCGGCGGCCATGCGGATTTCGCGGGTGCCGTTCTGGATCTCGCCCGAACACTGGGCGACGCTGCCGACCAGCGCGTTGAGATCGCCGAGGGCGGAATTGAAGTCGGCGCGCAGTGCCTCGAACGCGGGCGGGAAGCGCTGATCGATGCGGCAATCGAGTTCCCCGGCGGCCAGTGCCTTCAGGCCGCGTTCGATGTGATCGACGACCAGCCGCTGTTCGGCATCGCGTTGCGCGCGTTCGCGTTCGGCGGCCTGTTCGGCCAGGACCACTTCGGCGCGGGCGGCGACCTGGGCGAGCAGCATCGCTTCGAGCCGCTGGGCCAGCACCATCAGCACGGCGGTTTCGATGACGACGATGACGGCGTGGAGCACGACCCGCGCGAAATCGGCATCGGCGCCGAACACGTAGGCGGGCGCCGCAAAGTTGAGCACGAGGTGATGCACGGCGGTGACGGCCGCGCCGGCGAGGACCGGGCGCCAGTCGGCAAGACCGGCGAGGATCGCGATCATCGCGAAGAAGGTCATGTGCAGATCGATCAACCAGCCGTGGCCCGACCACTGATAGAGCAGGATCGCGCAGAACACCGGCATCGTCGCCCCCAGCGCGATGCGGGTGGCGGTATCGCTGTGCCCTTTGGCGGCGGCAACCGTGGGGTAGACCGACAGCGCCAGCGCGAGGACGGCAGGCAGGAAGCCGGTCGCCGCGAAGAAGCTGCCGCCGGCAATGATGGCGGTGATCAGCCAGGCGACAGCGGCAATGACGCGAACGCCCTGGGCGCGCAGTTCGATAAGCTCTTCCATCATGAAACCTTCGTGGGGGGTTGGGGCGTGCAGAGTATTTCCGGGGCCGACAGCGGCACGATGCCGCGCCGGAGCAGGGCTGCGAACGGCAGGCCGCCACCGGCGTGAACGATCAGCGAACCGGGAATGCGGCCCCGGCCGATCAGGGCCAGGCCGTTGCCGGACAGGAGTTGCGGTTCGGCGATGGCCTTGCCGGCAAGCGGCACGAGCAGCAGCGCGGCGCCGGGGCGCGGCACGAACAGCGCCGCGACAAGCGCCAGCGCGGCGATGCCCGCTTGCGCGAGTGCGGCGCGCGAGCGGCGGGACTCGATGCGGGGCGCTGTCGGGAATGAATAATGAGGGTCGCCATTCTTCATGGCACAACCCTATCGACTTAGAGTTTACATCTACCCCGCGCGAAATAGGGGCCATCCGCAGGGTGGTGGCAATGTTCTGGTCGGAAAACGATTGCAGCGTCTTGCGACCGGGAACCCGGTCAGGCGGGAGGCGCGAAGCCCGCAGGATCGGGCCAGGCGGGGTGCGCAAGGCCGAGGACCTTGAACAGCGTGCCCATGCCGGCGTCGCCGCAGAGGCGTTCGCGCGCGGCGGCCAGTTCTTCGGCGCGGGCCGGGGCGGCACGGGCCAGCGCGGCGGCGCGGGCGTCGATGCCGAGCGCGCGCAGGAAGGCGCCCTGCTCCGCCGTGCCCAGCCAGCGCCCCCCGGCGGCTTGCGCGGCGGCGGCGGCGGCGGCGAAATCGACCAGCGCGGTGAGGTCGGCGGTGCCGGGATCGGCGAAGGGATCGACCTTCTGGTGCGCGCGGACCGCTTGCAGGCTAGAGCCAGTGGCGGGTTCGCGGTAGCCATAGTCGATCAACAGCGCGGCGCCGCCCTGTTGCGCGAGGCGGGCGCCGATTTCGCCCATGACGGCGGCGGCGGCGGGGCAGGTTTCGATGATCGCGCCGGTGGGGGCATCGCGGCGATCGGGCGGGACGGCGGCGTCCATCGGCCGGTCGCCGGCAATGGGGACGAAGCGTTCTTCGTCCCCGGCCCCGTCAAGGCCGACCATGCGTTCGCGCCAGTCGTTGGGGGTCCGGACCAGTTGGCGGATCGGCAGCGCGTCGAGGAATTCGTTGGCGACCAGCAGGATGGGCGCATCGGTGGGGACGGTGGCGAGATCGTCGTGCCAATGGACCTTGTCGAGGGGGATTGGGCCGAGGCGTTCGGCCTGCACCGCGCGCAGCGCGGGCGAGCCTTCGACGAGATGGACTGACGGATCGACGCCGAAGCGACGCAGCACGCGCAACGCGTCAGCGGCGAGCGTGCCCCGGCCCGGTCCCAGTTCGACGTAGTGGATCGACCCCTGATGGCCGCTGCGCAGCGCCATGTCGGCGAGCCAGGTGCCGAGCATTTCGCCGAACATCTGGCTCACTTCGGGGGCGGTGATGAAATCGCCGGTGACGCCCAGCGGATCGCGCGTGGCGTAGTAGTGCGCCAGCGCCTCGCCCATCCAATGCTGGACGGTGATCGGGCCGGTATTCGCGATCAGGCGGCGGAAGCGGGCTTCGAGGGAAGCTGGCGTCACGCCGGGACGGCCGCGACCTTGCCCATTTCGGGGCGAATGAGGGCGCGGAGGACGAGGATCAGGCCGATGACGATCATCGGCACGGTCAGCCACTGGCCCATCGACATGTGAGTCTGCCGGGCGAATTCCTGCAGTTGCTCGTCCGGTTCGCGGAAGAATTCGATGACGAAGCGCGAGCAGCCGTACCACATCAGGCCGGCGCCGGCGAGCAGGCCGGGGCGCCAGCGGGCGCGGGTTTTCCAGAACAGGGTGAGCAGCAGCACGGCCATCGCCGCGCCTTCCAGCCCGGCCTCGTAAAGCTGGCTGGGGTGGCGGGGCAGATCGCCGGCGCCGGGGAACACCATCGCCCAGCGCACGCCCGGACCGGCGACGCGGCCCCACAGTTCGCCGTTGATGAAGTTGGCGATGCGGCCGAACAGCAGGCCGAACGGGGTGCAGACGCCGATATAGTCGCACACCCGGATGAACGACAGGCCATTGCGCCACGACACCCAGCCGATGGCGGCGAGCACGCCGATGAGGCCGCCGTGGAAGCTCATTCCCCCCTCCCACAGCTTGAGCAGGTCGAGCGGGTGGAGCCAGAGCTGCGGGCCGTAGAACGTAGCATAGCCGAGGCGACCGCCGACGATGACGCCCATCGTGCACCAGAAGAACAGGTCGTCGGCATGGCGCTGGGCCAGCGGCGCGCCGGGCTGGCGGATCATCTTCAGGGTGTGCCAGTAGGCGAGGATGATGCCCGCCAGATAGGCCAGCGAATAGTAGCGCAGCGTGAAGAAGCCCAGGTCGATGCCGCGTTTCAGGCCGAGATCGGCCCAGTGAATCGGCTGGGGCACGGCGCTGGCCGCGGCCATGAGGGACAGCAAGGGGGCATTCTCCACCACGCCGGCAGGACAGCGCCGGCGGCGGCCTTGTGCCACGCCGGGCGCGCGCCCGCAACGGCTTGCGGCGGAACGCGATTGCGCGCTTTTCCGGGGGGCGGGAACAGGATATGGCCGGTTCATGACGGTTATCCGCATTCCCAACCAGCGCGCCGTGATCGATCGCCGCGCGTTGACCGAAATGATCCAGCGGGCCGTGGCCGACAAGGGCGCCGCCAAGGCGCGGCAGCCGGTGGTGGAACTGCTGCGCGCCGCGCTGGCGAACGGCCGGGCCGAGATCGAGCGGCGGCTGGCGGGCAAGCCTTCCGCCGGGCACGATTGCGCCGAGGCGCAGGCGTTCCTGGTCGATCAGTTGATCCGCGTGATCCACGACCACGTGGTGGGCGACATCTATCGCGCCTCGAACCGCTCCACCGGCGAGCGGCTGACGATCATGGCGGTGGGCGGATACGGGCGCGGCGAGATGGCGCCGCATTCGGACGTGGACATTGCCTTCATCACCCCCACCCGCGCCACCGCCTGGTGCGAGCAGGTGATCGAGGCGATGCTGTACTTCCTGTGGGACCTGGCGCTGAAGGTGGGCCATTCGAGCCGGTCGCTGGACGAGATGGTGCGGATGAGCAAGGGCGACCTGACGATCCGCACCGCGATGCTGGAAGGACGCTATGTCTGGGGCGACCAGGCGCTGTTCGACGAGGCGCAGCGGCGGTTCTTCGCCGAAGTGGTGGCGGGGACCGAGCGGCAGTTCATTGCCGAGAAGCTGGGCGAGCGCAACGACCGGCACAAGCGGCTGGGCGACAGCCGCTATGTGGTCGAGCCGAACGTCAAGGAGGGCAAGGGCGGCCTGCGCGACCTGCACACGCTGTACTGGATCGGCAAGTACCTGCACAAGGTGCGCAGCCCGGCAGAACTGGTGGATGTGGGGCTGCTGACCCAGGACGAGTATCGATCGTTCCGGCGCGCCGAGAACTTCCTGTGGGCGGTGCGCTGCCACCTGCATTTCCTGACCAACCGCGCCGAGGACCGGCTGACGTTCGACCTGCAGCGCGCGGTGGCCGAGCGCATGGGCTTTGCCGATCGCCCCGGCAAGCGCGCGGTGGAGCGGTTCATGCAGTACTTCTTCCTGCAGGCGAAGCAGGTGGGCAGCCTGACCGGCGTGTTCCTGGCCGGGCTGGAGGAGCAGTCCGAGAAGAAGCGCAAGGGGCTGTTGGCCAGCTTCCGTCGCGACCGCAAGGTCAAGGGCTATACGATCACGCACGGGCGCATCGCCGCGCCGGCGGACGACTGGTTCAGCGCCGATCCGGTGCGGCTGATCGAGATCTTCACGGTGGCCGATGGCGAGGGGATGGAAATCCACCCCGAGACGATGCGGCTGATCACCCGCGAGGCGAAGCTGGTGGACGGGCTGCGGCGCGACCCGCGCGCCAATGCCCTGTTCATGGAGCTGCTGACCAGCCGGCGCGACCCCGAGACGGTGTTGCGCTGGCTGAACGAGGCGGGCGTGTTCGGGCGGTTCATTCCCGAGTTCGGCCGGGTGAACGCGCAGATGCAGTTCGACATGTACCACCACTATACGGTGGACGAGCATACCATCCGCGCGATCGGGCTGCTGGCGCGGATCGAGAAGGGCGAACTGGCCGCCGACCATCCGCTGGCGACCGAGATCATCCACAAGATCGCGTCACGGCGGGCGATCTATTGCGCGGTGCTGATGCACGACATCGCCAAGGGGCGCGGTGGCGACCATTCGGTGCTGGGCGCCGAGATCGCGATGCGGCTGTGCCCCCGGCTGGGGCTGGATGCCGACGAGACCGAGCTGGTGGCCTGGCTGGTGCGCCAGCACCTGCTGATGAGCGCGACCGCGTTCAAGCGCGACCTGGCCGACTGGAAGACGATCGGCGACTTCGTGGCGGCGGTGGAAACGGTGGAGCGGCTGCGCACGCTGAGCCTGTTGACAATCGTCGATATTCGCGCCGTCGGGCCGGGGGTGTGGAATTCGTGGAAGCGGCAGTTGCTGCACGAGCTGTACAACGCCGCCGAGGAGCGGATGCGGCTGGGCCATGCCCATTCGGGCCGGGCCGAGCGCGTGGCCGCCAAGCAGCAGGCGGTGACGGCACGGCTGGACACGCAGGGCGAACTGGTGGCGCGCTATGGCAGGCAGTTCGGCGATGCCTACTGGATTGCCGAATCCGAGGATGTGATCGCGCGCAACCTGGTGCAACTGGACGAGGCCAACGGCGCGCCGCTGACCATCACCACCACGTATGACGCCGATCGCGGGGCAACACTGGTGATGGTGCTGGCGGCGGACCATCCCGGGCTGTTCTATCGCATCGCCGGGGGCATTCACCTGGCCGGCGGCAACATCATCGACGCGCGCATCCACACCGCGCGCAACGGCATCGCGGTGGACAACTTCCTGGTGCAGGACCCGCTGGGGCGGCCGTTCCAGGAAGCGAGCCAGCTGGAGCGGCTGAAGACGACGATTGGCGATGCGCTGGCGAACCGGGTGAAGCTGGTGCCGCAACTGGCGGCGCGGCCCCTCGCCCGGCCGCGCATGGATGCGTTCACGGTGCGGCCGAGGGTGGACTTCGACAATGGCGCGTCGAACCGGTTCACCGTGCTGGAGGTTTCGGCGCGCGATCGGCCTGCCCTGCTGAACCGGTTGGCGCGGGCGATGTTCGAGGCGCGGCTGATCGTGCATTCGGCGCATATCGCCACCTATGGCGAGCGCGCGGTGGACACGTTCTATGTGACCGACCTGTTCGGCGGCAAGGTGGACGCGGCGGCGCGGCTGAAGACGATCGAGAAGCGGCTGCTGGAAGCGGCCGACGAGGAGACCGCCGAAGTGGCCGCGTGACAGGGCCGGTTGGGTTCCGGCTTCAGAATTTACATGCGGTGATGCAGGGTTTCATGGTAAATTCCCTTTAATACAGGAGGGATGCCATGAAAGTTGCTACTGCCATCGGGACTCTTGCCTTGGCCGCCGTGCTGGCCTCGCCCGCCAATGCCGGGATGCTTTCGGGCGCCAACCTGCTGAAGGTGGCGCAGGTGGTGTTGCGCGGCAGGGCGGTGCTGAACCAGGGGCAGGCGCAGTGCGGCGCTACCGCCGTGGTGAAGCCGCAGGAAAACCTGCTGATGACCGCCGCCACCGTGGCCGTGCAGAAGGCCCTGCCCGCGCCGAAGTTCGATGCGCTGTCGCTGCTGGCCAACCGGCAGGCGGCGTCGGCGGCCACAAGGCCCGCGTTCTGTGCCAATGTCGCGCAGAACCGGTCGGGCGTGGTCGGCCAGATTGCTGGGGCGGCGCAGCAACTGGGGGTTGGCGGGCTGGGAGGCGGCGCGCTTGGTGGCGTGGACGGTTCGGGCCTGCTGGGCAGCGCGCTGGGTTCGGGGCTGCTGGGCGGTGCGCCGGCGGCACCGGCAGCGCCTTCGACCACGGACGCGATCGGCGCGCTGCTGGGTATCCGCTAGGGTTGGCTTGCCAGCGCGCCGTTCCTGGTGAATGAGGCGGCGATGGACCTGGACACGCTGCTGCACCACTACTTCGCCACCGATGACCTTGCCGCGCTGGACGAGGCGACGCTGGCGCGCGGGTGCGAGCAACTGGGCATCGATTTCGGCGTGGAGACCGAACCGAGCCGCAAGTTCGCGCTGTGGGTGCTGATGGACGCGCTGGGGATCGCGCCGCCGCCGGCCGAGGCGTTCGACGAGGAATCGGGCGACAACGCCCCTGCTCTGCGCGCCGCTGCCGACGACTGGCTGCGGCAGACCTATCGACTGACGCGCGACTGACCGCCGGCGCCGCCAACCTGCCGGGGCGCTGCCGGCGGGACGCTTATTCCATCACCCACTTCGACTGGGTGGCGCGGGGGCTGAGGTACTTGGTGGCGGTCCACCCGCCGTCGACCACGATCGACTGGCCGTTGACCATTTCCGAGCCGGGGCCGCACAGGAAGGCGATGACGCTGCCGAGGTCTTCCGGCTGGGCCAGGCGCGGGTAAGGCGTGGTATCGACGTTGTTGCGCTTGAACATCTCGTCCTCGAAACGGTGGCGGACCATGTCGGTCATCGTCACGCCGGGGGCGACGCAGTTCGAGCGGATGCCTTGCGGGCCGTATTCGCAGGCCATGTGTTCGGTGAGCGACTTCAGGCCGCCCTTGGCCGCCGAATAGGCGCCGCCGCGACGGCCGCCGATGTGCGCGAAGGTGGAGGTGACGTTCACGATCGACCCGCCATTGGTCATGTGCGGAAGGACGGCGCGGATGAGGCGGAACGGGGCCTTCAGCATGATGTCGATCATGCCGTCGAAATCGGCGTCGGTGGCTTCGTGGACCGGCTTGGGGCTGCCGACACCGGCGTTGTTGACCAGCGCATCGATGCGGCCGAAGCGTTCGAGCGCGAGCGCGACGATGGCATCGGGCGCGGCGGCGTCGGTAAGGTCGGCCGAGATGGTGGCGACTTTGGCGGGATCGCCGATCTCTGCCTCAAGCGTGGCCAGCTTGCCGGGGTCGCGGCCGACGCCGACGATGGCGAAGCCCATGCCCGAGAGCGCCTTGGCGGTTGCCAGGCCGATGCCGCTGCCTGCGCCGGTGATGATCGCGGTGTTCATGGGTGGTCCTTTCGAATCTTGTTTGCCGGATCGCTAATCCGCTTGCGCGGCCGTGCCAACCGCCGCAGCGCTATTGCCGGCGCCGGGCCAGTCAAGCGGATGCTCTTCCCCCGGCGCGGATTGATCGCTATCAGCCCGCCGAAATTCCGTTCGAAAGACCCGCCGATGCCGTTCGTCCGCCTTGCCGAAGCCGCACAGATTCCCGCCGAGAAGAGCCTTGCCGTAGAGGCGGAGGGCAAGAAGCTGCTGGTTTGCCATTCGAAGGGCGAATTCTACGTCGTCGTCAACAAGTGCAGCCATGCCGACGAGGCGCTGGACTGCGGCCGGGTGCGCAACGGCTGGGTGGCCTGCCCGATCCACGGCGCGCGATTCGCGCTGGCGACCGGCGCGGCGATGAACCCGCCGGCCAAGGAGCCGATCGCGACGTTCCCGGTGCGCGTGGTCGATGGTTGGGTCGAGGCTGAAATTTAAGCCTTTTCAACCACCAGGATCGGGATTTTCCGTTCCGTTCTCGACTGGTAGACATCGTAGTTCGGCCACTGCTTGATCGATTCCGCCCACAATTCCTCGCGCTCGGCATCGTCGGCGGTGCGGGCGATTCCTGCGAACACCTCGCCCTTGATCTGCATCGTCACGTGCGGGTCGGCCACGGCGTTGAGATACCATGCGGGGTGCGCGGGCGCGCCGCCCTTGCTGGCGATGATGGCGTAGCGCGTCCCCACTTGCGTGAAGATGATGGCGATGGTGCGCGGTTCGCCCGATTTGCGGCCTTTCGTGGTCAGCACGCAGGCGGTGGCGCCGTTCCACAGGTAGCCGACTGCGCCGTCGGTCTCGCGATAGCGGCGAACGTGTTCGTCGCCCAGCAGGGTGATGTCGGTTCCCAGATCGCTTTTCACCGGCTCGGTCATTCCCAGTTCCCTATTTCGTCATACTTTCCGCCAATGTGAACTGAAACGCGCGCGGGCGCAATCCGGGGCCGCCATCGCCTTGGCGATGGGGCGGTGCCTTTCAAGCCGGGGGCGGCGCGGCTAGACCGGGGCCATGAGCAGCAAAGCAATGGCCCTTGCGGGCATCCGCGTCATCGACATGTCCCGCGTCTTCGCCGCGCCGATCGGCGCGCAGATCCTGGGCGATCTGGGGGCGGACGTGATCAAGGTGGAGCGCCCCGGCGTGGGCGACGACGGGCGCGGCTATGGCACCGCCTGGGTGGAAGGCAAGGACGGGGTGGAGACCCGCCAGTCCAGCTTCTTCACCGTTTCCAACCGCAACAAGCGTTCGTTGACGCTCAACCACTCCAAGCCCGAGGGGCAGGAAATCCTGCGCAAGCTGGCGGCCGGGGCCGACGTGCTGATCGAGAACTACAAGGTGGGCGACCTCAAGCGGTTCGGGCTGGATTATGAAAGCCTGAAGGCGATCAACCCGCGGCTGATCTACTGCTCGGTCACCGGCTATGGCCAGGACGGGCCGATGGCGGCGCTGCCGGGGTATGACGGGCTGTTCCAGGCCACCGGCGGGATGATGGCGGTGACCGGCATTCCCGATGGCCAGCCGGGCGCGGGGCCGCTGAAGGCGGGGCCGAGCCTGGTGGACTTCATCACCGGGCACAACACCGCGCTGGCGATTCTGGCGGCGCTGATGCACCGCAACACCACCGGCGAGGGCCAGTACATCGACATCGCGCTGCTGGACACCTCGGTGGCGATGGTCAGCCACATCATGCAGGACTACCTGATCAGCGGCTTTGCCCCGCCCCGGCTGGGCAATGGCGGCAACGGCGGCGGCCCGGCCGACCTGCTGCATTGCGCCGATGGCATCATCTACCTGACCGCCGGGACCGACGAGCATTATCGGCGGCTGACCGTGCTGATGGAGCAGCCCGAACTGTTCACCGACGAGCGCTTCGATTCGAACTTCAAGCGCGCCCGGTCGGGCCGGGCCGAACTGATCGACATCATCAACGCCTGGAGCCGGCAGTTTCCGACCGCCCGCGTGCAGGCGATGCTGGACGAGGCGGGGATTCCGGCCGCGAAGTACAACGAACTGTCCGAGGTCTGGCAAGACCCGCAAGTGCAGTATCGCGGATTGAAGGCGACCACGCCGCATGCCCACGCCAAGGCGGGCAGCGTGGACCTGATCCAGAGTCCGCTGGCGCAGATGAGCGCCAGCCCGGCAACGATCCGCCGCGCGCCGCCGCTGATCGGCGAGCATACCGACGAAATCCTGGGCGAACTGGGCTATTCGGCGGAAGCGATCAGCGGGTTGCGCGGGGCGAAGGCGGTCTGATTCAGCGGTCGGGCGCGGGGTTGGGCCCCTCGCCCTGATTGCGGCGTTCCCGCTGTTCGCGGGCTTCGCGTTCGCGCTGCTTGCGAACCTTGCGGCCAAGGTTGCGGTCGGCCTCGGCCTGGCTGGTGGTGGACAGGTCGTAGGCCTTGCCCGCCACCTTGAACGGGGCGCGGACGGCAGTGCCGGCGACGCCCGCCGCCATGCTGCCGGCAGAGGCGACCATGCAGCCGGAGAGCGATGCGGTCAGGCAGAGGGCGGTGGCGGTGAGCGGCAGGGCGCGCATGACAGGGTCCTTCGTGGGGTGACGGGTGGGGCGATAGCCTGGCGATCCTTAACGGTTGCGGACCGGGACGACAGGCCGGCGCCGCACCGCCCCGGCGAACTTGCACCGCCGTGCTTGCCATCGCGGGCGGTGGCGACGAGGCTGGGCGAAGAACAGGCGATGGGAGAGCCACGATGCCCGCGACGATCGAAGACCTGCTGGCCGAAGCGCAGATAAAGGACGTTCACATCCGTTATTGCCGCGCCAATGACCGGCGCGACGAGGAACTGATGCGGTCGTGCTTCCATGCCGATGCGGTGATCGAGCTGCACAAGGAACTGGACGTGGAGGCATTCCTGGCGCTGGGGAGGCAGATCCTGGGGCAGTATACCGTGACCTGGCACAACACCGGCAACCAGTTGGTGGAAGTGGCGGGCGATGCCGCCTGGGCCGAGCATTACACGATCTCGTCGCACCGGATTGCCGCGAGCGACGCGGGGCCGGAGCGCGACTGGATCGCGCACGGGCGGTACATCGACCGGATGGAGCGGCGCGATGGCGTGTGGAAGATCGCCCGGCGCAAGATGGTGGTGGATTATACCCGCTCGGACCCGGTGGGCGTGAACGAGGCGGGGCTGGGCTCCGGCGGCGGCGCGCGGGATCGCAGCGATCCGTCCTACGCGATGCGCCTGGAACGCTGAAACCGGGCGTCGCGTCTCAGTGCGTGGTGAGCGCGGCGGTGCTGTCAGCCCGCTCGCGCACCACCGGCGCCGCGGGTGCCGCCGTTCCGGTGCAGGCGCAGAGGTATTCGACCATCGCCTCGCGCCCGGTGGCGGAGAGATGAACGATGGCCTGACGCTGGTCCTTGGCGTGGGGCTGGCGGATGATCAGGCCCGAATCCATCAGGATGGCAATGTAGCGGTGGGCGGTGGTGGCCGGCACGTCCGACGCGAGGCACAGGCTGGTGGTGCTGGTTTCCTTGCCGGCATGATCGGCGATGAACAGTTCCAGCATCATGCCCCAGGCCGGTTCGCCGAACAGCGACTTCTTGAAGAACTTGTGCCGCAGGCGCCGTTGCGCGCGGATAGCCTTGGCCATTTCCAGCAGCGCTGCCGGCCCGGGCGTATCGCCGATGACCGGGCCGGGCGCGTCGAGCGCCGCGTCGCCAGCCTCGGCGCGATCGAGCTCTCCTGCAAGTTCAAGCAATTCACGAGTGATTCGTTGCAAGCGCGCGCGGTTCATCCCACCCCCCTTGGCGCGACCCTGCAAGGTAAACATAGGGTAAATCCACTAGGTAGAATCCGTCAATTTCAAATTCCGGTTTCGGGCCAAAAAAATTATCGCGTCGCATTAACGGCTGCGGGCGAAATGCAAAATCTGCTTCCTTTCAAGCCGGTATTGGCTTAACAGGAGGAAAGCACAGGGCATACGACAATGCAGCAAGCAGCGGGCGCCAGCAATCTTCTCGACCAGCTCCACTCGTGCCTGAAGGCCGTGGACATGCTGGGTTTTGCGATGGCCGGCGCTTATCTGGAGCTGGCGATCCATTGCGTGCAGGAAGAAACCGGTGACGGCGATGCGCCGTGCCCGCGTGCGTTTTCGCTGGCGGCGAAGGATTTCTCGCACCTCGACATGCTGATCGACGACCTGCCGCTGTTCAACTGATTCCGGTTCGCAACGCCGATGCCGCGCGGCCCGGTCGGGCAAGCCGCATGGACCCGATCGCCCTGCTATCACGCCACGCCCCGCATCTTTTCATATCATAGGTAAAGGTACTTATAGGCTCGGCGACACTTACCTAAGTATGATCCGCTATCCGTTAACCATAGTTCGGGACGGAGGCCCCAGATGAATACGAAGGAAACGATCTACCTCATCGACAGCGACTATCGCCGGCGCGCCGCGATAACCCACTGCCTGGCCACCAACGGCATCCATGTCGAACCGTTCGAGGACATCGGCGAATTCATGGCCCGGATGCCGCAGGACGGCCTGCTGCTGGCGCACGACGACGGCAATTCGGTTCGTAAGCTGCTGGACCATGTGCGCCAGACCGAGTTCTGGCTGCCGGTGATCGGCCTCGCCGAAAGCCCTTCGACCAACATGATCGTCAACGCCGTGCTGGGCGGCGCGATCGACTATATCGACTGGCCGTCGGCCACCGAAGACCTGCTGCAAACGCTGGCCGAGGCGCGCGAGAAGGCCGGCAAGCTGGCGCCGCTGCGCACCCGCGAAGTCCGCGCCCGCACCCGCGTCGAATCGCTGTCGCGGCGCGAACGCGAGGTCCTGACCGGGGTGACCACCGGCATGTCGAACCGCGCGATTGCCGATCACCTGGGAATCAGCACGCGCACCGTGGAAATCCATCGCGCCAACATGCTGGTGAAAATGAACGCGACGAGCACCAGCGAAGCGGTGCGGATCGCCTGCGAGGCGCAGTTCGCCTGAAAGAAGGGGGTCGAGGGCGTTCGGCAGGACCGTAGCGTGGCGTGCCACATTCGGTGAAGCCGGAGCGCCCTCAACGCGGCAAATACCTAGCCTTGGTTAACAACGGGTTAACCACGATCGGCCGCCAGTTGCCGGCGCAGCGCGCGCGGTGACATTCCGAACCAGCGGTTGCAGGCGCGTGTAAGCGCCGAGGCTTCGGAATAGCCAAGCAGTTCGGCGATGCGCAGCAGCGGCAGCGCGGGTTCGGCCAGATAGCGCTGCATCAGGTCGCGCCGGACGTGGTCGCGCAGGTCTTCCACGGTGGTGCCCTCCCCGGCGAGGCGGCGTTGCAGGGTGCGCGGGTGCATCGCCAGCGTGGCGGAGACCGCATCGAGGCTGTAGCGCCCTTCCACCAGCAGCCGTTCGGTGGCGGCCTTGACCTTGCCGGCCAGTGCCGGCGCGGCGGCAGGGGTTTCGCGCAGGATGTAGCTGGTGGCCAGTTCGTGCAGCCACGGATCGACATCGGCCAGCGCCACCGCCAGATCGGCTTCGGCGAACAGCAGCCCGGTCATCGCCTGGCCGAACTGGACCGGGCAACCGAGATAGGCGCGATACGTGGCGGGCGAGGCCTGCGGCGCGTGCATGAACCACGCCTCGCGCGGGCGGACGCGGCCGTTGCTGAGCGTCTGGACGTGATGCAGCACCAGGGTCAGCGCGTGTTCCAGCACCTGGCGCTGGCCGCCGGCCATGCCGGGCGTGACCACGGCAAGCCGCAGAAACGCGCGGTGCTGTTCCCGATCCAGCTCAAGGCTCATCGTCGTGCCGGTGGTGGAGGCAGCGGTGTGCCCGGCCGCATAGGACAGTGCCGCGCCCAGCGTGGGCGAATGGCGCATCGCCACGTAGAGCGGACCGCTGGCGCCGCCGCGCCCTTGCAGCGCCGCCAGCCGCATGCCGAAATCGGGGCAGGACAGCGTGCGCGCGGCGCGATCGAGCAGGCCGGCCATCGCCGCGAACGGCACCAGCGCGTGGCGATCGGCCAGCGTGGCGCTGTCGATCCGGGCCTGCGCCAGCAGCGCCGCCGGATCGCCGCCCAGCGAGGCGATCAGCCGATCGACGCCGCGCAGCAGCTCGATCCGCATCATCGCCGGCGGCGCGGGGGTTTGCTGAACGGTCATCGCCATCGCTTTGCCGTTGTGCGCGACGGCGGGCAAGCGGGCGTTGCGTGGTTGTTGCCGGGGAAATTCTGCCTTACGGACCGTTTGATGGCATCAGGGGCAGATCGAATGGGCGCGGGCAAGCAGGCAGTGGCGACAGTTCCGGCCCCTGCCCCTTCACGTCGCAGCCCCGGGCGGCCGACGCGCGAGCAGGCGATCGAGCGCGACCGCGAGCTGCTGGACACGGCGCTGGACCTGTTTCTGGAGAACGGTTTCGAAGGCACCAGCATCGAGGCGATCACCGCCGCCGTCGGCATGGCGAAGCGCACGATCTACAGCCGCTATGAGGACAAGCGCGGGTTGTTTCGCGCGGCGTTGCAGCGGGC
>JAGWVC010000157.1 GCA_018971065.1 Sphingomonadales bacterium | reverse complement strand
GTTCAACATGGTGCAGGGCCAGGGCAGCGTCATCGGCACCGCGCTTTCGACGCACCAGGACGTGGACATGATCTCGTTCACCGGTTCCGAGCCGGTCGGCGTGCAGATCCAGAAGGACGCGGCTGACACCGTCAAGCGCGTCGGGCTGGAACTGGGCGGCAAGTCGGCATGGATCGTGCTCGACGACGCCTCGATGGCCGCGAACGTGGCGGGCGCCACCGCCGGCATGATGGGCAACTCGGGCCAGACCTGCTCGGCCGGCTCGCGCCTCTTGGTGCCGAACAGCCGCATGGACGAGGCGCTGGCCGCCGCCAAGGCCGCCTGCGAGGGCGTCACCGTCGGCGATCCGCTGGGTGACGTGGCGATGGGGCCGGTGGTCTCGAAGAGCCAGTACAACATCATCCAGCAATACATCCAGACCGGCCTCGACGAAGGCGCGACGCTGGTGGCGGGCGGCCTCGGCCTGCCCGAGGGGATCACCAAGGGCTTCTTCTGCCGCCCGACCGTGTTCAAGGGCACCAACCGGATGGTCATCGCGCGCGAGGAAATCTTCGGCCCGGTGCTGGTGATCATCGGCTACGACGACCTCGACGATGCCGTTGCCATCGCCAACGATTCGAACTTCGGTCTGGGCGGTTACGTCTCGGGCGAGGACGCGGACACCTGCCGCGCCGTTTCGCGCCGGATGCGCACCGGCGCCATCTGGATCAACGGCGGCTTCGATTTCCACGCGGCGTTCGGCGGCTACAAGCGCTCGGGCAACGGCCGCGAATGGGGCGAGGAAGGTTTCCGCGAATACCTCGAACACAAATCGGTGGTGGGCTGGTAATCAACCGCACCGGCGTATTCTGAAGGGCGGGGGATCGACACGACCCCCGCCCTTTTGCCATCCTGCGCCGAATAACGCGGGAGAGCACATGTCCAAGTATGACCACCTGATCGGCAACGAAGTCGCCAGCGGCACCTGGAGCTGGAACCAGGACAAGGTCATGCTCTACGCGGTCGGCGTCGGCGTCGGCACCGACGACAACCAGGCCGAACTGCACTTCGCCACCGAGAACCTGCCCGGCAAGCCGCTGCAAGTGATCCCCACGTTCCCGGCGCTGATGGGCGTCCACGGCAACTGGATCGAAGCGCTGGGGCTGAACACCAAGGACGGCAACACCGTCGGCCTCGTCCACGGCGAGGAAGGCGTGACGCTGCACCGGCCGATCCCGGTCGAGGGCTCGGTCCGCCTGTCGAAACGCTTGAAGGGTGTGTTCGACAAGGGCTCGGGCATGTTGATCCAGTTCGAGACGCACTGCACGCTGGCAGGCAGCGACGAACTGCTCGCCACCGTCGAGATGCGCCTGTTCGCGCTCGGCTTCGGCGGTTTCGGCGGCCCGCGCAACCCGCCCGAGGATCAGCCGTGGGAACTGCCCACGCGCGCGCCCGACCATGAAATCTCCTACTCGGTCGGCCGCAACCAGTCACTGATCTACCGCCTCTCGGGCGATCACCATCCGCACGGCACCCAGCATGCCCGCGCCCTGCTCGATGGCTTCGAACGGCCGATCCTCTACGGCCTCGGCTCCTACGGCTACACCGCCCGCGCGCTGATGCAGGCGCTCACCGGCAGCGAATCCGCCCCGTTCCGCCAGATGCACGCGCGCTTCTCGAAACCGGTCTATCCCGGCGACCGGCTCGACATCCGCATCTGGAACAGCGGTGATGGCACCGCGCAATTCCAGACACTGGCAAACGGTGAGCGTATTGTGCTGGATCGAGGCAGCTTCCGCTACGCGACCTGACCACCCATCTGGCCGCTCAAGCTGCGCGCCGCGCCGAGCAGCGCCTGCTCCAGTTCGCCCCGCCCCGATCGCAGCGCCGCGCCGATCCCCACCGCCACCAGCGCGTGGCTGGGCCGGCCGCGGCCTTTCCACACCGGCGCCGCCAGCACGGTGACGCCCGAGATATAGTTGCCTTCATCCACGCCGAAGCCCTGTTCGCGCGTCCGCGCCACCTGCTCCAGCCAGGTCTCGAACGCCGGCGGCTCCTCCCAGCGCAGCCGGTCGAACCGCGCGCGCAAATCCGCCGGGTCATACGTGCCGAACGCGGCGATGCAGCGTCCGGTGGCCGAAAGCAGCGCCGGAAACCGGCTGCCCACCTGCACCGATAGCTGGAAACCGCCGGCCTGCGAGGCGGCGACGGTGACGATATGATCCAGCCCCATGATCTGCACGCCCAGCATGGTTACGCCGAAACCCTGCGCCAGCCGATCCAGCACCGGCTGCGCCAGATCGGCGAAGCGATCACGCCGCAACCATTGTCGCGCCAGTGTCAGCACCCCCGCCGCCAGCGCATAGCGCTTGGTGTCGGCATCGAACTCGACCAGTTCCTCCGCTACCAGCGCGCGCAGCACATAAAGGCAGGTGCTGGGATTGATGCCCAGTTCGCGCGCGATCGGGTTCAGGCCCAGCGGCCCGTCGCTCTTGCCCAGCAGGCGCAGCACTGCCGCCGCGCGACTGATCGCCGGGGCCTTGCTGTCCTTGATCTTCGATGTGCTATCCATTCAATATGTAGAATAACATTCAACATTTGCAATAGCAAGCCGCTTGTGCCATTGGCGCTGCAACTTGGCGCGACTCGAATAGCCCGCGCCCGCTACGAGCAGGATGAGCGTCCGATGCCGAAGTTGACCGACTATACCAGCTACGCCGACGCACAGGCCCACGCCTCGTCCGCCGCGCTGTGGGACTTGTTCGACGGTGACCGCGAGCACCTCAACATCGCGCACGAATGCATCACCCGCCATGCCGACGGCAGCGGCCGTCCGGCGGTGCGAATCGCCCATGCCGACGGTTCTGACGAGATCCTCAGCTTCGACACGATCAGCGCCGGCGCCGCGCAGTTCGCGCACTGGCTCGATGCCGAAGGCGTCCAGCCCGGCGATCGCATCGCCTTCATGCTCGAACCCTCGCTGCCGTTCTACGTCTGCCTGTTCGGCGCGATGCAGACCGGCGCGATCAGCGTGCCGCTGTTCACGCTGTTCGGTCCCGATGCGCTGAAGCTGCGCGTGGGCGATTGCAACCCGTCGATCCTGATCACCAACGCCGAAAAGGCCGAGCTGGCGCGCGGCGTCGAAGGCCCCCGCGTCATCGTCGCCGACGAAGCGTTCCTCGACTCGCTGTCCGGCCTGCCCACCAGCTACACCCCGAAGACCAAGGCCAACGACATGGCCGTCTTCCAGTACACCAGCGGCACCACGCGGGAGCTGCCCGAGGCGGTCAAGCACTCGCACCGCACCCTGGTCACGCTGATGTTCGCCGCGCTTTACGGCACCGGCATCCGCCCGAGCGACGAGTTCTTCTGCCCGTCCAGCCCGGCCTGGGGCCACGGCCTGTGGCACGGCACGCTGGCGCCGCTGGCGATGGGCGTCACCACCGGCACATTCGCCGGCCGCTTCGATCCGGTGCGCCTGATGAAGGGGCTGGACGATTACGGCATCACCAACATGTCGGCCGCCGCCACCCACTACCGCATGATGAAGAACAGCGGGAAGGGTGGGGACTACACCTTCCACTTCAAGAAGCTCAGCTACACCGGCGAGCCCATCGATCCCGCCACGCTGGAATGGGTGGACGCGACGTTCAAGGTGCCGGTCTGCTCGATGTACGGCACCACCGAAATCGGCGTCGTGCTGGTCAACTTCCCCGGCGCGGCCGATTTCATCGTCAAGCCCGGCTCGCTCGGCAAGGCCGTCCCCGGCCAGCGCCTCGAAGTGCAGCGCCCCGACGGCACCGTCTGCGATCCCGGCGAGATCGGCGAACTGATGCTTCACCGCGGCGGCGGGTGGATGACCACCAAGGATCGCGCCAAAACCGATGCGGACGGCTACTTCTACCACTGCGGCCGCGCCGACGACGTGATCATCTCCGCCGGCTGGACGATGAGCGCGGTGGAGATCGAGAACACCATGCTGCGCCACGACGCCGTTCTGGAATGCGGCGTGATCGGTGTTCCGGATGAAAAGCGCGGCCAGGTGGTCAAGGCGTTCGTCGTCTCGAACCGGCCCTACAGCGAGGAACTGGTCCGCGAATTGCAGGACTTCACCCGCGAAAAGCTTGCCCAGCATGAATTTCCGCGCATCGTCGAATTCGTCGATGAACTGCCCAAGAACCCCGCCGGCAAGGTCCACCGCAAGATGCTGCGCGACCGCGAGGCCGCCAAACTTGCCGCCGCTAACTGATCCCCCAATTCACACAGGAGCCAGAACCATGTCAGCCAAATTCCCGAAGATCACCGAGGAAGGCCTTGCCGACCTCCGCAGCCGCATCGGCGTCAAGATCGAGAACACCGTCGAGCCGTGGAACTATGAAGCCACCCGCGACGCCATCCGCCACTATGCCCACGGCATTGGCGACGACAACCCGCTGTGGTGCGATCCGGAATACGCCGCCAAGACCAAGTACGGCTCGATCATCGCGCTGCCGTCGTTCCTGTTCACCACCAGCCGCCTGATCTCGGGCTACTGCGGTGGCCTCTCGGGCGTCCACGCGATGTGGGCCGGCGCCGACTGGAACTGGAAGAAGCCGGTGTTCCGCAACGACACCATCACCACCGTCGCCTACCTGAAGGATCTGGTCGAGCACCAGACCAAGTTCGCCGGTCGCTCGTTCCAGCAGATCTACCACGTCGATTTCTTCAACCAGCACGGTGACGAAGTCGCCAGCGCCGATTCGTGGGTGTTCCGCACCGATCGCGACGAAGCCCGCGAGCGCGGCACCAAGTACACCGAAGCCCGTGGCCGCGTGGAACCGTTCACCGAGGAACAGCTCCAGGAATTCTCGGACATCTACGCCAACGAGGAAATCCGTGGTGCCACCCCGCGCTACTGGGAAGACGTCAAAGTCGGCGACACCCTGCCGCGCATGATGAAGGGGCCTATGACGGTCACCGGGTTCATCTGCTACGCGCAGGGCTGGGGCGGCCTCTACATCCGCGCCAACAAGCTGGCGTGGAAGATGCAGCAGGCGCACCCGGGCCT
>JAGWVC010000156.1 GCA_018971065.1 Sphingomonadales bacterium | reverse complement strand
TTCGCCCGGACAATCGGCCGCGCCCAGGTATCGGAGCAGGCGGCCCAGCGGGACAGCCAGCCTTGCGGCCGCGCCCTTGTCGGTCAGCGCCAGATGGACGACGTTGTCGCGGCCCAATGCCACAGACAGCGCCGCCCGGTCCAGCGGCAAGATTGTGCCCTGCAGGCCGGAACCTTCGGCGTCCTCGCCCACCCGCCAGGCCTGGTCCAGCTTGCGGTTGCCGTCGACGCTGGCATCGGCGGCGTGGGCCAGCCAGGCCACCTTGCCCATCCGGGCGTTCTCGGCAATCCGGTCCGAACCGACCAGCAGCCGGCCCGAACGCATTTCCAGCCCCAGCCGGTCGGTAAAGGCGCGGGTCAGCGCCGCTTCGATACGCTGCGGCAGGTCTTCGGGAATGGTCAGGCTGGCGCCCTTGAAGGCGCGCGCCAGCGCGCCCTTCAATTTGCCCTTCGCCAGCGCATTTTCAAGAACCGGGCGCGCCACGCCGATCCACGCGCCCCGTCCGGGCGCACGCGCCAGCGCATCGGGAAGCACATCTCCGTCGGGCGAAATCGCCAACCGGACAAGGTCTCCACGCGCGTCGTGGCGGCCGGAGAGGATGCATTTCCTCTCCGGTTCACCACCGGTGCTGTCGGAACTCAGGCGCTCATTGTGAGGAATCCGCATCGGCGGCCTCCTCGGTTACCGGCTCGTCATCGAACCAGTGGGCACGCGCGGCCATGATGATCTCGTTGCCCTGCTCTTCGTTGAGGCCGTATTCGCCCAGCACGCCGCCCTTGTCTTCCTGCCGCTCGCGGCGGTTCTCGCGGGTGTTTTCCCGGGGACCATCGCGGTTTTCGCGGCGGCGCGGCTCGGCGCGCTTCTTGGCGATCAGCTCGTCGGTGGCGAGGTCGGCCAGGTCGTCGAGCGTCTTGATGCCCGCCTTGCCCAGCGTGACCAGCATCGCCTCGGTCAGGTGCGGAATCTCGGCCAGGGCGTCTTCCACGCCCAGCGCGCGACGGGTTTCGCGATTCGCGTCCTCGCGGCGCTCCAGCGCTTCGGCGGCGCGGCTTTGCAGTTCCTCGGCCAGTTCCTCGTCGAAGCCCTCGATCCCGGCCAGTTCGGCCAGTTCGATGTAGGCGACTTCCTCCAGCTCCGAGAAGCCCTCGGCCACCAGCAGCTGCGACAGCGTCTCATCGACGTCGAGTTCTTCCTCGAACATCTTCGACCGCTCGGTGAATTCCTTCTGGCGCTTCTCGCTCGCCTCGGCCTCGGTCATGATGTCGATGGCAGAGGCGGTAAGCTGCGAGGCCAGCCGCACGTTCTGGCCGCGACGGCCGATCGCCAGCGAAAGCTGGTCGTCGGGCACCACCACCTCGATGCGGCTTTCTTCCTCGTCGATGACGACGCGGCTGACCGTGGCGGGTTGCAGCGCGTTGACCACGAACGTCGCGGTATCCTCGCTCCAGGGGATGATGTCGATCTTCTCGCCCTGCAGTTCCTGCACCACCGCCTGCACGCGGCTGCCCTTCATGCCGACGCAGGCGCCGACCGGATCGATGCTGGAATCGCGGCTGATCACGCCGATCTTGGCGCGCGAGCCGGGGTCGCGGGCGGCGGCCTTGATCTCGATGATGTTGTCGTAGATCTCGGGCACTTCCTGCGCGAACAGCTTCTTCATGAAGTCGGGGTGCGCGCGGCTCAGGAAAATCTGCGGGCCACGGTTCTGGCGCTCCACCCGCAGGATCAGCGCGCGCACGCGCTCACCCACGCGGGCGGCCTCGCGCGGGATCTGCTGGTCGCGGCGGATCACGCCCTCGGCGCGGCCCAGGTTGACGATGACGTGGCCGAACTCGACCGACTTGATCACGCCGGTGATGATCTCGCCGGCGCGGTCCTTGAATTCCTCGTACTGGCGGTCACGCTCGGCATCGCGGACCTTCTGGAAGATCACCTGCTTGGCCGACTGCGCGTCGATGCGACCCAAGTCCACCGGCGGCAGCGGATCGACGATGAAGTCGCCGATCTTCGCGCCGGGCTGGAGCTTCTCGCCCTGCTTCAGGTCAACCTGCTTGAAGTAGTCCTCGACCACCTCGACCACCTCGACCACGCGCCACAGGCGCAGGTCGCCGGTGCGCGGGTCCAGCTTGGCGCGGATGTCGTTCTCGGCACCATAGCGGTTGCGGGCGCTCTTCTGGATGGCCTCTTCCATCGCCTCGATCACGATCGACTTGTCGATCATCTTCTCGGTGGCGACGGCGTTCGCAATGGCCAGCAGTTCGGCGCGGTTGGCGGAAATCGCACTCATGGCTCAGTCTTCCTGTGCTTCGTTATTTGAGGTCGCATCGCTGACGCCGAAAACCGGTTCCCACTTTTCGTCGCGATGCTCATCGATTTCTTCAGGGATTTCTTCAAGCTCGTCGGCATCGCTGGTGTCCAGCGGCCGGGTGGCGGCCAGCAGCCGGTCGGTCAGGACCAGCTTGGCCGACTGAATGTCGGACAGGGCAAAGCTGACGCGGCCGGACTTCCGGTCCTCCAGCGTCACGGTTTCGCCGTCGAGACCGATCAGGTCGCCCTGCAAGGCCTTGCGGTTGCCCTCGACAGGATTCACCAGTTGCACCCGCGCCTCATGCCCGGCCCAGTTCACATAGTCCTGCCGGCGGGTCAGCGGGCGATCGATACCGGGCGAGGACACCTCCAGCCGGTAGGCATCGGCGATCAGAACTTCGCCGGCTTCCTCCAGCGCGTCGATCCGGTCGGAAATGCGGTGCGACAGCCCGGCGCAATCCTGCAGGACAAGCTGCCCGGTTTCGGGCCGCTCCGCCATGATCTGCAGGGTCTGTTCCTCGTCGCCGATCTCGCCACCCTTGAACAGGCGCACGCGCACGAGTTCGAAACCCAGGGCCTTCACCTCGGGTTCGATGACTTCGATCAGGCGTGCAATATCGGTCAACGGTCGCTCCAGCATTCCGGCGAATGCCAAAGCCGTTTCGTGCCGGCCCCCTGCGGCGCCAGCCCGGACTTTGCTTTGACAATGTCGGGATGTGTCGCCCTTAGACCCTTCGACGGCCCAGTTCAAGCGATTCCTCGGCAAGCGCCTTCGGCCTTGCCAGATGCGTGGCCCGGTGCGCGGGCGCTCCGGCGGGGCGGGCCGGTTCCACCCGGCACGGCCTGAACGGCAGCCCAAACCGCTCCGCCACCGCTTCGGCCGCATGTTTCAGCTTGGCCAGCCGGTCCGGGGCGGGCGCTGCCGCCTGGTTCAGCGCCCAGGGATTTTCGGGCTTGGGCGCGGGATTGCCGGCAACGAACGCGGTGACCGTCAGCGTCAACGCCCCCAACGCGGCCAGGAACCTGACCGGACTTTCCGCAATGAAACTACCCAAGGCCATGCCTGCCGCCCCTGCGATCCCGATTTTCCAGCGACCCGACTGAAGAACGGCAGACGGCAATCGAATTCAATCCCCTGGCGAATTCAATCCCCCGGCGGCTCAATACCCGACAGCCCATCCGCCCTGCCCGGCAATCCGTGCCGCCGCAGGCAGTGGCGAAGCTGGTCATAGGAAAGCCCCAGCGCGGCGGCGGTGCGGCGCTGGTTGTGGCGGTGGCGCGCCAGCGTGGCCACCAGGATCGCCTTCTCGTGCGCTTCCACCGCCGCGCGCAGGTCGGTGACGGTGTCGGGCGCCGTCGCGACAGCGGGACCCGGCTGCACAGGCGCAGGCGCAGGCACCGCCGGCCGCCACGGGCTCGCGAACGGATCGAACACGATCTCGGCAATCGCCTCGGCCGGATCGTCCCAGCGGCACGCCGCGCGCTCCACCACATTGCGCAGTTCGCGGACGTTGCCCGGCCAGGCATAGGCCTCCAGCGCCGCCATCGCCCCGGCCGTGAACCCCGGCCACGCCTCCCACCCCAGTTCGCTGGCCATCCGCGTGCCGAAATGCTCGGTCAGCAGCGCGATGTCGCCGGTGCGTTCGCGCAACGGCGGCAGGGTGATCACCTCGAACGACAGCCGGTCCAGCAAGTCGGCGCGGAACCGCCCCTGCTCAGCCAGCGCCGGCAGATGCTCGTTAGTGGCGGCAACGATGCGCACGTCCACCCGCATCGGCCGCGACGCGCCGATCCGCGCCACCTCGCCATATTCGATCGCGCGCAGCAGCCGCTCCTGCGCCGCCATCGACAGCGTCGCCAGCTCGTCCAGAAACAGCGTGCCCTTGTCGGCCTCCTCGAACCGCCCGGCCCGCGCCCGCACCGCGCCGGTGAAGGCCCCGGCCTCGTGCCCGAACAGTTCGGCCTCGATCAGCGTTTCGGGCAGGGTCGCGCAGTTCAGCGTCACCAGCGGCTCGCCCCAGCGCGGGCTGAGCCGGTGCAGGCGCTCGGCCACCAGTTCCTTGCCGGTGCCGCGCTCCCCCACGACCAGCACCGGCCGGTTGGTGGATGCGGCGCGGCTGGCGCGCTCCATCGCGTCGAGAAACGGGGTCGATTCCCCGATGAACTGTGGCGCACGGTCCATTACCACCAATTGGCATATTTTGCTAACCATTGGCAATATGGCTATACCGATAATCGGGACAAGGCGCTTCAAACCCGCCGAATCCGGCCATTCCGCAAATTGGCACGCCGCTTGCGATGCAGGGTGCAGCGACGGGCCAGCGCCCGCCGGACCACAGGACCCACGACCATGACGTTCATCAAACCGCGCCTGCAATCCCGGCTCGACTGGGCCATCGTCATCAGCGTCCTCATGACCCTGGCCGCGACGATGATCGCGCTGCCCGGCAAGGGCGTCGCCGCCGCCACCCACGCCACCACCGCGTTCGTGCCGGGGCTGGCATGAACCCGGCCGCCGAAACCACCGCCGCCGCGCCGCAGATCGCGACCCCTTCGCGGCTTGACCGCGAGATCGCGGCACTCCGCGACGATCAACCGCAGCGGTTTACCACCGGCACCCCGGTCCCGTATAACGCCACCCCGTATAACGCGCGTCGCCTCAACACCGGAGCAAACGCCTTGGGCATCTTTTCCCGCACCCGCGACATCATCGCCGCCAACTTCAACGACCTGCTGGAACGCGCCGAGGACCCGGC
>JAGWVC010000155.1 GCA_018971065.1 Sphingomonadales bacterium | reverse complement strand
AAAAGAAGACCACCCCCGGCGAATTCATCCGCCAGGTCCGCGCCGAAGCGAACAAGGTCGTCTGGCCCACCCGGCAGGAAACCGTCACCACCGCCATCTTCGTCGCCATCCTGATGACGATCCTGGCGCTGTTCTTCCTAGGCGTCGATTCGCTGTTCGGCGAGATCGTCAAGCTTCTCCTCAAGCTGGCCTGATCCGCCCCTCTCGCAAACCCTTCAATCGGAAACGAAACGCATGGCCCGCTGGTACATCATCCACGCCTACTCCGGCTTCGAGAACAAGGTGAAGGAATCGATCCTTCACGAAGCGGAGCGCAAGGGCCTGTCGCAACTGGTCGAGGCGGTCGAAGTGCCGTCCGAACACGTTACCGAGGTCAAGCGCGGCAAGAAGGTCCAGGTTGAGCGCAAGACCATGCCCGGCTACGTCCTCGCCAAGCTGACGCTGAACGACGACGTCTACCACCTCGTCAAGAACACCGCCAAGGTCACCGGCTTCCTCGGCCCCAACGGCAAGCCGCAGGCGATCAGCGAAAGCGACGCCGCCCGCTACTTCGGCGCCCGCGAACAGGCCGCCGCCCAGCCCAAGAAGCACGTCCACGTCGATTATGAGATCGGCGATTCGGTCAAGGTCAACGCCGGCCCGTTCGCCAGCTTCAACGGCATCGTCGAGGAACTCGATTTCGACAAGCAGCGCGTCAAGGTCTCGGTCTCGATCTTCGGCCGCGCCACCCCGGTCGAACTGGCGTTCGAGGAAGTCGAACGCTCCAAATAAGCGCGTTCACGGTGACGGCCGCCACAGGCCGTCACCGACGACCTCCCATCACACCAACAACCCTCGTCACCCTGAACTCACCCCTCGTCACCCTGAACTTGGTTCAGGGTCCATCGTGGTTCACGAGCCGCCGCCCGCCCCGCCAGCGCAACGCCGTCCCACGCGCCGCCACGAACAGCCGCGCCCCCTACCCCAGCGCCCCCGCAAACTTCAGCGCCTCACCGGTGGCCTGGTTCGCCAGCTGCCCTTCCCACATCGCCGTATGTCCGCGTACGATCGTGCCGATCACGCGCCCCTGCAGGTCCATGCCGGTGAACGGCGACCAGCCGCAGCGGCTCTCCAGCCAGTCCTCGGTGACGGTAAAGCGACCCTTGCGGTCCACCACGGTGAAGTCGGCATCATAGCCAACCGCGATCCGCCCCTTGGCCTGCAGCCCGAACACCCGCTGCACGCCAGCGCTGGTCATGTCGATCAGCCGCGCCAGCGTCAGGTGGCCCTTCGCCACATGGTCCAGCATCAGCGGCAGCAGCGTCTGCACTCCCGGCATCCCGCTGGGGCTGGCCGGGTAAGGCTTCGCCTTTTCCTCCTTCGTGTGCGGCGCATGGTCGCTTCCCAGCACGTCGGGCACGCCCTGCCGCAGCCAGTGCCACAAGCCATCGCGATGCGCGCCCGAACGGATCGGCGGGTTCATCTGCGCATAAGTGCCCAGCCGGGGATAGGCCTCTTCCGCCGCCAGTGTCAGGTGCTGCGGCGTCACCTCGCAGGTCGCCACGTCGCGATGCTGCGCGATCAGCTCCAGCTCGGCCGGGGTGGTGATGTGCAGCACATGAATCGGCCGCCGCGCCGCCCGCGCCAGCCGCAGAATGCGCCGCGTCGCCAAGAGCGCCGATTCGTCGTCGCGCCACACCGGATGGCTCGACGCATCGCCCTCGACGCGGAAATCGCGCCGCTCCTGCATCCGCGCCTCGTCCTCGGCATGGATCGCCACCCGCCGCGTGCCGCTCGCCAGCACCCGCGCCAGCGCCGCGTCCTCGGCCACCAGCAGGCTGCCGGTGGAGGCGCCCATGAAGATCTTCACTCCCGCCGTGCCGGGAATGCGCTCCAGCTCCGCCAGTTCCGCGGCATTCTCCGCCGTCGCGCCGACATAGAACGCGTGGTCGCAATACATGCGGTGGTCGGCACGCTTCAGCTTGTCCAGCACGCGGTCGGCGGTGTCGGTGTTGGGATTGGTGTTGGGCATCTCGAACACCGCGGTCACCCCGCCCAGCACCGCCGCCCGGCTGCCCGATTCCAGGTCTTCCTTGTGCTCCAGCCCCGGCTCACGAAAATGCACTTGGCTATCGATCACGCCCGGCAACACATCCAGGCCCGTGCAGTCGATCCTTCTCGCCGCATCGGGATACGAACCCAATCCGATGATCCTGCCCTCGCGCACGGCAACATCGATCTGCGCGGGCCCATTGGGCGTGTGGACGGTGCCGTTGGCCAGCACCAGTTCGGGAGCGTGTGTCATGCCCCGTTCCTAGGCCCGAATCGGCACGAACGCCACTGTTGCCAAACACGCGATGACCTCCCATTTCCCCAACGATGACCGCCACCCGACTCGCCACCCGCGCCCTCGTCCGCCTTTCCCCCCAGGAACCGGCCGAGGATGTCGTCGCCTTCCTGCAGGGCCTCGTCACCCAGGACGTCGCCGGCGCGCTGCCGGTCTGGGCCGGACTGCTCACCCCGCAGGGCAAGGTCCTGTTTGATTTCCTCGTCTGGGACGGCGGCAACGGCTCATTGCTCATCGACGCCGAAGCCGACGCGGCAGAAGCTCTGGCCAAGCGCCTGTCGCTCTATCGCCTGCGCCGCCGCATCGCCATCGCGGTCGAACCGGCGCTGGCGGTCCACTGGTCCGCCCAGCCCCGCGACGGCGCCGTTTCCGATCCCCGCCTTGCGCAACTCGGCTGGCGCTGGCTCGCCCCTGCGGACGACAGCCCCGCCGCCGATTCCGCCTGGCACTCCCACCGCCTCGCGCTCGGCGTCACCGAAGGCCGCGCCGAACTCGGCAACGGCGAAACCCTGTGGCTGGAATGCAACGCCGATGCGCTGAACGGGGTCAGCTTCACCAAGGGCTGCTATGTCGGCCAGGAAAACACCGCGCGGATGAACTGGCGGCAAAAGGTCAACCGGCGCCTGCGCGTGGTATCGACTCCGGGCACCCCACCCGAAATCGAACGCGCCCGCGTCGAAAGCCTGCCCGCCGACGCCTGGCCGGAATGGCTTCAGGCGACGATCGCGGCCGATTCCTGAACGCGGCCGGCGGTCGCTTCCACCAGCATCTTCTCGGCCATTTCGCGCGCCGCCGACAGCGGCAGGTCCAGCGCCGACGCCAGTGGCCCGCCCAGTTGCGCATCGCCCAGCGCCAGCAGGCACAGCTTCAGCACCGTGCGGCTGACCGATCCGCCCTCGCCGTCGTGCAGGTGATCAACCACGTCGTGAATCGCGGTGACGATCGGGTCCAGCGCGTCCTCGTTGCCGGTCAACAGCATCCACGATGCCAGCGCCCCCGCGCCTTCGCGACCGAACGCATCGAACACCAGGTCCACCACCTTGCGCGGCGTGCCCGTCCCGGCGCGAAATGCCAGCACCGCCTGTTCGATCGTCGCGCAGATGCCCACCGCCAGTTGCCCGGCCAGCGCCTTCTGCAGCCCGGCCGCCGACCCGAAGTGATGCAGCAGGTTGGCATGCGTGCGGCCCATGCGCGCCGAAACGGCCTTCAGCGTCACCGCCTGCGGTCCCGATTCGAGCAGCAACGCACGCGCGGCTTCCAGCGCCACCGAGCGGCTCTCTTCCTGAGTGAGACGCCTTCTTATTGACATGCCTGTAAACTAGCCTATCCGCGAGCGCATGGCAATGGCTTCGAATCGTGAAGGCGCGTTAAAGCGCAGCGTCCTTGCTGGCAAGGGCGGCGGCCGCGCAATATTCGATCAACCCCTGATCGTCCGTCGGCGCCCGGACTATCCCGATGGCCAGGCCCCGCGCGGCTTGGCGCAGCGCTGGTGGGTCGGCGGCGACGCCGTGGCCACGGCATGGTTCAATGCGCTCTCGGCCTCGTTCCCGCGCGGCGAGGCGTTCTTCATCGATTCGGTCCGCGCCTGCCGCCAGGACGCGCCCGAGCCGCTGGCCGGCCAGATTCGCGACTTCATTGCCCAGGAAGCCAACCACAGCCGCGAACATGTCGCCTTCAACCGCATCGTCCAGCAGGCCGGCTACGATCTGTCGCGAATCGATGCGCGGATCGACGCGCTGCTGGAGAAGGCCCGGCTGCGCTCCGACGTCGCGAACATCGCCGTCACAATGGCGCTCGAGCACTTCACCGCGATCTTCGCGCACGACCTGCTGACTCACCCCGACATGCTGGCCGGCGCCGATCCCGCGCTGGCGGCGCTGTGGCGCTGGCACGCGATCGAGGAGATCGAGCACAAGGGCGTCGCGTTCGACACGTTCCTGCACGCCACCCGCGACTGGCCCGGCTGGCGGCGCTGGCTGCTACGCTCGCTGATGATGCTGGTCGTCACCCGCACCTTCTTCACCCACCGCGTGGTCGATGCGCTGGACCTGCTGCGGCAGGATGGGTTGACCGGCCCGAAACTCTGGCGCCGGGTCTGGCGCTTCCTGTTTCGCGATCCCGGCGTGCTGCGACGCATCCTGCCCGGCTGGCGCGCGTGGTTTGCGCCCGGCTTCCACCCGTGGAACGTGGATGACCGGGCGCTGATCGAGGACAAATAGGATTTACGCCGCGCGCATGACGTCCTCGCCCGCACAGGCGGTCGCCAGTTCGCGCGCCCAGGCCTGCGCTGGCACCCGGACGCCCCGACTGCGGCACCAGCGCTCGGTCCGCGTCACCGGGTCGAAACCCAGCCTGGCCAGCACCCGGCCCGACGCCGGATTGTCCAGGAAATGCGCGGCCCCCAGCCGGCGATGCCCCAGCGTCCGCGCGATCGACAGCACCGCGCGCGCGGCTTCGGTGGCATAGCCCCGGTTCCAGTGCGCGCGGGCGATCCAGTAGCCCAGCTCGGCCACCCCGCCTTCACCGGGCGCCAGCCCGACACAGCCGATCAGCCGCGCGCCCCCGGCGCCGGGCAGGGTGACAAGGAAATGCGGATGCCGCCGATCCTGCGCCATTTCCGCGAATTCGCGCGCGTCCTCGCTGGTATAGGGCCACGGCGCCATCGCCAGATTGCGAACGACGCCTTCGTCGGCAACGGCTTCAAGCAGATCCTGCCAGTCTTCGGGCCAGGCGGGCCGAAGGAACAGCCTTTCGCTGCGGATGAACATGGTTCTTCCTCCTTGTTGCCCCGCTGCCCGGTTCCTAACCCGGGCCGATGACGGAGCGGTTACGCAATGCGC
>JAGWVC010000062.1 GCA_018971065.1 Sphingomonadales bacterium | reverse complement strand
TACCTGTTCTGGTCAACCCAGCGCAAGGTGTTCGCGCCCGATGGCCCGAACGGCCCGAACGGGCTTTACGGCATGGTTGCCGACGACATCGCCGGGCCGTGGCGGCCGCTCAACGGTAGCGGGCTGGTGGCGGGCAACCCCGCCGACGCGCCGTTCCAGACCTATAGCTGGTGGGTGACGGCGGAACTGACCGTCCACGGCTTCGTCGATTACCCGGCGTCGCTGCACGGCAACGATCATGGCGATGCCGCCTGGCGCCGGGCACAATTCGGCGGCGTGCCGGCGCCGGTGTTCACCCTGGCGCTGGATGGTGACAGCGCGGGAATCGCAACCGGGAGCTGACGATGGCTGACATGTACGGACTGATCGAGGCCGGCGGCACCAAGTTCGTGCTGGGGCTGGCCGATGGCGAAGGCCGGATCACCGCGCGCGAGCGCGTGCCGACCACCACGCCGGCCGAAACGCTGGGGGCCGCTCTCGACTGGTTCCGGGCGCAGGCCGTGTCCGTCCGGTCATTCGGCATCGCCTCGTTCGGGCCGCTCGATCTCGACCGCGCCTCGCCCGGCTATGGTTGCGTCCGCTCCACGCCGAAGCCGCACTGGACCGGAGCCAACCTGATCGCGCCTTTCACGGAGGCATTCGGACGGCCGGTGGCGATCGACACCGACGTCAACGGCGCCGCGCTGGCGGAAGCGCGCTGGGGTGCGGGCAAGGGCGTCGGCTCGCTGCTGTATCTGACCATCGGCACCGGCGTCGGCGGCGGCTTCGTTGCCGATGGCAGGCTGCTGCACGGGCTGTCGCACCCGGAAATGGGGCATATCCGCCTCCCTCGCCATCCCGACGATCGCGAATTCGCCGGCTGCTGCCCGTTTCACGGCGATTGCCTGGAAGGGCTGGCCGCCGGGCCGGCGGTGAAAGCGCGCTGGGGCCATTCGCTGAGCGAATTACCGAACGATCATCCGGGGCATGGCATTATCGCCTGGTACATCGGCCGGGCGCTGGCGACATTCCAGGCCGTGATGGAACCCGCCCGCATCGTGCTGGGTGGCGGGGTGATGGGCACGCCGGGCCTGCTGGAGCGGGTCAGGATGGAAACCGCGGCGGCAGGCGCCGGCTATTTCGTCGGCAAGGCCGATGACGTGGTGGTGGCGCCGGGGCTGGGGGCTGATTCCGGCCTGCTGGGCGCGCTGGCGCTGGTGCTCAGTGCTGCTGGCAGGGCCACTGGCTGACCAGCAGTCCCGGCATCACGGCACCGGCACGACATCAAAGGCGATGTTGAGGCGCTCGCCTCGGGGAAACGGCACGGTGCCGTGCCACGCGATCGACGGGAACACGACCATCCGTCCTGCCTGCGGCGCAATCGTGGTGTAAGCGGCCAGATCCAGTCCCAGTTCGGGCGGCGGGGCGCCGAGATGCAGGTGGCCGGCCGGCGCCGCGCCGATGTCTTCGGGCAGCGCAACGTAGAACGCGCACGACAGCCAGCCCACCGGGTGGCTGTGCGTGACATTGTACCCCCCTGCCCCAAGGCGCACTGACCATGAGCCGGAGACCCGCAGGTTGTCGCGCGGGCGCGACAGCACCGGATGCGTCGGATCGGGCGCGGGCAGCGTGGCGATGAACCGGCGCACGCCTTCCAGCAGACGGGCGCGGGCATCGATCAGCAGCGGCTCATGGCGAAGCAGCACCGAGCGATCGGTCTGGGTGCCGCCGCGCACCGATTGCTCTGGATACGGCGCCTGCATGGTGTGCAGGCTGCGCAGCAAGGCGGCGAGCTCGCCGAGTTCGGCGGGGGAAAAACCGGGATCGATCTCGCCCCCCATCACCGGATCGCCGTCGAGCCATTGCGCGCGGGCATCGCCCAGCAGGCGCCAGCAGGTCGAAAGGTAGGGCCAGACCTGCCCGGCCAGGCGGGTGCGCGTCAGCGGCAGGGCAAGGCTTTCGGCCAGGCGCGGATCGCGGCCGCGCAACGCGGTGCGGATGCGGCACAAGGCCAGGAAATCGTCCTCCACGTCGGCCAGCGCGGCAAGGCGTTCGCGGGCGACGGCCAGATCGCCGGATTCGCTGGCCAGAAAGGCGCGGGCAATGGCGATGGGCCGGGTTTCGCCGAGCGCGGCCGCGGCGGCGTCGAGAATGGCGGCGGCGCGCGGCCAGTCCCGCTGCTGGGCGATGGTGCTGAACCAGCCCAGCCACAGGCCCTGATGCCGCGGGCACGCCTGCACGGCGGCGGCGAAGCTGGCGTCGTGGTGCTGGCCGTCGCCCCGAGCGAAACGCATTCCGGAAAGGACGCGGTGGCCATCGAGCCAATCGGGCGATTGCACCAGCGCGTCCGCAAGCAGGCGGTCGGCGCCGGCCACATCGCCCTGCGACGTCAGCGCCAGCGCGTGGTTGCGGATGATGTCGGGGTTGTCCGGCCACAAGCGGCGGGCGTGCGCGTAAAGGTCGCCGGCGGGGAAGCCGAGTTCGTAGGCGGACTGCGCGCGCAGGAAGGCAGTCAGACGGTCGCTTGGATCGAGGCTGGCGGCGCGGGCGATGGCGGCATCCGCCTCGACCATTCGCTGCTCGGCCCGCAAGCCGCGCGCGCGATCACGCCACTGTTCGGCCCCGGTGGTCACCGCCGCATCAGGCCGGCACCGTGCCGGTAAGCTGGGCAACGAACTGCTCATGCGGCGGCTGGCGCAGCGCTTCCGCCGACATGGTGGCGCGCAGGCGCGAGAGGTAATCCCGCGCATCGATGCCGCGATAATCGATCAGCGGGTCCAGCCCCTCGGGGATATTGCCCTGGCCGATGTGGACCGCCAGCCATGACGCCGGGGCGAACAGGTCCATCTCGCGCGCGATCAGCCGGCCGTGGCGGCGGAAATGATCGAGCTTCGATGCCAGCGAATCGGGCACGTCCATCGCGGCGCAGTAGCGCCACAGCTCGGAATCGTCGCGCGTCGTCAGCTTGTAGTGCAAGATCAGGAAATCGCGGATGCGCTCGGTCTCGGTGACGGCGATGCGGTTGAATTCGTCGATCGTGGCCTGGTCGAATGTCCGGTCGGGAAACAGGCCCATCAGCTTCGAGATATTCGCCTGGATCAGGTGGATGCTGGTCGATTCCAGCGGCTCCAGGAAGCCCGAGGACAGGCCGATGGCGACGACGTTCCGGTTCCAGTGCAGCTTGCGGCGGCCGGTGGCGAACCGCACCAGACGCGGATCGCCCAGCGGCTTGCCGTCGAGCCGCTGGCTCAGCAGGTCTGCCGCCTTGTCGTCGTCGAGCAGATGGCTGGCATAGACATAGCCGTTGCCGGTGCGGTGCTGCAGCGGGATGCGCCACTGCCAGCCCGCCTCGCGCGCGGTGGAGCGGGTGTAGGGTGTGGGCGGGCCGGCGTTCTCGCACGGCATGGCGACGGCACGATCGCAGGGCAGCCAGTGGTCCCAGTGCTCGTACCCGGTCTTGAGCGCGCCCTCGATCAGCAGCGCGCGAATGCCCGAGCAATCGAGGAACAGTTCGGCCTCAAGCCGGCGGCCATCGGCCAGCGTGACGCTCTCGACGAAGCCGGTCTCGCCGTTCAGCGTCACGTCGGTGATCCTGCCCTCGACGCGGGTGACGCCGCGCGCTTCGGCATAGCGGCGCAGATAGGCCGCATAAAGCGTGGCATCGAAGTGGTAGGCATAGTCGAACGTGGACAGCACGCTGCGCGGATCGGCCGACGGTTTCGCCATCCGCCCCGCTTTGGCAAGGTGCCAGGCCATCGAATGATCGTCCAGCGGCGCGGATTCGCCCATCTCGCGTGCACGCAGCCAGTATTGGTGAAGCGGAACCATGTCGAAGTTCCGGCCGTGCGGGCCGAACGGGTGGAAGTAGCGGTTGCCGTTGCTGCCCCAGTCGACGAACTCGATGCCGAGCTTGAACGTGCCCTTCGTTTCGCGGACGAATTCGGCCTCGTCGATGCCCAGCGTCTCGTTGAAGATGCGGATCGGCGGGATGGTGGCCTCGCCGACGCCGACGATGCCGATCTCGTCGCTTTCGACCAGCGTGATGCGGCAATCGTGGCGCAGGATATTGGCAAGCATCGCCGCCGACATCCAGCCGGCCGAACCGCCGCCGACGATGAGTATCGACCTGATCCTGCGATCGCCTGTCATGACATCCCTTCCTTGCGCCTGAAAATGTACTCGTTGCGCTGCCACAAGGCAAAAGGGCGGACCAGGGTTTCCCCCGGCCCGCCCCACCCGATTGCAACCCGATCGGGCAGCCTGCCTTAGAAGTTGAACTTCGCCGAGGCGGTGAAGCTGCGGCCCAGCACCGGCGAAATGCCGCCGATGAAGCCGCCGCCGCCGGTCGAGAAGTCGGTTCCGGCCGGCCCCAGCGGGGTCAGCTTGTTGAACAGGTTGTAGACGTTCACGCCGATCTGGAGATTGTCGACCGGACGGATCTTGACGTTGGCACCGAACACCGTCCCACCCGGCCACTGGTTGCCGGCGCCGTCGAGCGTGCTGGTCACGCCGGTCAGGTCCGCACCCAGCGACAGTTGCCTGGTGACGTTGTAGTTGGCCGCCAGCGTGTACGACAGGTCGGGAATGTTGTTCGACCGGGCATAGACCGTGTTGGGACCGGAGGGCTGCTTCTTCGCCTTGTTGTAGGTGAGGTTGGCGAGGAGGTTGAAACCGCCCAGGTTCAGCGTGCCATAGAACTCCGCACCGGTCGTCTTGTACTTGTCCGAGACGATGCAGGTGAACGTGGTCGCGCTGCCGGTCACGATCGGGCAGACCGTCTGGCTGAGCTCGTAGGTCGTGATGTTGAAGTGGCTGTGATACAGGGTCAGTTCGACCGTGTAGCGCGCCGCGCCGATGGTGCCGCGGTTCTTCAGGCCGATTTCATACTGGTAGACATAGTCGGCCGCAGCGGTCTTGCCGGCGGTGTTCAGCGTGCCATCGGCGTTGAAGTAGCCGTTGAACGACATGCGATCGGCGTTGAAGCGGGTGCCCTTCGAGGCGCGGACGAACAGGTTGAGGTTGTCCATCGCCTTGTAGCTGGCGCCCACCGACCACGAGGTCAGCGGCACGGTGTAGTTCATCACTTCGGTCGCACCATCAGGCAGATAGTACGGAATGGCGACGTTCTGCGAAGCGCCGGTAACCGGATTGACCGCCGACTGGACGATCGTGTGCGTGACGGCATTGCCGGTGACCGGGTTGGCGTTGGTGCCCGAGCCAGAACCATGATTGATGTCGTGACGGATCGACGCGTCCAGCTCGAACTTGCCGGCATCGAGGATCAGGTCGGCATAGGGCGCGTTGTCGGTAAAGGCGTAGTCGTAGGTACGCGCGCAGCAGCCGCCCCAGTTGTTGTTGTAGCCGGTGAAGCCGTTGGCGCTGAGCAGCGCGCCGGCCGAGTTCAGCAGGTCGATCGGCGAGGAATTCGGCGAGATCGACGAATTGAACTGGTTGGGATGCCAATCCATCGCGATCTTCTGGTTCATGTAGAACCAGCCGGCGGTAAGGCTGGCCTTGACCGTGCCCAGATCGCCGTTCCAGCTCAGCTTCGTGTCATTGACGAAGCTGCCGACGTCGCGGATGCGGGTCCAGACCTGCACGTTGTTGTCGTAATAGGCTTCGGCAACGTTCTGGCCCTTCTGCGGGCCGGCAGCATAGACCGCGCGAGCCACGACGCCGCCGTTCACGGTCGAACCGATCAGGCCGCTGATCGGGCTGACGCTGAGGAAGTTGGATGCGAAACCGCCGCTCATGCTGGTATAGCGGGCGTTGTTGTCAACGGTCAGGCCATTGTCGAACTTGTAGTGCAACTGCGCCTGGATCGACTTCGCCTTGGTGGTGATGCCGTCCAGCGGGTGCTGGGCGAGACCGCCGCTGTTGAAGTCGATGTAGTTGACGTTGGTGTTGTAGAGCGAGAAGTTCGACGCCTTGCGCGCATCGAAGCCCGGGCACGTGGTCAGGCCGGTGACCTTGCCGCCGGACAGCTTGCCGCAGGCGATGCCGCCCTGCGTGTTGGGCTCACGCGTGTCCTGCGCCTTGAACAGCAGGCGGAAGTAGCCCTTGTTGTCGGCGAACTCCTTGGTGATGTTGCCCTTGATCAGGTAGGAATTGCTGAGGTTGTAGCCGGTGTGCCAGGGGCCGTGGCCGACATCGTAATAGCCGCCGACATTGTAGTAGGTGCTGTCGTTGATGCTGCCCGAATAGAGGAAGCTGGCCTTCGTGTAATCGTAGGTCAGGTTCTTTTCGAGCTGGATGTAACCGCCTTCGGAACGGCTGGTCTTGCTGATGTAGTTGACGACCGCACCCGGAGCCTGGCTGGCCAGGGTAGCGGCGGTACCGCCACGGATCGCCTCAATGCGATCATCGGTGGGGCTGGACTTGGTCCAGTAGTCGTTGTTGCCGAACTGCATGTCGCCATAGAGCACGGTCGGCAGGCCGTCTTCCTGGAGCTGGACGAACGTGGCGCCGCCGGTGGCGACGGGCAGGCCGCGCACCGCGAAGTTGCCGTTGCCGCCCGGGCCGGAAATGTTGGGCTGGAGACCCGGCAGCAGGCGCAGCATGTCGCCTTCCGACATCGGGTGGAAATCCTGGATCATGGCGGCATCGACCGACGAGATCGAAACCGAGGTATCCAGCTTGGAACGGCTGCCGGCGGTTGCCGTCACGACGATTTCGGACAGCGAGTCACCTTCGGCGGCCTTGTCGGCTGCGGCGGGGGCCTGAGCGGCCTGCGCGTGAACCGGCGTCGACAGGCTGGCGATTGCCAGGCCAATCACCGATACACACGATTGAATTGAAAGACGCTTCATCATCGCTCTCCCTGAAAACCGCGCCAATTTCGAGCGCCAGTCGCGAATCATCCGCCGGCGGGTGCCGGATCGGACTTATCTGTCAAACTTGAATCCGCCGCGCAAGCCAAATTTCAACCGATTGTATTGCGCATACCTATTCCGGAAACGCGGGGTTCCGCCGGGCGCGGACGTAGTCATATGCCAGCGGGATCGCGGTGGGCAGCCTGTGCCGTCAGACGAATCTGGGCGTTGGCGGCGCCATAGGCGTCGTATCCGCGCCGCTCGACCACTTCGAAGAACACGCGCTTCGCAACGGCACGGCTGTAGAACTGGAAGTACTCGGCCGCACCGTCGCGGTCATAGAGGATGTTCAGTGCCGCCATCCGCGCCACCAGCGCCGGATCGAGCGCGAAGCGGGCCTCGATCTCGGCGTAGTAGTTCGGGCCGATTTCGAGGATCGGCAACCCCGCATCGCGCGCGTTCTGCGCGGCGGTGAAGATGTCGGCAGTGGCGAAGGCGATATGCTGCACGCCCGCACCGAAGTAGTGCTGGATGAACCGCGAGCTGAGCGCGTGAGCGGCCAGCGACCCGTTCAGCGTAAAGCGCACGGCCCGGTTCCGGCTCTCCACCGCCTGACTGTAGACGATCCCCATCGGATCGGCGATTTCCAGTTGCGGTGTTTTCTCCAGATCGAACAGCGTGATGTAGTAGAGCAGCCAACTGAGGAACTCCTCGTACTGCATGGTCTGCGCGATGTGATCGACACTGCGCAGGTCGTGGCGAGGCTGCGCCCCTGCCAGCGCCACCGGGAATTCATCGGCCCACATCCGCGCGCTGGTGGCGGCATCGACCAGATAGATCAGGCCGCCGCCAACCCCGCGCACACTGGGGATCTGCCATTCGCCGGGGGCGATCGTCTGTTCGTGGCGCTGCACGTCAAGCGCGTCCGAACGCGCCATCGCCGCCGCCTGATCCCCGACCGCCAGCCCGATCGCGCAGACCGACCCGCCGTGGACGATGTCGAAACTGTGCGCCAGCCCTTCCGGCTCGGAATTGACGACGAGGT
Source organism: Sphingomonadales bacterium (assembly GCA_018971065.1). The sequence goes on along the minus strand of JAGWVC010000062.1, from coordinate 15,710 downwards.
TGATCGCGCCCTGCTGCCAGCGCACCACGTCCTTGCTGCGATGCCGCGCCACCGGCGCGAAGCCCAGCGCAGCGAACATCCGTCCGAAATCCTCGGCCTCCTCGTGGCTGGCGGCGAATTCGATAAACTCGACCCGCTGCGGATCGATCGCCGGGGCCATTGCCGGCGCCTCGCCGCGCTTCAGCCGCGCGCGTTCGCCGAGCGCCTTCAGCGACCGCAAGCCATCACGCGCGATCTGCCCGGGCGAGGTGGACCGGAACCGGTCATTGAATATCTCAAGGCTCCAGCAGCCCTGGTAGCCGATCCGGCGCAGCGCGGCGACATAGTCGTCCAGCGCCAGGTCGCCCTGCCCCGGCATGCAGCGGAAATGGCGGCTCCAGTTCAGGTAGTCCATCTCCAGTTTCGGCGCGTCGGCCAGTTGCACGATGAACAGCTTCCCGGGCCGGATATCGCCGATGCTGGCACTCGGCACGCCGCGCGCCAGCGAGTGGAAGCTGTCCAGCGTCAGGCCGATGGCGGGATGGTCGAGATCGCGGACCAGCCCCCAGGCGTCGCGATGGTCGAACACGTGGCGGCCCCACGCCAGCGCTTCATAGGCAATGCGCTTGCCGTTGGCAGCGGCCAGATCGCCAAGCAGGCCGAGATCGTCCAGCATCCGCTGCCGATCGTCACTGGCCGCCGGCGAGCAGTTCGAACACAGCAGGATCAGATCGGTGCCGAGATCGTCCATCACCGCGAACTTGCGCCGCATCCGCTCCAGCGCCGCATCGCGCTGGTCTGCGGGCATCCCTTCATAGTCGCGGAACGGCTGCAGCATCGCGCAATCAAGCCCCAACCCGCGCATCATCACCCCCACCTCGCGCGCGGGCAAAGGGCTGGACAGCAGGTCGTTCTCGAAAATCTCGGCTGCGGTGAACCCGGCCCGGGCAATCGCCTCCAGCTTGCCCGCCAGCGTGCCGCCCACCGATACCGTGGCAATCGAAGTCTTCATGGCGCGCTCCCGGCCTTGCTGGCCCGTGTACTATTTAGTACACAAATGTCGGCGGGCGCAACACCCGGTTACGGCACCGCGAAGTGCAGGCGATCGCCCGCCCGCCGCCTTCGTCGATTTTCTGCCGGCGCTTGCATTCGCGAACATTGTAGTGGCGGCATCAGCGGAAGCGTGAAATCCTGCGACGGAAAACAGATTGCGGGAGAGTGTGAAATGGCGACCTCGGCAGACTACCGGCTCGGCGACTATCCCTTCGCGCGCGGCTGGTTCGCCGTTGCCAGCAGCAGCGAAGTGACCCGCACCCCGATCAACGTCCACTATTTCGGGCAGGACATGGTGCTGTACCGGGGTGAGAGCGGCCGCGCGGTAATGCTCGATGCGTGGTGCCCGCACATGGGCACGAAGCTGGGCAGCGGCGAAACCTCGGCCACCACCACCGCGGCGTTCTTCATGGAGGGCGACAATATCCGCTGCCCGTTCCACGCCTGGCGCTTCGGGCCGGACGGCAAGTGCAACCACATCCCCTATCACGACGGACCAATCCCGCCCGGCGCGCGGGTAAAGCCGTGGCGGGTGGAGGAACGCTATGGAATCGTCTTCACCTGGCATGATCCTGAAGCGCTGGAGCCGGACTTCGACATTGCCCCGTTCCCCGAGTGGGACGATCCGCAATGGGTGCGCTGGCAGGGGCTGGAACCGCTGTGCGACCTGAAGCACCCGATCGAGATCTTCGACAACATGTCCGACGTGGCGCATCTGGGCCACCTGCATGGCGGCCACGCCGTCGCTTACGAGAACGAGTACGACCGCCACCTGATGCACCAGCGGCAAAGCTCGGCGGTGGAGGACAACGGCTCGGGCCTGTTCGGGCAGACCTATTCGACGATCGCCGGCTATGTCGGCCCGGGCATCGCCTTCGGGCGGTTCCGCGAGATGGGCGCGGTGCAGATCATCTGCGTGACGCCGATCGACGACGGCACCTGCCGGGCGTGGCAGACGGCGATGGTGCGGTCGCCTTCGGGCGTGGTTGACGATGCGGCGCGGGCAATGCGCGACAAGGTGAGCGCGCTGTTCGGCGGCGGGTTGCTGCGCGACGGCGAGGTGTGGGCGGAGAAGAAGCCGGCGCTGAACATCATCCAGTTGCCGTCCGACGGGCCATTCCGCCAGTCGCGCCAGTGGTACAGCCAGTTCTTCAACCCGCGTGCAAAAGCGGCGGAAATCCTCGCGCCGATCACCGGCGTGCATTACGCCAAGGGCTGGCCGCCGTTCACGCCGGTGGATGCGGCGGCGGAATAGGGGGCAGGCGTTGGAATACAGGCAACTGGGGCGCACCGGCATTTCGGTCAGCGCGTTCGGGCTGGGGGTGATGACCTTCGGCGGGCAGACGCCGGAGGACGACGCGTTCCGCCAGCTCGACATGGCGCTGGCAGCGGGGATCACGCTGTTCGACACCGCCGAGAACTATCCGACGCCGACCGGGCCGGAAACGCAGGGCGCTTCGGAGCAAGTGCTGGGGCGCTGGGTGGCGTCACGGGGCGTGCGCGACAAGGTGGTGATTGCCACCAAGGTCGCCGGGCCGGGCAACGCGGCGGGGGACATGCGGCACATTCGCGGCGATGCAAGGCGGCTCGATCGCGCCAACATCCGACAGGCGGTGGAGAGCAGCCTCAAGCGGCTCGGCACCGACCATATCGACCTCTACCAGGTTCACTGGGCCGAGCGGCCGATCACCACGCTGGGCCGGGTGCGGTTCTCGCGGGTGGCCGATCCGGAAGGCGCGGTGCCGATCGAGCAAACGCTGGCCACGCTTTCCGAACTGGTGGCCGAGGGCAAAGTCCGCGCCGTGGGCGTGTGCAACGAATCGCCGTGGGGGGTGATGCGCTATCTGGCGGCCACCGGGCAGGCGCGGATCGCGTCGATCCAGAACGGCTACAGCCTGCTCGACCGCAGCTTCGAACTGGGCCTGGCCGAAGTGGCGGTGCGCGAACAGTGCGGGCTGATTGCCTATTCACCGCTGGCCGGCGGCACGCTGACCGGCAAGTATGGCGCCACCCCTGCCCCGATCCCCGGTAGCCGGTCCAGCCAGAACGCCGGGTTCCTGGCCCGCCTTTCACCCGGCAAGCAGGCGGCGATCCTGGCCTATGCCGATCTGGCACGGCAGGCCGGGGCGGAGCCTGCGCATTTGGCGCTGGCGTTTGCCCGCCAGCAGCCGTTCACCACGTCAGTGCTGATGGCCGCCAGTTCCGCCGCCCAGCTTGCCACCAACCTCGGGGCGATCGACCTGACCCTGCCGAAGGAGCTGGTGCAGGCGATCAACGCCATCCACGACGCCAATCCCAATCCGCGATGACACCAGCAACGTCCCGCCGCAGGGGCGCCCGGTGGCGTGCATGAGGCAGGCGGCGGCCGTGGCACCGGCCGCCGCCCCTGCCCCGATCAGAACTTCACGCCGGCCGAGATGCCGTACGTGGCCGGCGCGCTCCACACCGCGCCGGTGCCCAGCGTGGTGAACAGCACCTGGCTCTGGTAGCGCTTGTTGGTGACGTTGTCGCCGAACACCGCCAGCGTGTAGTGCTTGGTGGGGTCGGTCCACTGCGCGCGCAGCGAGAGCAGGGCATAGCCGTCCTGCTTGAACTGCTGTTCGGGGTCGAAGTAGAACGACGAGGTGTAGTAGAGGTTGCCCGACAGGGTCAGCTTGCCGCTGGCCAGATCGAGATCGTAGGCGGCGCCGAGGTTCGCGGTGAACTCGGGCGAGCGCTGCATGTGATAGCCCGAAGCATTGGTCGAGCCCTGGACGATCTCGCCCGGGAACCCGCCGTATGCCGCCGGGGTGCAGGCAACCGCCGACACGCCGAACGTCGCCGCCGGATCGCAGTAGCCATAGAACGGGGCATTGGTGAACGACTTGTAGCGGGCGTGAGTCCAGGCCGCGCCGCCGTTGACGGTGAACGCCGGGGTGACGCGATAGCCGAACTGGGCTTCCGCGCCGTAGATTTCCGAGGAGGCGGCGTTGCGGATCTGCGCGGCGCCGTTCTGGAAGCTGGAGACCTGGAGGTTCTTGTAGTTGTAGTAGTAGCCGGCCAGTTCCAGCGAGAACTGGCGGTTGTCGAACTTGTAGCCGGCCTCGAAAGCGTCGATGTTCTCGGGCTCGATCGGCTGCTGCGACAGGCCGCCGACGTTGAGGATGCCGGCCTTGTAGCCCTTGGTGTACGAGGCATAGAGGCTGGACTGGTCATCGGGCTTGAAGCGGATGACGACGCGCGGCGTGAACTTGTTGTTCTTCAGGTCGGCAACCGGAATTTTCGTGCCGGCGGCCCCGGCGAACGGGATCGTCTGCCCGACCGGCCCGATGTACGAGAAGGTGTACGGGTTGGTGAAGAACGACGCGTCGCTGACGATGTCGTGGCTGTAGCGGCCGCCGGCAGTCAGGAACAGCTTGTCGGTCACTTCATACGTGGCATCAATGAACGCCGCGAACGACTTGGTGTTGGTGGTGGACCCACCGAACGCGCCATAGACACCGGTTCCGAAGTCGGCCTTGACGTCCCAGGTGTCGCGGTACTGGAAATAGTTGGCGCCGGCGGTCCATTGCAGGCGGCCGCCCGGCTTGGAATTCAGCACGAATTCCTGGCTGAAGGTCTGGTCCTTGACCCCGACATTGATGTTGAAGAACGGCCCGGTGCCCGGCGCGACCGACGTGGCGTCAAGATCGCCGAAGTAGGGCGTGTCGTCCTTGCGGTACTGGGTGTACGAGGTGAAATCGGCAAAGCCGAGATCGGCCTTCAGCGTGGCGGTGCCGGTATCCGACTTCGCCTTGAACGAGGCAACGCCGTTCAGCGTGACGCGGCCCGGCGCGGTGGCATAGGTGCCGGCGGGCGCGCTGAGATAGACCAGCGGCAGCCCCTGCGAGCTGGTCCGCCCGTAGCTGGCGGTGGGATTGGCGACCAGCTTGAAGAAGTTGGCATCGCCCGACTTGTCGACGAAGGCGTTGGTCAACTGCGTGGTCGGATCGCTGACATAGGCGTGCGTGTAGCGCAGCACCAGCGAGGCACTGCTGCCGAGGTTGACCTTGAGTCCGGTGCGGATCGACCACGAATCGGACTTGCCGATCTTGTTGTTGCCGGCGGTGCTGGTGATGAAGCCGTCGCTGCGGCGGTACAGCCCCTCGATGTCGAAGGCGATGTCGTTGGTGATGCCAGTGGTGGCATAGCCCTGCAGCGTCAGCGCATTGAAGCGGCCGTAAGTGGCCTTGAATTCGGCGGCGGTATGCACGCTGGGATCGGCCGAGGTGACGAGAATGGCGCCGCCGGTGGTGTTGCGGCCGAACAGGGTGCCCTGCGGCCCCTTCAGCACCTGGATGCTGTTCACGCGCATGAGCTGGAAGTCGGACACGTAAGTGTTGGGCTGGAAGAAACCATCGACATAGATGCCGACGTTGGGGCCGCCACCGGACGTGGTGATGGCCGTGCCGACGCCACGGATGGTGGGCTGCATGGCCGGGCCCTGGGTATCGAAGCGCAGGCCCGGGGTGAGCTTGGCGGTATCCGAAAGCTGCTGGACGTTCGCGGTGGCAAGCTGGTCCGAGCCAAGCGTGGTGACGGTGATCGGCACGTCAACCTGGCGCTCGTTGCGGCGCTGGGCGGTCACGACGATCTCGGTGCCGGTGTCGGCGGCAGCGGCCGGCCCCGCGTTCGACTGCGCGTACGCCGAGACCGGCGCGACAACGGCGACGAAGCACGCCGAAGCGAGCGCGCGGGACTTGAACGATGCCTTCATGAACATGACTCTCCTGTGTCGGGTTCTCGCGTGCCGACGAATGGCAACGCGCTTGCCCGCGCATTGCGCCCGATCGCCTGCCGGCGATTGACCATTTCGGACAAGGATCGGTTGGTGTCGCGGTTTGCCGGGCAGTGTCGCATGGATGCAACAGCGTGACGGCTTGCGGGCGCTCAAGGCCCCCGCAGCGGTCAGGCAGACAGTTGCTGACGCACCGCTGCATCCGGGTCCGCCACGATGCGACTGGCGACATCGAAAATCATCGTGCGGCGCAACGCGGTATCGTAGCCAGGCCAGGCCAAGCCGGGCTGCGAAGGGTTGCCGGTGCGGGCAAAATTGATCCACGCCTGCGACATGCGCGCGGCGATGATCTTCGGTTCGGGGCCCGGGCCGTTCATCAGCGGACGGGCGCCGGGATTGTCGAACGCCAGCGGGGTATCGAGGCCATGCGGGCTTTTGAGCGCGCCGCCTTCGAACGGCGCCGTCCAGTCCAGCCGGAACATGTACACGGCATCGTTCTGCGCAAGCTTGCGCTCCGCCAGCCGGATCGAATTGATCCAGGTGCCCTGCGCCGTGGCGAGCCCTGTCAGCCAGTAGAACGGCGCATCATGGGGCCGTAATTGCTTGAACGCATCGATCAGCGCATCGCCGTGCGCCCCGGCCATGCGCTTCGCGCGTTCGCGGACCTGGGCCTCGGTCATCTTGCCGAACAGCGGGTCCGCCGCCATGAACAGGGTCGATTCATCCCGGGTCGTGCCGATCATCAGCGGGATGCCGCGCGCGGTCTCGGGCGCGTCGGGCTGGAACGGATCACGGGGCAAGGCCCGGCCATCGACCAGCGGCGCCATGACCCGGCCAAGCCCGGCCTGTGCCGCAGCGGCGGCCGCGATCACCACCTTGTGGTCCAGCGACTGGAGCTGGTGGACATCGGCGGGGGCAATGCCCAGCCTTGCCAGCGTGGCTTCGGCGTGGCGTGACGCGGCATCCTTGCCGGTCATGACCAGGCCCGGCCCGCTCTGGATGATCGCCTTGTGGAACAGGCCCCGCGCGGCCGGCATCGCCAGCATCACGCTGACCTTGGAGCCGCCCCCGCTTTCGCCGAAGATCGTGACGTTGCCGGGATCGCCGCCGAACAGCGCGATGTTGTCGCGCACCCATTGCAGGGCCAGCACGATGTCGAGCTGGCCGGCGTTGCCGGAATCGGCGAAATCAGGATGCAGTGCGCCGAGATAGAGATAGCCGAGCGCGTTGAGCCGGTGATTGATGCCGACCACCACGACGTCGCCGCGACGGCACAGCGCCGCACCATCATACTGGGGATCGCCGGCCGACCCCATCGCGAAACCGCCGCCGTGCAGCCAGACCATCACCGGCCGCTTGCGGGCTGGCGAGGCATCGGGCGTGTAGACGTTGAGGACCAGGCAATCCTCCCCCTCGTTGCCGACTTCGACCCCCTGCTTGCCGGCGGCCATGACCTTCTGGACGAACGGGGTGCCGAGATTGGCGCCCGGCGCCGTGGTGGCGCCAAGATCCATCTGCGGCGCCTGATGCCCCAGCGCAAAGCAATCGCGCACGCCGGCCCACGGCGCCGGCGGCACCGGCGGCAGAAAGCGGCGGCCGGCGGTGTCCGCGCCATAGGGTATGCCAAGGAACGTCGATGTACCGGCCGAACGCGTGCCACGAACCTTGCCGGCGCCGGTCGTCACCGGCGCCGTGGGCACCGCGACCAGCGCCCGGCCAACCGCCGGTGCGGCGAGCGCGGCCAGACCGGCAGCCCCGGCGAGGATCGTTTCCCTGCGTGTGCCTGTCAGCCCCATGTCACACTCTCTCCCGTTTGCGCCTGCCGGCCAGTTGAACCTTGCCGGAAGCCGAAAGGCCCGGCCAGCGGGAATGCGCTGGCCGGGCCTTTCCTGTTTCCGCAAGCGGACTTCCCGATCAGAACTGCTCGGTGAAGCCCAGCTTGATGACGCGGCCCAGCGTCCACCCGTTGAAGTTCGGGTTGTTGGTGTTGGGACGCAGCAGGGTGTACGGCTTCTTGTCGAACAGGTTGTCCACGGTCAACCGCAGCGAAGTGCCCTTCAGCGCGCCGCCCGAAGCGGCGAAGTTGTAGCCCAGGAACAGGTTGGTGATCACGAACGCCGGAACGTCCTGCGAGACGCCCAGGTTGTTCAGCGCGCCATCGTGATACTTGCCCGAGTAGTTGACCATCACCCGGCCGGTGAAGCCACCGTTGGTCAGCCCGAGCGCCGAAGCCCAGGTGAAGCGCGGCTGGCCGTGGCCCAGCTCGTTGGTGGTCGCACCGCTGGCAGTCTGAAGCTGCCGGGTGGCGATATTGCCGGCATTGGTGAACGAGACCACGCCCCAGGGGGTCTGGGTCTGGTAGTTCAGGTGGAAGTCGATGCCCTGAACCTTCGCCGAGTTGAGGTTGGAGGTCCGGGTATCGACCAGGATCGCCACGCCGGCGGCGCCGCCGACCTGGGTGCTGATCGCGGCGCCGTTCTGGAGCTGCGACATGATCGTGTTGAACAGCGCATTGTTGTTGGCCGTCAACTCGTTGTTGTAGATGTAGAGGCTCGGGTTGGTCTGGTAGGTCGCGGCGTTCGCCGGGTTCAGGTTGCCGATCGCGTTGTCGAGGTTGATCGAATAGAATTCGGCCCCGAAGTTCAGGCCGGTGACCGGGGTCGCATCGAAGCCCAGCGCCCAGCCGTCCGACGTCTGCGGCTTCAGGCCTGCCGGCGACGCGCCGGTCAGCACGATGAAGTAGCTGCCCTGGCCGTTATCGGTCTTGCCCGCGGCGATGGTCGGGCGCGTGGTGACGTAGTTCTGACCGGCACGACCGAAGCCCAGGCCCAGGCTGTCATACGGCGTCGGCGCGTTGTACGAGGTGCCCCAGTGGCCGAACACCTTCAGCCACGAGGTGGGCTTCAGCGTCAGGCCGACGTTCGGATTGGTGGTGTTGCCGAAGGTCGTGTACGAATCGTGGCGAACCGAAGCCGCCACTTCCGCGAACGAGACCACCGGCAGATGGAGTTCGGCGAACGCCGACTTCATGCTGCCCGACGCCGTGGCGAACGGCAGCGTGCCGATCACGCCGGTCTTGCCGGTGTAGACGCGGGTCGAATCGCGGTTGTTGTCGTATTCCAGACCGACCGCCAGCTTGGCATCGCCACCGGGCAGCGTGAACACCTTGCCGTCCGCGATGGTGCGGAACATGAACAGTTCATGCTTGGTGTTCTGCGCGGTTTCCCAGTTGGTGATGTCGGAAATGACCGAAGCGCTGGCCGCCGCGATGTTGGTCGGAACGATCGCGCCGCTGGTGATATAACCGTCGATCGCCGTGGTGTTGAGGCCCGGGAAATTGGTCCAGTTGTTCGACTGACCATAATGCAGGCTGGTGCGCAGCGACCAATTGCCGTTCAGCTTGACCGTCAGCTCGGGCGAGACGCCCCAGGTTTCGTTGCGGATCGACGACGGGGTGTTGACGTAGTTGGCGTTGGGGCCAAGCGCGAAGCCGACGCCCTCGGGCACGGCGAACAGGCTGCCGACGGCGGTGTTGAGCGCGGCCGGGTAGGCGGCGGTCAGCTGGGCCGCGCTGGTGATGCCGCTACCCTTCGAGGTGTAGCCCAGCGGATACTGCGGAAGGCCGATCTCGCGCTTCACCCAGTAGGCGGTGACGCGCAGGTCAACCGAATCCGAGAACGAATTCGACAGTGCGGCGAACACGTTGGTGCGCTTCAGCGACGGCAGATAGGTCTGGTCGAGTGCCTGGTCGCAGCCGGTGCCCAGCGCGGCCGCGCCGGCGCCCGGCGCTGCGGGGTTGTTGGTGAAGCCCGAGGCGCTTGCGGCATAACGATACCAGTTGGTGACAGTCGCCTGCGGGGCGTTGCAGGTCGTCGAGGTGACCCGACCGACGCCGGCAGCGTTGTAGACGGTGCCGTTGGCCCACGAGGTCTGGCGGTTCAGGATCGAATCGCGATCGGCATGGCTGACGTTGATGTAGGCGTTACCGGTCGACCAGCTCTTGCCCACGGTGCCCGAGACATCCCACTGGTGGAAGCCCTTGATCGTCGTGCCGAAGCCGAAGTTGCCATCAAGCTTGACGCCCTCGAACGCACGCATCGTGCGGAAGTTCATCACGCCGGCCACAGCGTCGGCGCCATAGATTGACGAACCGCCGTCGGTGACGATGTCCACGGCCTGGAGAACCGTGCCCGGGATGATGTCGGGATCGACCGACGAGGCGTTGGTGCCGACCGGGGTGAGGCGCATGCCATCGACCATGATCAGCGTCAGCGCGCCCGAGGTCGAGTTGGTTGACGGGAAGTTGCGCAGGTTGGGACGGACGATCGCCGAAACCGCAGTCAGCCCCTTGGGATCGCCTTCGGGACGGCTGTTGAACGAGCTGATCTGCGGGATCGAGGTCAGCAGTTCGTTGGTCGAGACAGCGGCGACCTCGGTGATCGCCTTGGCGTCCAGAGTCAGCGTCTGCGAGCCGGTGGCCTGCGTGCCGCGGATCAACGTGCCGGTAACGACGATGTCCTTGTCCGAATTGTCGGCGGCGGCGGGCGCCGCATCCTTCGCGTCAGCGGCAAACGCCGGCGCGGCAAGGGCCATCAGGCTCGCGCTCGCAAGCGCAAACTTCGCAGTCATCCTCATGCATTCCACTCCCTGATTTGCGCTGCCCTGTTTTCCCCAGCCACCTTTGCGGTGCCTTGGCCGGGCAAATGCGCATTCCCCAAAATAAGGCGCTCGTCTTTTCAATTTTTTGGGGTAGCTGTCAAGCACAGTCAGGATCGTGTGCTTTCCATCGCACCGACGACGTTCTACGAGGTCGCAAGACATGGCACGCGCACGCACCAGGATCGATCCGCGCCGGGAGGCCACGCGCAAGACCCTGCTGACGGTTGCCGAAGACCTGTTCGCCAGGGAAGGCGTGCGCGCCGTGACCATCCGGCAGATCTGCGCGGCGGCCGGCTCCGCCAACAACAACGTCGTCTCCTACCACTTCGGCGGCAAGGAAGCGCTGATCGATGCCGTCTTCAGGGAACGGCTCGACGTCCTGGAACAACGCCGCGCGGAACTCCTCGCCGAATATGATGAGACCGCGAATCCGGCAGACAAGCTGCGGCAACTGTCCAATGCCCTGTGGCGCCCGCTGTTCGAGGCCACCGACGCCAGCGGCAAGTGCAGCTACGCCCGCTTCGTGCGCGCCGTCATGGTGGAGGATCAGGGCCAGCGCCTTGGGCAGATCGCCAAGAGTTATCCGCATACCTGGATCATCGTCGACAAGATGGAATCGCTGGCCAGCCACCTGTCGGCCAGGGCGTTTCAATGGCGCTTCGCCTGCGTTACCTACATGGCCCTGGACGCCATGTGCCTTGCCGAGGATCAGGCGAATGCGACGCCGCAGGAGGCCGCAGCCTTTTTCGAAAATGCCCTGGACATGTCGGTTGCCGCGCTTGTCGCATGAGCGCTTCCGCCGATAGCTTCGATCGACCGGCCAGCCACCCCGCCGCCGCCTCAGGGAAACCCGCGTGACATGTACCAGTTGACCACCGACATCCAGCGAACCCCGCTTCGGCCGGATGGCAGCGCAACCCGCCATGCGCTGATGGTGGCGGGCGAATACCTGATGGGCGAGCAGGGCCTGGATACGCCTCCGCTTCACGTCATCGCCGCCGAAGCCGGGCAATCCAACCGCTATGCCGTGCAATACCACTTCGCCGACCGCAAGGGGCTGGTCCACGGCATCATGATGAAGCGCAACGAAAGCATCCGGCAGCGCCGTGCCGAACTGGCGCTCGAAGCCGCGACGATGGGCATTCACGACGATGTGCGCGCGCTGGTCGAGGCGATGTTCCTTCCCGTGATCGAGCAGGTCGGCGATCGCGAATCCAGCAGCTATGTGCGGTTGCTGATGCAGTGGCTGAACCTGCCCTGGCAGCACGATCTGATGCAGGTGCGACAGGACGTGGCCGACGACATGCACACCGGCAACCTGCTCAAGCTGTTCCACAGCGCCCTGCCCCACCTGACCCGGGAACAGGTGGGCTGGCGGTTGCGCATCCAGTCACGCCACATGCTCACCTGCCTGGTCGAGCATGACAACCTCAGCCGCATGGGCATGGCGACGATGACCGATCGCGACATGATCCTCCAGGCATTCGCGATGGTGTCGGCGGCGATGCTGGCCTGAAGGCATTTCCGGCGCGGGCCGCAGCCCGCGCCATCAAGCGATCAGATGACGCCCTGCCGGCGCAGCGGTTCGAAATCGTCCCAGGTCATGCCCAGCGCCGAGATCAGCACCTCCTCGGTGTGCTCGCCCAGTTCCGGCGCGCGCATCCGCACCGCCGCCGGGGTTTCCGACAGCAGGATGGGGAATCCCGGCATCCGCATCGGCCCGCGCTCGGGGTGATCGAACGGGATCACGTACTGGTTCGCTTCGGACTGCGGGTCGTTCACCGCATCCTCGATCGAATTGACCGCGCAGACCGGGAAATCGGCCCGCTTGCCCAGCCGGTCCAGCCAGTATTCCCGGTCTCGGCTGCCGAAGGCCTGTTCCAGGATCGCATGGCAGGAATTGCCGTTGCGCAGACGGGTGACATGGTCGGGATAAAGGTCCGCGTCGATCAACGCCGGTGCCTGCATCGCTTCGGCGAAGTCCGCCCAGTACTTGTCGGACTGGAGCATGGCCAGCGCGATCCACTTGCCGTCGGCGCAGCGATAGTGCGTGAACAGCGGGTTGAGCACGTCCCGGGGCCGTTCGCGGCCGCTGAGGCTGAAGCCCATGATCAGTTGCATGGCGAACTGCAGCCCCTGCAACCACATCATGCTGCCCAGCAGCGAGGTATCGACTTTCTGCCCCACCCCGTGGCGATAGCGCGCCGCCACCGCCGCCAGCACGCCATAGGCCAGCATGATCGCGCCCATCTGGTCGGCCATTGCCCCCGGCGGCGAGACCGGTACGTCGGTGCCCTCGCGGGTCATCGCCCAACTGATGCCCGAGCGGGCCGAACCCAGCGTGTCATAGGCACGCGCCGTGCCGTCGGGGCCGTTGGCACCATAGGCGCTGGCAGCGGCATAGATCAGTTGCGGGTTGATCGCCTTCAGCGTCTCGTAATCGAGGCCCAGCTTCTCGGGCACGCCCGGGCGGTAGTTATGCAGGAAGATGTCGGCCCCGGCGATCAGCCTGTGCATGATCTCGCGGCCTTTTGCCGTCTTCAGGTTGATCGCCACGCTTTTCTTGTTGCGGTTGTTCACCTCGAAATAGGCGTTGGGCTGGTTGGCGGTGCTCATGCCGTTGATCGCGTACATGGCCCGGCCGAAATCGCCGCCGTCCTTTTCCTCGATCTTGATGACGTCCGCCCCCAGATCGCCGAGCATCGCACCGGCGACCGGGCCTTGTTGCCAGACCGTCCAGTCGATGACTCGCATTCCCTCCAGCGGGCCTGCCATGACTTCCCCTCCCTGCATGTTCGATCGCCGGCCGGTGCGGGCGCGATCAGGCCTCGACGCGGGTCGGCTCGGCCACCCAGATGCCCTGATCGAGGTACTTCTGCGCCATCGAACGCATCCCGCGCTCGCCTTCGAGGTAGGTCTCGGCCCGGCGCATCGCGTGCTTGGGATTGTCGGGATCGATCCGCGAATGGACCTTGGCGGGGCTGCCGGTGACGAAGCTCCATTCGGGCATTTCCGCCAGGTCGAGGATCAGGCTTCCCGCCGCCAGCGTGGAATGCGCGCCCAGCTTCGACATCGGCATCATCCGCGCCGTGTTCCCCAACATGCAGCCGGTGCCGATGAACCCCTCGATGCAGCAGCCGTGGCCGATCATCACGTTATCCTCGATGTGAGTCGCGGTGTGAAGGATCGTGTTTTCCTCGATGTGGACATTGTTGCCGATGGTCACCGACGTGGTGTCGCAGCGGACCACCACGCCCGGCCACAGCGAGCAATTGTCGCCGATGCGCACGTCGCCGATCAGCATGACGTTCTGCGCGATCATGCAGTTCTTGCCGATGGTGGCGGTCTTTCCATTGAACGGAACGAGGATCATGGCACGCTCTCCCTTTCCCGGGTCGATCGCAGCCGGATTTCGTCCGGCGTTGACGAATCAACCTTGAGTGCTACACATTAAGTATGGAAGCTTATTTCGGGTGTCAATGCCCGGAAACGCGGCATTTGTGCGGGCGGAGAGGCCGTTTTGAAACGCGGATCGACAGGCATGGTCGTGGGGAGACGGCCCGCGCCTGCAACAAGCGCCGGCATGAACCGTTCAGCCTGGGAGAGAGCAAATGGCCACGAATACGCGCGCATCGGTCCCCGCTCAGGACTTCGACTCCGCACAGCCGCATCCGTTCTGGCAAAGCCTGCGGGAAACCTGCCCGGTCTCGGCGGCGACCGACAATCGCCCCGGCGCACGGCCGCTCTACTACGTATCGACCTGGCCCGAGGTTCACGCCGTGCTGCGCGATCCGGAGACGTTCTCGTCGGCCATCTATGCCGAAGCGACCACGCAGTACATGGGGCCGAACATCCTTGCGATGGACGGCCAGCAGCACAAGTCGTGGCGCGGGCTGGTCGCGAATGCCTTCCGCACCTCGCAACTGGCCAGGTGGGAAGCGACGCTGATGGTGCCGGCCATCAACCGCCTGTGCGACGCGATCGCCGGGCGCGGGCACGCCGAACTGATCGACGAGGTGATCAGCCGCTTTCCGGTCAACATCATCTGCGGCATGTGCGGCGTTCCCGAGCAGGACAACCTGCGGTTCCTGCAATGGGCCAAGGACATTCACCGCGGCCTGCTGCACCCCGAGGTCGGCATGGCCGCCGCCGAGGCGATGCGCGCCTATCTCGAGCCGCTGGTGGAAGCACGCCGCATCCGCCCGACCGACGACGTCATCAGCGACATCGTCCATGCCGAATTCGACGGCCAGCGCCTCAACGACGAGGAAATCTACGGCTTCCTCAGGCTGCTGCTCCCGGCGGGATCGGAAAGCACGTTCCGGGGCATCAGCAACATGATGCTGGCCATCCTGACCACGCCCGGCCTCTATGCGCGGGTTCTGGCCGACCGCTCGATCCTGCCGGCGCTGGTCGAGGAAACGGTGCGCTGGGACGTGCCCAACTCGATGGTCACCCGCATGGCCACGCGCGACACCGAGCTGGCAGGCTGCCCGATCCCCGCCGGCGCGCGCCTGATGGTGCTGACCAATTCCGCCAACCGCGACGAAACCCAATTCAGCGACGCCGCGCGTTTCGATCCGGATCGCCGCGCCCCGCGTCATGTCGGCTTCGGCTATGGCCCGCACCAGTGCCTGGGGCAGCCGCTTGCCCGCCTGGAATTGCGCGTGGCCACCGACGTCATTCTCACCCGGCTTCCGAACCTTCGCCTTGATCCGTCCCGTCCGACTCCGGCAATCCAGGGCGCCTCGTTCCGCAGCCCGGCGGCGCTGCACGTGCTGTTCGATCCCGCCTGACCGCAACGCCAGCGGCACCCCGATGAGGTCATCGGAAAAACCGAAGATGGTCATAACGAGATTGGCCGTTTCCGAATGGGTCAGCGCACGTTAGCCCGTTCGAGATTGCCGCAATCAGGACGATCGAGGGAGACAGCACCGTGGCAGACAGCCCGCTTGAGGAAACGGCACCGATCGCCTGGGTGAAGGCATCCGAAGCGGCCAAGCGCCGGGTCGACGAGCTGCGATCGCACACGCTGTGGGAGGCCATCGTCGCGGGCGCGGCGATCGATCCGGGCAAGACCGCGCTGGTCGGTGCCGATGACGAAGGCCGCATCCAGCGGCTGACTTATGCCGAGCTGCTCACGCGCATCCGGCACTTCTCGGCGGGGCTCGCCAGCATCGGCGTGCAGCGCGGCGACCGCGTGGTGCTGTGGATGACCAACCGCATGGAATGGATCGTGAGTTGCTTCGCCGCCGCGCGCATC
>JAGWVC010000154.1 GCA_018971065.1 Sphingomonadales bacterium | reverse complement strand
GACTTCGGCGGTGGGGATGAGCCAGCGGCCGTCGGTGGTGCGGAACAGGTCTTCGGCGAACTTGGGAAGCTGGGCGGTGCCGTAGAGCGCCTCGTCACGGACCATGACGGGGGGGGCGACTTCCTGATAGCCGAACGTGCCGGTGTGCGTGTCGAGCATGAAGGCGGCGAGGGCGCGGTTGAGGCGCGCCAATGGCCCACGCAGGTAGGCGAAGCGGGCGCCGGAGACTTTCTGCGCGCTTTCGAAATCGAGGCCGAGCGGCGCGCCGAGATCGACGTGATCGCGGCAGCCGGTGGCGTCGCGCGGGGTGCCCCAGCGGGAGACCTCGACGTTTTCGTCCTCACCGCCGCCTTGCGGGACTTCCTCGGCGGGGAGGTTGGGGATGGCGGCGAGCTGGGCTTCGAGCGCGGCGATGGCTTCGGCCTGCGCGGTTTCGAGCGCGGGAAGCTGCTCTTTCAGGGTGGCGACTTCGGCCATCAGCGCGGCGGCGGTGGCTTCGTCCTTCGTGGCCTTGGCGGCGCCGATCGCCTTCGACGCCTCGTTGCGGCGGGCGAGCATCTGCTGGGCGCGGTTCTGCATGTCGCGCGAGGCGGCGTCGGCGGCGAGCAGGGTGGCGGACAGCGGTTCCAGCCCCCGGCGGCCGAGGCCGGCGTCGAAGGTGGCGGGGTTTTCGCGGATCAGCTTGATATCGTGCATGGTCTGGCGGCGTATTGGCCGCCGCTGCGCGGGTCAAGCGCGGGAATGCACCAATTTGACGGGCGGCGGGGGGTTTCCTCAGATCAGGCCGAACGCCTTGAGGATCAGCAGCCACAGCGGGGCGGCGATCATGGTGCCGCACAGCAGGCCCTGCGCGAGGTTGTGGGGGTGGCGGCGGGCGCGGTGGGCGCGCGGCGGGGCGCCGTAGCCGGCGTGGAGCGTGGGCATCTGCAATCTCCCGCAGGATGAGCCGGCGGGGCGACCCGGTCGGCGTTGATCGTTGATGGTATGCCGGAAAAACGGGGCGGCGCGGGTTTCGTTCCGGGTGGTCAGGCGGGCTGGCGGCCGTGGGTTTCGCCGGTGACGGCGGCGGCGGTGGCGCAGAGGCGTTCGGCGTGGAGGGCGATGTCGGCGGCCGACAGGTTGCTGGGCAGGCCGGACAGCACGAGCTGGTAGGCGACCCGGCCTTCGGGCGAGAACACCGGCGCGGAGATGTAGCTGACGCCGGCCTGCGCGGCTTCGGCGGGATCGAACGCCTGGATTTCGGGTGCGGTGAGCTGGCCGATCATGCCGGCGACCGAATCCCAGTAGGCGCCGTCGCGCACCTGGTCGAGCGGGAGCCAGGTGGCGTCGTGCGGCTGGGTGGCGCGCGGGCCCTTGGCGGCGATGGCATAGCCGCGCGCGCGGATCAGCGGGAAGGAATCGGTGAGGCGCTGGAGCATGGCCGGGGCGAGGCTGGGTTCAGCCCGGGCGATATAGGTGGCGATGGCGGGCTGGCCGCTCCACGCGACGTGGCACATGCCGACCGGCGGGACCAGCGGGCGGCGTTCGCCGACGCGGGTGAGGCCGAGGTGCGAGCGGCCGGTGCCCTCGCGCGCCAGCACAACGATCTCGTCCTCAACCACGGTGTTGGCGCTGCACTGGACGCCGAGTTCGAGCGCGAGCGCGGCGATGGCGCGGCGGGCGATGTCGATGCCGCGATGCTGCTCGATCGCGGCCTGGCCGACGGCGACGAGCGCGAGGCCGAGCGAATAGGTGCGGTGGCTGGCGTGGCGGGTGAGGAACTGGCGCGCGGCCATCGTCGTGAGCAGGCGGTGGGCGCTGCCGTTGGAGAGGCCGACGTGGCGGGCGATTTCGGCGAGCGTGAACGCCTCGGTCGGGTGCGCGGCGAGGAAGTTCAGCACGTCCATGACGCGGGTGGTGGGGTTCGAGGGATCGGCCACGACGACTCCGGTTGACAGGGTGCGCCTGTTTCGATCATCATTCCAGAAATAGCAAGGTATATTCCAATATTGGAATAACGGGAAGGATGATTCGTGAGCAAGGTGGCCGAGAACATTGCGTATGCCGGGGCTGGAGTGGATGCCGGGGGAAGCGGTATGGTGCGGCATCCGGAAGCGTCGCTGGCGGGCAAGGTGGTGATCATCACCGGGGCCAGCCGGGGCGTGGGCAAGCAGGCGGCGCTGGATTTCGCGCGGCGCGGGGCCAAGGTGGTGCTGGCGGCACGGACGGTGGAGCCGGGCGAGGTGCCGGGGACGATCGGCGAGACGCTGGCGGCGATCGAGGCAGCGGGTGGCGAGGCGGCGGGCGGCGAGGCGATTGCCGTTGCCACTGATCTGGCGCTGGAGGCTGACCTGAAGGCGCTGGTGGATGCGGCGGTGGCGCGGTTCGGCGGGGTGGACGTGCTGGTGAACAACGCCGCCGCCACGCAAGGGGACATCTGGGGGAAGGGCTTTCTGGAGCTGACCCGCGAAGAGTGGGAATACCAGTTCGCGGTGAACACCCATGCGCCGTTCACGCTGACGCAGTTGTGCGTGCCGATCATGGCAAAGCGCGGCGGCGGGCGGATCATCAACCTGTCCACCGGCAGCGGCGAGGTGTTCCGCCAGCCGGAGGAACTGCCCAAGCTGGCGGCGGTGGGCGGGTTTTCGCTGGCGGTGCCGGGGTACTATTCGAGCAAGCGCGCGTTGGACCGGTTCGGCAACTGCATGGCGCCCGAGCTGCACGCGAAGAACATTGCGATCATCGGGCTGCACCCCGGGCTGGTGGCGACCGAGCTGGTGGCGATCCGGGTGAAGGAGAAGGGGCTGGACCCGAGCGTGGCGGTGCCGATGACGGTGCCGGCGCGGATGATCGTCTATTTCGCGGCGTGCGAGAACCCGGAGGAATACACCGGGCGGCTGTTCTGGGCCGAGCGCGAGCTGGAAGCGATGGGGATAGAGCTGGACTGAGGAGCAAACCATGCCCCGCATTGAGCCGATGCCGTGGGAGGCGCTGCCGGAGAAGGAACGCGCGCGGATGGAGCATACCATCGCGCATGGCGGATCGCCGCCGGACAAGCGGGCGACGCGGATACTGGCTTATGCGCTGCACGAGCATGTGCCTGACGACGGTGACCGGCACTACAACTATCCGCGCCACCTGTTGCCGGGGAAGTTGCTGGAGATGCTGCGCATCCGCAGCGCGCAACTGGGCGGGTGCGATCCGTGCATGAACGCGCGCAAGGTTGATGGCGTGACCGACGAGGTGGCGGCGTACCTGATTTCGCCGGCGTTGCGCGGGGATTTGAGTCTGCGCGAGCAGCGGGCGCTGGCGTTCCTGGACCTGCTGGCGACCGATCATCACCGCATCGATGACGACACCTATCGCGGGCTGGCCGAGGTGTTCACCACGGCGGAGATCATCGAGCTGGGCAGCACCTGCGGACACATGATCGGCACGCACCGGTTCCTGAATTCGCTGGACCCCGAGGGCAATGGCGAGCCGGTGATCCGGTTCGATCCGGCGCAAGTCGGGGTGACGTGGGACGAATTGCACGGGTGATGGGAGAGAGAACGATGGAACGGCAGAAAGAGAACGATCTGACCGGCAAGGTGGTGATCGTGACCGGCGCCAGCCGGGGCGTGGGCAAGCTGGCGGCGCTGAATTTCGCGAAGCTGGGCGCGAAAGTGGCGCTGGTGGCGCGGACGGTGGACGCTGATCCGGCGCTGCCGGGCAGCCTGGGAGAGACGCTGGCCGAGATTGTGGCGTTCGGTGGCGAGGCCATCGCGGTGCAGGCCGATCTGGCGAAGCGCGAGGACCTGCACCGGCTGGTTGACGAGACCGTGGCGCGGTTTGGCGGGGTGGATATCCTGGTCAACAACGCGGCCTCGACCGTGGGATCGGTGTGGCAGAAGCAGTTTCTGGACCTGACCTTCGACGAGTGGTCGAACGACTTCGATATCAACCTGCACGCGCCGTTCATCCTGATGCAGTTGCTGACGCCGATCATGGCGGCGCGCGGCGGCGGGCGGTTCATCAACGTGACCACCGGTAGCGGCGAGGTGTTCCGCATGACCGAGGAGCATGTGCCCCCGGCGGACGTGGTGGGGCGCAATCTGGTGGTGCCGAGCTATTTCGCCAGCAAGCGCGCGCTGGACCGGCTGGGCAACGTGATCGCGCCGCAACTGCGCAAGGACAAGGTCTATGTGATCGGGATGCACCCCGGCTGGGTGGCGACCGAGATCGTCAGCGCACGGTTGAAGGGGCAGGGATTCGACCCGAAGGAGGGCGACACGCGGCCGGTGCCGACCAGCACCCCGGCGCGGATGATCTGCTATTTCGCGGCGTGCGAGAACCCGGAGGAATACACCGGGCGGCTGTTCTGGGCCGAGCGCGAGATGGCGGACATGGGGATCGAGCCGGACGTGGAGCCCGTCGTATGCCCCGCATAGCGCCGATTCCGTGGGAGGACCTGCGGCCCGAACAGCGCGCGATGATGGAAGCGGGCATGGCATCGGGCGCGTTCCGCATCGCGCTGCCGTTGCAGATCCTGGCTTATGCCGACCATGATGCCGCGCCCGAGGACGGCGACCGGCATCCGAACTTTCCGCGCCATCTGCTGGACGGCACGCTGCTGGAACTGTTGCGCATCCGCAGCGCGCAACTGGGCGGGTGCGAGCCGTGCATGGCCAGCCGCAAGGTGGAAGGGGCGAGCGAGGATGTTGTCGCCTGCCTGACCAACCCGGCGCTGCGCGGCGACCTGCGGCCGCGCGACCGGCTGGCGCTGGAGTTCCTGGAGCTGATGGCGACCGACCATCACGCGATCGGCGACGACATGTACCGGCGGCTGGCGGCGCATTTCACCACGGCGGAGATCATCGAGCTGGGCAGCACGGTGGGGCACATGATCGGCACGCACCGGTTCCTGCACACGATCGACGCGCTGGGGGATTCGGAGCCGATCATTGCCTACGCGCCCGAGCAGGTGGGGGTGACGTGGCGGCAGTTGCATGGCGGGAAAGCCGTGGCGGAATAGAGCAAGGGAGATGACGATGGACCTGAACAGATATGGCCCGTGGGCGCTGGTGATCGGCGGTTCGGAAGGGGTGGGCGCGGCGTTCGCGCGGATGCTGGCGGCCGACGGCTTCAAGCTGGTGCTGGTGGCGCGCAAGCCCGGGCCGCTGGAAGAACTGGCGGCGGAGCTGCGCAGTGGCGGTGCCGAAGTGCGCACGGTTTCGGCGAACCTGGCCCATGCCGACGTGCTGGATGTGGTGCGGAAAGCCAC
>JAGWVC010000061.1 GCA_018971065.1 Sphingomonadales bacterium | reverse complement strand
TGCCAAGTCGTCAAGCTGAAGGCGACTTATGGCGAGAGCTGCCATCCATCTAATGAGCGGTCGACACACAGCATCTTGCCAATACGGGCTGCTCACGTTGCACGCCGTGAAGGCGCTATCCTATAGCAGGCAACGATTTATCGAGCTATGGCGCTAGTATGCCAACCATAGCCTCCTCGGTCGTCCCTCCGCCAAAGTCTTGGGATGAATTTGAAGATATTACCCTTGCTGCCGCGAATTTGCGCTGGAATACCAATGACTTTCAGCGGAACGGTCGTCCAGGACAAGCCCAAAACGGCGTTGACGTGTTTGGCCATGATGAGCACGGTCTACAACTCGGCATTCAATGCAAAAATACGGTCGGCGGCGTCTCCTTCAATGTAATTGAACTTGAGATTAAAAGCGCTGAGACATTCCAACCGCCGCTAGCACATCTGTATGTAGCAACAACGGCGAAGCGCGACGCCCCACTGCAACAAGCGGTCAGAATGTTGTCCGCAGAGCGTCGGAAAGCTGGATTATTCCCGGTTAATGTACTCTTTTGGGATGATATTTGCGGCGACTTGGCCACAGATGACGATATATTTTTCGCCCATTATCCGCAGTTTCGCACTAAAACTGATCCAGCCAGAGAGCATGATCTCGCTCTGTTTAATGAGCTTTCGGCATTGTTACGTTCGGACGGCGTTATAGGATTTCTTGATCAGGCCAATATGGCCGGATTTTCACATCTACGAAGAAAATTGGAGCCGTTGTGGGATTTCCATCACGGGTGGAACCGACCTGAGCGAGAGTTCATCTCACCAAAGCTTGAGAGCATTCGCTCGGAACTTTGGAATAAAGCGGATGAATATTCTGATGTGTATTCAGAAAATACATTTTCTGCCAATAACGTTGGATATGCCATTGTGCCGCCAGAATGGGAGTATCAGAATCCGGAGCACTTCTTGGCAGTCGTACGAAAGCTACACAGCTTGGCAGGAGAAATCGTGGAGTTGCATAGGGAGTTTATTCGTACCGGCCGACAAGAACTCATAGCTGGAATTCGATAGCCTCAGTTGCCCGTTGCAGAGTAAAAAATTTAAGGGACCTTTTTCCTGCGTCGACCAACAGAAATAAGCTGCTTCGCGGCGGCGTGACCCGACTTACAGGTGATGGATTGAAAGAAACGTTCTTAGGGTTTGACTCCAACGCGTGGCTCGCCATCGTCGGCGGAATATACGCGTTCGCCACGCTGCTTCTCGCTTGGTGGACGAATTTGGCATCCAGACGAGCCGTACAGGTCGCACGTGAAGTGGCCCGCAACCAGATCGAAGCTTCATCCAAAATCGCGAGTGAGCAGCTTGAGGCTTCGAGCAAAAGCGTGGCAGATCAGATTGCCGCATCGACTCTTGCGGCCCGGGAGCAAATCGAGGCATCCGCAAAAGGTGTGGCCGACCAGATCGCTGCTTCCAGCGAGGCTCAAGAACTACAGCTAAAGGCAATGCGCGACGCAGCAATTATCCAAGCGCGCGCCTCATCAGTGTCGAACAATCGGCAGGCGTGGATCAACGCATTGCGGGACGAAGTGACAGGTTTCCTCACCGACGCGGACATGGTGTCGGTTGTTCGTGATGAGATGCCCCTCTCCGATGAGCGTACCCGCGAGCAGTTTCGTAGTTCTCGCGCGTTGACAAGCCACATCTTTAAGGTTCGCCTCCTGATCAACCCAACCGAGGGGGAGAGCACCAGGCTTGTCGACATGCTCCAGGAGGCGCAGCGCGAGGGCCTCTCCCCGCAGCGCCGCGAGGAAATCGTCTCGCACCTCCAGACAATCCTAAAGACGGAGTGGGAGCGGGTGAAGTCGGGAGATTGAAGCTCATTCCGGTGTCGGCCAGGACCAAATCATTTAATTGCCTGATCGAAATTCGGCGACCGCAAATGGCCAATTCCGCCAAAACCTGTCATTCTCGATCGTATCTGTGAACGACGGCTTCGTCCCAGTATCGGGCGGCGCTGCCCCCCTCAACGCCGTCCCAGCGCCGCGTCGCTCTCGGCCATCAGTTCGGCGATGATGGCGGCCACCGGCTCTTCCTTCGTCACCATCCCCACTGACTGCCCGGCCATCACCGAACCGCGCTCGACATCGCCCTCGATCACCGCGCGGCGCAGCGCGCCGGCCCAGAAGTGCTCGATCTCCAGTTGCGCGGTGGCCATGTCCACCTCGCCCGCGTCCAACTGGCGCGCCACCGCGATCTGCTTGGCGGTGAACTCCTCGCCGCCCTTGTTCTTCAGCGCGCGCACCGGGATCACCGGCAGGCGCGGATCGACCTGCACCGACGCCACCGCGTCGCGCGCATTGGCGCGGAAGAACGCCTTCTTGAAATCGGGGTGGGCGATCGATTCGGTGGCGCAGGCAAACCGCGTGCCCAGTTGCACGCCCGCCGCGCCCATCTCCAGATAGCTGGCGATCATCTCGCCCCGGCCGATGCCCCCGGCCACGAACACCACGAATTCCTCGGCCAGCGCCGGCAGGAATTCCTGCGCCAGCACGCTGGTGGAAACCGGGCCGATGTGCCCGCCCGCCTCGCTGCCCTCAATCACCAGCGCATCGGCGCCGCTGCGCAACAGCTTCTTCGCCAGCGCCAGCGTCGGCGCGAACACCAGCACCTTGGCGCCGAATGCCTTGATCGCCTCGACCGAACCCTTCGGCGGAATCCCGCCCGCCAGCACGACATGGCCAACCCCGTGCCGCCCGCAGACGTCGATCAGGTCGAACAGCCCGGGATGCATGGTGATCAGGTTCACGCCGAACGGCTTGTCGGTCAGCGCCTTGGTCGCCGCGATCTCGCGGTCGAGCAGTTCGGGCGTCATCGCCCCGCAGGCGATCACCCCGAACCCACCGGCATTGCTGATCGCCGCCACCAGGTTCCTTTCGGAAACCCAGCTCATCGCGCCGCACAGGATGGCGTACTCGCTGCCCAGGAACTCGGCGCCGCGCGCCATCAACTGCTTGGTCTTGCTCACTCTTGCCCCCGCGCCTGCGCTGTGTGGTGCCGCCGCCTGTAGCGGGCGATTGCCGGTTGCGCCAGATGGCAGCGCCATGCGAGGCAGGCGACCATGCAAACCACCCCCGGCACCTGCGCGAAAAAGCGCCGCTACGCCAGCGAGGCCGAAGCCGTCGCGGTGGCACTGGCCGCGCAAGTGACACTGCGCCCGTACCGCTGCACGCTATGCCGCCAATGGCACCTGACCAGCCGGACCAAGGGGATGAAGGTTCTGCGCCAGCCGGAATAGCGACGCGTCGTCATCGTTGTCGGCCAAACGCGCGGCACTGGCCACACGGCGCGCCCGCCGCCGCCTCGGTCGCAGTCGCGCCACCACCATCCGGATCGGCCGCATCCGCACACCGGAAGCCACGATCACCGTCGCCACCAGCGCATCGAGCAGGGAAGAAACCTCGAACACACTGGCCCAAGCCAGCACGTCCGGCAGCGCCATCGCGAAAACCTGCGCACCCTCGGCCTGCAACGCCCAGACCACGAACAGGGCAACCACGACGATCGATCCCGCCAGCAACGCCTGCCCGCGCGTGATCGCACCCAGCCGCCGCGCGAGCGGCCCGACCACCACATCCTGCCAAGCGCGCGCGATCGGCGTATCCGGCGCGTGATGCGCGAACAGCATCACCAGCAGCAGCCCGGCCAGCAATCCATTGATCATGCCCACAGCCCTCAAACCGTTTCCGGCCGGGAATTTGGCAAGTTATCGCGAATTTTCAAGCAGAAGGCGGCGGCCCGCCCGCACTTATTCCCCGTCCAGCCCGTAAGCGGTGTGCAGCACGCGCACCGCCAGTTCGGTCTCGTCCTCGTCGATCAGCACCGAAACCTTGATCTCGCTGGTGCTGATCGCAAGGATATTGATGCCGCGATCGGCCAGCGCGCGGAACATCGTGCTGGCAACGCCGGCGTGGCTGCGCATCCCCACGCCCACCACCGAAATCTTCGCCACCTTCGAATCGCAGATCAGCCGCGTATAGCCGATCGCTTCCTGCCGCGCTTCCAGCAGCGCCTGGGTGCGCGCCAGGTCGGCGCCCGGCACGGTGAAGGTCACGTCGGTCTCGCCCTTGTCCTTGGCGACGTTCTGGATGATCATGTCGACGTTGATGTTGGCATTGGCCAGCGGGCCAAAAATGGCCGCCACCGCGCCCGGGCGGTCGGCGATGCGGGTCAGGGTAACCTTGGCCTCGTTCTTGTCGGCGGCGATGCCGGTGATGAGCTGGCGTTCCATTTCCAATTCCTCAAGTTCTTCGTCGCTGACGATCATGGTGCCGGGCAGGGTGTCGGCGCCGGGTGCGGTCTCGTCGATGAACGACGACAGCACCTGCACCCGCACGCGCTCCTTCATCGCCAGGCTGACCGAGCGGGTCTGCAACACCTTCGAGCCGACGCTGGCAAGCTCCAGCATCTCCTCATAAGTCACGTTCTTCAGCTTGCGCGCCTTGGCAACGATGCGCGGGTCAGTGGTATAGACCCCGTCCACATCGGTATAGATGTCGCAGCGATCGGCCTTGATCGCCGCCGCCACGGCCACGGCGGAGGTATCCGATCCGCCCCGGCCCAGCGTGGTGATGCGGTTGTCGGCGGTCACCCCCTGGAAGCCCGGAATCACCGCGATCTCGCCGGCGGCCATGCTGGCCAGCAGTTCGGGCGAATCGATCGTCTCGATCCGCGCCTTCGAGAACGCGTCATCGGTGCGCACCGGCAACTGCCAGCCCAGCCACGAGCGCGCCTTGCAGCCCAGCGCCTGCAGATGCATCGCCAGCAGGCCCGAGGTCACCTGCTCACCGCTGGCGACCACCACGTCGTACTCGGCCGGATCATACAGCGCATTGGCCTCGCGGCAGAAATTGACCAGCCGGTCGGTCTCGCCCGACATGGCGGAAACCACCACCGCGACTTCATGGCCGGCTTCCTGCTGGCGCTTGACGATGCCGGCAACGCGGCGGATGCGCTCCGTCCCCGCCATCGACGTGCCGCCGAACTTCATGACAATGCGGGCCAACTGCTCGCTCCCTCAAACACGACGCGAAAACCGGCAAACCAGTGCTTCCGGCCAAACGGCTGCGCTGTTAGGGATGCACCACCATGAATGCAACCACGATGTCTGGCACGATGACTCACACCATCCGCCCCGAAGAAGCCGCCCACTTCGGCAAGCTGGCCGCCGAATGGTGGGACCCGAAGGGGTCGTCCGCCATGCTGCATCGGCTGAACCCGGTCCGCCTCGGCTTCGTCCGCGCCGCGATCGATACCCACTGGCCGGGCGATGCCGCCGCGTTGCGCCCCCTCACCGGCAAGCGCGCGCTCGATGTCGGCTGCGGCGCCGGCCTGCTGGCGGAACCACTCGCCCGGCTCGGCGCCGCCGTCACCGGGGTCGATGCCGCCCCCGAAAACGTCGCCGCCGCCCGCGCGCATGCCGAAGGCGCCGGCCTCGCCATCGGCTACCTGTGTGGCGACGTTGCCGCGCTCGGCCTCGCCAGCTTCGATCTCGTCACCGCGATGGAAGTCATCGAACACGTGGCGGACAAGCCCGCGTTCCTCGCCGCGCTCGCCAACGCGCTCGCCCCCGGCGGGCTATTGGTGCTGTCCACCCCCAACCGTACCCAGCGCTCGCGCCTGCTGATGGTCGAAGGCGCCGAACGCATCGGCCTGATCCCGCGCGGCACCCACCACTGGGACGATTTCGTCACCCCTGATGAATTGCGCGATCTCCTCGCCGCCGCCGGGCTGAAAATGGGCCAGCCGCAAGGCATCGCCTGGTCGCCCGCCAAGGGCCTGCACCTCTCCACCGACCTCGCGCTGAATTACCTCGTCACGGCGACAAAGGCATGAGCGAAGACCTGAAAGCAAAGGCCGTCGCCTTCCTCGAAGCCAGCGCCAAGCATCACCCGGAAGTGATCGACGCACTGATGGCCCCCGACGCCACCTACTGGACCGCCGGCACCCCGCGCCTGTTCGATTACGCCGGCAGCCGCGACAAACCCGGCATCGTCGCCTACATGGCCACGCCCTCGATCTTCGCTGGTGGCGCCGAGGTCCAGTTCGGCGCCATCACCGCGGAAGCCAACCGCGTCGCCGTCGAATGCGTCACCGGCGGCACCACCATCGCCGACGGCCGGTACTACGCCAACGCCTACCACTACCTGTTCTCCTTCCGCGATGGCCTGATCATCAGCGTCAAGGAATACCTCGACACTGCGCTGGCGGCGGAGTTCTTCAGGAAAGACTAGCGAGGCCGGCTTCGGGTTCGGTCACACCATCGGTTGGCTTTCGCCCGCCACAACGTGACCATCAGCAAATAGGCCCACATCGCGGTCAAGCTGATGGCGAGGTTCCGATCACGGCCCCCCCGCAGTTTCGTCCCGCTGGCGATGTGGGCCGCCACGTCCTCGTAGCGAACGATGCGCGCATCGCCCTGCCGCAGTTCATAGTAGTGCGCCTTTGCCCTGCCGAGCCGGAACGGCGGGGTGTGAAACACCGTGACCTGCTTGCCGATCGCCGGACGCTCACGATCGTAAAGGCACCAGTTGTCAGGGCCACGGGACATTTTGTCCGCACAGATGATGACAAGGAACCGGCCGGCCTGCGTCCTGATCGAGCGTTCGCCGCCCACGCCCTTGAGGAGCACCCCCGTCGTCACTTCGAGCTGCTCGAACCGGGGTGGAGACACTGGCCGCTGATCGGCGCCAGAATGCCAGACCAGCGCAACCGCAAGGCCGCCGGCAGCCACCGACCCCCACAGCACGGGTTGCGGCAACGGGTCCGATTCGCCGGTGCGGGCACGATCCGCATTCCGCCATAGTCTGTGCAAGACCGGGCTGGCGAGGAACGCGAACAATCCACCCCATAACCCGCCGGCAATTGCTGCCGTAAATAGCAGCAGAAACAGCAGAAGGATGAGAGCCGCGTTCTGCCATCCTGATGCGGGTGGCTTGACGGGTGTGGAGGTCATCTCCAACTATCCAGATAATCGATGATATTCAGGTCATTACCCTATCTGCCCTGCGCGCGCCACCTCTGAACCACGCGCAACACCGTCTCCTCCTCGCCACCGCTTTCGCGCCACAGCGCCACGAACGACGGGTCGGCCGAAGCCGGGCGTTTCTCTTCCTCAAGGTTGTCGAACGCCGCGCGCACCGGGATCGACACGCCCTCGCCGCAGATGATGCATTCGCGGTTGCGCAGCGCCGGCAGCGCATCGAGGAACCCGCGCGCGCCTTCGGGCATCGCCGATCGCACGAACGCCTGGTCGCGTTCGTTGTTCAGGCGCATAGAGATGATCGTGCCCACCTGCGACAACACGCCTTCGGCCAGGTCCGACGGCCGCTGCGTCACCAGCCCTAGCGAAACCCCGTATTTGCGGCCTTCCTTGGCAATGCGGCTGACGATCTTGCCCACCGACGAACCATCGGCGTTCTTCTCGTTCGGCACGTAACGGTGCGCTTCCTCGCAGACCAGCAGGATCGGCTGGGTACGCTCATCGCGCGACCAGATCGCATAGTCGAACACCATCCGCGCCAGCACCGCCACCACGGTGGACGTGATCTCCGACGGCACCCCCGAAACATCGACGATGGTGATCGGCTGCCCGCGCGACGGCAGGCGGAAGAGCCGCATGATCAGCTCGGCCATCGTGTCGCCCACCAGCATTCCCGAAAACAGGAATTGATAGCGCGGATCGGCCTTCAGCTCGTCCAGCCGCACCTTCAACCGCACGAACGGCGCGCTGCTGGTCGCCTTCTCCAGCTTGCCCATCTCGTTCTGCAGGATCGTGGTCAGGTCGGACAGCAGGTAGGGAATCGGCGAATCGACGGTGATCTTGCCCATCTGCTCGGCCAGCCGGTTCTTGGCTCGCGCCTGCAACAGGCACTTGGCCAGGATCTCGGCGTCCATCTGGCGATCATCGCCGGTGGAGCGCAGCATGATCTCGCAGTGCTCCTCGAAGTTCATCATCCAGTACGGCAACTGCAGGTTGCTGACGTCCAGGATCAGCCCGTTGCTGCGGAACGACGCCGCATATTCGCCGTGCGGGTCGATCATCACGATATGGCCCTGCGGCGCCGCCGCGCAGATGCGGTGCAGGATCAGCGCCAGCGTGGTCGATTTGCCGGTGCCGGTCGATCCCAGCAGCGCGAAATGCTTGCCCAGGAACGGATCGATCGCAATCGACGCGCGCACGTCGGCGGTAGGATAGACGGTGCCCACCTCGATCGAATTGCGCCGGTCGCCGGCAAACACCTCGCGCAGGTCGCTGTCGGCGCAGGGGAAGATGAACGTCCCCGCCATCGGATAATTGGTCACGCCACGACGGAACTTGTGGACCTTGCCGGTCAGCCGCTCGATGTCGCCCTCGCCCATGAAGTCGATATTGGCGACGATGATGTCGGCATTGCGCGGGTCCTGGCGCTGGTTGCGCACGCTGGCGATCAGCCACGAATCGCCCACCCGCATCTTCACCAGGCTGCCCACCTGCCCGGCCAGCCGCACGTTGTGATGGTCGCTGGCGGCGCATTGCTCCAGCCGCAGCCGGTCGAACGCCACGCGGCTGTCCGATCCGCCGATTTCCAGGATCATGCCCAGCGGCTCGCCGGTATGGCCTTCGGCGGCCGGCATGTTCGGCACCATTCCGGCCAGCATCCCCGGGGGCGCCGGCTCGGCGCTGCCGAAGCTGTTCATGCTCGATTCGGTCATGCCGATGCGCGTGTCCCTTCGCCGCGCACAGCTGCGAGGCGGTCGCAGGACTAGGCCAAGTTCCTTAATTTCAAACTAATCGCGCCCGCGCAATCGACCGTCATGCCAGCGCGAACAGGCGCCCGGCCAGCCAACCCATCGCCACCGAGACCGTCACCGCCATCAGGCCATAGAAGAACGCATAGTGAATCGCGAACCGCGCGATCGCCCGCTCCAGCCCCAGCTTCTTCACCTCGACATGCGCCAGCGCCGACGCCACCACCCGCCCCTTGCGCACCGCGAACGTCTCGGCGGTATAGGTCCCCACCTGCACGCTCGACGGCAGGAATATCCGCGCGCGGTACAGCACCTGGCCGGTCAGCGTCACGCCGTTGTCGTCCTGGCTGTACAACCCGTGGCGGCGCATCAGATCGACCAGCCCGCCCGAAAACCGCTCCTGCGCGGCCGGATCGATCGCCCCGGTCGGCGACAATTGCAGCGAATCCAGCCCGAATTCATAAATCGCCGCCGTGCGCGGATCGACGATCTTCTCCAGCGGTCGCGACGATGCCACCGCGTAATAGCTGGGCACCGAACGCCAGGTCGTGCTGTCGGCGTTGATCCACACCCCCGCCACCCGCCGCTTCTGGCGCAGCACCACCGGCTGGGTCGGCCCTTCGACCACCACGACGATATCGTAATCCCCGCCCGCGCGCGTTCCCGCCGGATCGAGGATCGCCCCGAACAGCAGCAGTTCGGTGCCGGTGAACCCCTGCCGCACCTCGATCTGGTGCTGCGAGACATCGGGCACCAGGATCGGATCGCGCGCGCCGGTCAGCAGCACCAGCCCCGCCAGCAGCAACAGGCGCCGCAGCGCGCTCACAGCGGATTGACCGTGAAGATCTCGTCCGGCCGGTAAGTCAGCCCGATCGCCATGCGCAGCGCCACCAGCAGCACGATCACCGCCAGCACCAGCCGCAGCCGCACCGGGCTGGCCGCCTGCGCGAACTGCGCCCCCACTTGCGCGCCCGAAACCGAACCCAGCAGCAGCAGCAGCGCCAGCACGATGTCCACCGCGTGGGTGGTCAGCGCGTGCATCATCGTTGTCGCCATCGTCACGAACAGGATCTGGAACAGCGACGTGCCCACCACCACGTTCGCGCTCATCCCCAGGATGTAGAGCATCGCGGGCACCAGCACGAAGCCGCCGCCGATGCCCATCAGCATCGTCAGGATGCCCGTCGCCATGCCCAGCAGCAGCGGCGCCAGCGGCGAGATGTACAGCCCCGAACGATAGAACCGCCAGCGCAGCGGCAGGTTGGCCACCAGCGGGTGATGCCGCCGCTTGCGGGGCGGTGGCGCCCCGCCGCCGCGCATCGCCTTCAGTGTCTGGATCGATTCGCGCGCCATCAGGCCGCCGATCCCGCCCAGCAGGATCACGTAGAGAAAGTTGATGACGGTATCGATCTGCCCCAGATGCTCCAGAAAGCGGAACAGCAGCGAACCGATGCCGGTGCCCAGCACCCCGCCCGCCACCAGCACCCCGCCCATCTGGTAATCGACCCCGCCGCGCCGCGAGTGCGCGAACACGCCCGAAACGCTGGCGCCCGTCACCTGGCTGGCGGCCGAAGCCGCCGCCACCGTCGGCGGCACGCCATAGAAGATCAGCAGCGGCGTCGTCAGGAACCCGCCGCCCACGCCGAACATGCCCGAAAGCAGCCCGGTCAGCCCGCCCAGCAGGACGATGACGAAGCCGTTGACCGATAGGTTGGCGATGGGAAGATAGACATCCATGTCGGGAAGCCTACCCCCGCAGCGCGCCCGCGAAAACCGTCAACGCGCGCCCCCGTCAAAAACCTGCGGAAATCGTCAGCGACGGTCCGGATGCCGGCGCCGCGTTCCCGGCCACGCGGAACCGCCAGTCGAACGCCAGCCGCGCCGCCACCGGCCCTTGCGCCAGCCCGATCGTCGCGCTTGGCCCCACGTCCAGCCGGGCCGAACCGCGCTGCGCCCCGCCCCACAGACCCGCGCCGGCGCGCAATTCGCCGCGCTGCGGCGCGCCCGCCACCAGCCGGTCCAGCCGGAACTGCCCGTCCACGAACCCGGTGCCCGCCGCCCCCGCAACATAGCCGCCCTGGACATAGCCCTCACTGCGCAGCCCGCCCGGCAACGCCACCGGCGGCACCTCGCTCACCGCCAGCACTGCGGCGCGCGCGTGCCCGCCCCCGCCCGCGAACCGGTCCACCCGCGCCTCGGCCATCACCCGCACCGGCACCGCCGCCAGTGGCCGCACCGACAGCCCCGCCGCCAGCCCGCGCTCGCCACTGTCCAGCGCCGCCGTCGCGCGCAGATAGGCCTGCGGTCGAATCCCGCCGCTGCCCAGTCGATAGCGCAGCACCGCCCCCGTCTGGCTGGCGCCATAGACCGGCAAGCCCGCCGCCCGCGCCGATCCGGCACCGTCGGGCCGCACCAGCAGCCAGCCATCGGCCGACCACCGCCCCGTCGCCGGGCCGCGCACCGGCAGCGGCGTCGAAAACGGCATTCCCGCCGGCAGCGGCAGATCGGAAACCGCCGCCATCCACAGCAGCGCATGGGCCACGCGCCGCAGGCGCGGCGGCGCATCCACCGTGACGACATTCGCGTCGGCGTCGCCGGCAGCCACCGCCTGCCCGCCCGGCGCCGGGGCCAGTTCCACCGGCCCCGGCCTGACCGGCGACTCGGGCGCCATTGCCGGAGCCGCCGGCCAGGTCGGACCGAACACCCGCCCGCCCCGGTTCGACGATCGCGGCAGCGGCCCGCCCATCGCCGGGGGCAACGGCGGCAACGGGCGCGGCATCCCGGCATCGGACAGCGCCACCGCCGTCGCGCCCGGCTCCTCCAGCGGCTGCCAGGTCACCGCCCGCATCGCCACCCAGCACCCCAGCACCAGCACCATCGCCAGCAACGGTTGCCCCGGCCGGCGGACGCGGGCCCCGCCCCGGCCGTCCATGCCGGCCACGCTCACGCCACTGCCCCGGCGGGCACCGCCGCCAGCGGTTGCGCAGCCGGCTCGCGCACCGCCGCCGCCAGCCCTGCCGCGTGCAGGCGATGGCGGGTCTTGTCCCATGCCACCGGCGCCCCGGCCAGCGCGCGCAAGTACGCCGCGAACGCCCGCCGCCCCGAGATGATCAGGATCACGTTGGCCAGCGGTATCCGCACCACCGCGCGCAGCCCTTCGCGCCAGCCGTATTCGCGGCCGGTGAACGCCGCCCGCATCGCCGCCCGCCAGCCCAGGTTGGCGAAGCCGATGGTCATCATCGTCCGCAGCACCGGACTGGTCGGCGCCGCCGGCACCCCCGATCCTGCGTGAAGCACCATCGCCAGCAGTTCCAGCACCATCAGCAGGTAGGCGGCGGCCACCACCAGCGCGGTCAGCGGTCCGCGCCGGTCGCGCAGCGCCATCCACACATCCACCGGCCGCCGCACCCACCCGAGCCGATCCCAGCCCTGCAGGGCAATGCCGTGAATCCAGCGCGTCTTCTGCCTGATCGCGGCGTCCAGCTCGTCGGGAAACAACGACCGCGTCGCCACCAGGCTGCCGTCGGCATCGCGCAACCGCAGGAACCGCCCGCGCCCGCCCAGCCGCGCGATCAGCAGGCCCAGCTCGTAATCCTCGGTCAAGGCCTCGGCCGCGAACGGGCCGCCCGGTCCCTGCCCTTTGCCGCCCTGTGCCTCGCGTGCCGCCATCAGCCGGTCCAGCATGGCGCGGGCAATGCCACAACCCACCCCCGCCGCCGGCAGTGCCGCGCCCAGCGCCTCGCGCACCACCATGCCCTTGGCGTGCGCTTCGGCAAATTCGTCGCAATAGTGCCCCGAAATCCAGTGCCCGCCCGGCCCCGGCTCGGGCCGGACCGGCAACTGCACGAAATCGCACGAATCCAGCGCCCGATCGATCGCCGGCAGCGCCTGGCGATGCACCATGTCCTCGGCATCGTGGAACACCACCCCGCGAAACCGCTCGCCCATCCGCGCCTCATCCTCGCGCAAGGCCGCGTCCAGCCGGTTCAGGCAATCGGCCTTGGTGGTCGGCCCGCGCCGGTCGGCAATGACGATCCGCACCCGCACGTCGCCACCCACCGCCGCCATCGCCGCCGCGATCGTCGGGGTATCGTTGCGATAGCAGCCGATGTAGACCCGCAGCTCGGGTTGCGGCCAGGCACGCAACAGGCAGGCAATGGTGGTGCCGATAACCTCGGCTTCGCTCCAAGCGGGGATGAAAACGGCGATGCGGCCACTCAGTTGCGATGCCGGCGGCGCGTTCAGCCGCGCAGTGCGCGCCCGCCCGCGCAACTTTTGCCACAGCCACGCCAGGTCGATGGCCAGTTCGTCGATCGCGCCGATCAGGAACCAGAACAGCGCGAACAGCAGCAGCTCGCGCGCGGCAAGATCGATGCCCCAGGCGATGGAGCCCAGCAATGGCTGGCCTAATCGAATCACGACAGCCCCCAGTCGAAGATCCCCGCACAAATACGTATATTGCCAAAATGTCTGCGGCAATGGTTTTCCACAGTTAAATGAACTGTTTCAAACATGATAGCCCCCGGCAACCGTCGCCACCACACCGCGAACCGGTTGGCACGCGCCATCCTGCGCCGCTGCCACGGTGAAGCCGGCGCCGGCCTGCTGCTGATGGCGGTCGCCGCCGTGGCGATGGTCGCCGCCAATTCGCCCTGGGCGCACCGCTGGCACGATCTGTGGCATCACCCCCTGCCGTGGACGCCGCTGGCGGCGCTCCCCACCGCCGCGCACTGGATCGACGATGCGCTGATGGCGGTGTTCTTCTTCACCGTCGGGCTGGAGATCAAGCGCGAAGCCCTGGCCGGAGACCTTGCGCACCCGCGCCTGCGCCGCCTGCCGGTGCTGGCGGCCGCGCTAGGCATGGCTGCCCCCGCGCTTGTCTATCTCGCACTCACCCACGGCCACCCCGGCCTCGCGCGCGGCTGGGCGATCCCCGCCGCCACCGACATCGCCTTCGCGCTCGGCGTACTGGGGTTGGCCGGAACAGGCCTGCCCGCGTCGCTGCGCTTGTTGCTGCTCGGCATCGCCGTGGTCGATGATCTCGGCGCGGTCGCCATCATCGCGCTGTGCTACGGCAGCGACCTCCACATCGCCTGGCTGGCCGCCGCCGCCGCGCCGCTCGCCGCCCTCGTCGCCCTCAACCGCGCCGGTTGCGCGCGCGCCTGGCCCTACCTGGGCGGCGCCCTCCTGCTCTGGTTCTGCGTGCTGCACTCGGGCATCCACGCCACCGTCGCCGGCGTCCTCGCCGCGCTGACCGTCCCGCTGCGGCCCCGCTCCCCCGGCGATTCGCTGCTGCTGCGCATCGAGCACGCGCTTGCCCCGTGGTGCAGCTACGCCATCGTCCCGCTGTTCGGCCTGGCCAGCGCCGGCGTACCGCTGGCGGCCGGCAGCTTCGGCGTGCTGGCGTTCGCGGTGGGCGCCGGGCTGGTGCTCGGCAAGCAGGGCGGGGTGCTGGGCGCGGTCTGGCTGGCGCGCCGCACCGGCATCGCCTCCATGCCAGCCAACGGGCTTGCCCTCTGGGGCGTCAGCCTGCTCGCCGGCATCGGCTTCACGATGAGCCTGTTCATCGCCAACCTGGCGTTCCCCGGCGATCCGCACCTGGCCGACCAGGCCCGCCTCGGCATCCTCGGCGGCTCGCTGGTCTCGGCGCTGACGGGCTATGCCGTGCTCAGGATCGCGTCCCGCCGCCTACCATGACCCGGTGTTCGGCATCGACAGCCACGGCTCCACCGGTTCCAGCGCGCCATCCTGAAGCAATTCCACCGAAATCCCGTCGGGCGATTTCACGAACGCCATGTGCCCGTCACGCGGCGGCCGGTGAATGACATGCCCCGCCGCCAGCAGCGCCGCGCAGGTCTCGTAAATATTGTCCACCCGATAGGCCAGGTGCCCGAAATTGCGCCCGCCGCCATAGGATTCGCCCACCTCGCCCTCCGCCGGCCAGTTGTACGTGAGCTCCACCTGCGCGTCCTCCTGCCCCGGCGGCGCCAGGAAGATCAGCGTGAACCGCCCCGCCTCGCTATCGAAACGCCGCACTTCCTTCAGCCCGATCAGCGCGAAAAACGCGATCGTCGCCTCGGGGTCGGTAACGCGAATCATCGTATGCAGATAGCGGACCACGGGAAGCTCCTTCAAACCGGCGCCAACCTGCCGACGCGACCCTTCCTCCGCAAGCGGAACGGCCAGCCTGTCCCCCGGTTCCCCGCCCCCGCCCATACCGACGCCCCGAAGGCCTGAAACGACACAATCGCAACCTTCGCATCCGCAGCATGTCCTTGACCGCCCGCTCGCGCGCACCTACCGCCGCAGCCATGCTCTCCCGGCTGCGTACCCTGATCAGACCGTTCACCGCCGAACCGACGCCCCCGGCGCTGATGCCGCCCGGCACCCGCGCCTATGCCGTCGGCGACATTCACGGCCGCAGCGACCTGTTCGAGGCGCTCGCCGAAGCGATCGAGCATGACAACGCCGCGCGCGCGAAAGCCGATTCCACCGTCATCCTGCTGGGCGATCTGGTCGATCGCGGGCCGGACAGCCTCGGCGTGCTGCACATCGCGCGCGAATGGCAGAAATTCCGCCCGGTCCGCATCCTGCTCGGCAACCACGAGGAGATGATGCTCGCCGCGTTCGACAAGCTGGAGGCGCTCAAGCATTTCGACCGCGCCGGCGGCCGCGAAACGCTGATCAGCTTCGGCATCGACGCCGCCGCCTATGACGCGGCCGAATGGACCGAACTGCACGATCTCGCCAAGGCCGCGATCACACCCGACATCCGCAAGTTCGTGCGCGGGTTCGAGGATCAGGTGCGGCTGGGCGATTATCTGTTCGTCCATGCCGGCATCCTGCCCGGCGTCGAATTCGACCGGCAGAAGGGCGGCGACATGCGCTGGATTCGCGAGCCGTTTCTCAGCCACACCGGTTCGCACGGCGCCGTCGTCGTCCACGGCCACACCATCATGGAAGCGCCGGAACTGCGCGCCAACCGCATCGGCATCGATACCGGTGCCTATGCCTCGGGCGTGCTCACCGCGCTCGGCCTCGAAGGCGGCGACCGCTGGCTGATCACCGCCCGCGCCGACGCGAACGGCATCACCACCAGCACCACGCCCGCCTGATCGCGCCCACCGCGCATGACGCGGCGCGCGGCTTTTTCCGGACGCCGAATACACCAGGGGGCCTGTAAGCCGGGTTCTGTACCGCCGACGGTATGCGAAAAGCGCACCGTATCGGCCGTGGCAGCCATTCCTCTCGGCGACATGTTGCCATGCCGCTCCAGCGACCAACCCGGGCGACTGGGCCGAAACCGCCCTGTTCCGAAGAACGCGCCGCCCCTATTCGGTCTTGCTCCGGGTGGGGTTTGCCATGCCGCTTCCGTTACCGGTCGCGCGGTGCGCTCTTGCCGCACCCTTTCACCCTTGCCTTCCCCCGAAAGGGATTTGGCGGTCTGCTCTCTGTGGCACTTTCCCTATGCCCGCTTGCGCGAACACGGCGGGCGTTACCCGCCACCCTTGTTTCATGGAGCCCGGACTTTCCTCGGCGCGCAAAGCGCGACGCGGCTGCCCGGCCCCCTGGT
This sequence comes from Sphingomonadales bacterium, assembly GCA_018971065.1. Next base: position 7,568 of record JAGWVC010000061.1, on the reverse strand, counting down.
GCATCTGCCAAGTAGCAACGATGCCCGTTCCGCGCTACCGCAAACGCATGCGCCTCACCGATTGCCACAACATCGCCGATTTCCGCGAACTCGCCCGCCGCCGCCTGCCCTGGCCGGTGTTCGACTATATCGACGGCGCCGCCGACGATGAGCTGACCAAGGCGCGCAACACCGCCGCCTACAACGATGTCGATCTCGTCCCCGACGTCCTCGCCGGGGTCGAACACATCGACACCAGCGTCACCGTCATGGGCCGCAGAAGCGCACTACCGCTGATCCTCTCGCCCACCGCGCTGCAACGTGTGTTCCACTGGCAGGGCGAACGCGCCGTCGCCCGCGCCGCCGAAAAGTTCGGCCTGTGGTTCGGCATCTCCAGCCTCGCCACCGTCTCGATCGAGGAAGTCGGCGCACTGGTAGCCAGCCCGAAGATGTTCCAGCTCTACGTCCACAAGGACAAGGGCCTCAACGCCAGCATGATCCAGCGCTGCAAGGCGGCGAAGTTCGACGCCATCGCGCTGACGGTGGACACCATCGTCAGCGGCAAGCGCGAACGCTGCGCCCGCTCCGGCTTCACCAGCCCGCCGAAATTCACGCCCTCGTCGGCGCTGTCCTATGCGCTCAAACCCCGCTGGGCGCTCGACTACGTGTTCCGCGAGAAGTTCGCCCTGCCCAACCTCGACACCCACGTCGCCGAAGGCACCGGCGAGGCGGTCTCGATCGCCGGCTACTTCAACACCATGCTCGACACCTCGATGACCTGGCAGACGGCAGAGCAGATCAGGAACGACTGGGGCGGCACCTTCGCGCTCAAGGGCGTGATGAGCGTCGCCGACGCCCGGCGCGCGGTGGAAATCGGCGCCGACGCGATCATGGTCAGCAACCACGGCGGCCGCCAGCTCGACGGCTCGCGCAGCCCGTTCGACGCCCTCCCCGAAATCGTCGATGCCGTCGGCGGAAAAATCGAGATCATCTGCGACGGCGGCGTCCGCCGCGGCACCCATGTGCTGAAGGCCTTGGCCCAGGGCGCCACCTGCGCCAGCGGCGGCCGGTTGTACCTCTACGCCCTCGCCGCCGCCGGCCAGCAAGGCGTCGAACGCGCCGTCGGCCTGCTCAAGGACGAAATCGAGCGCGGCATGCGGCTGATGGGGGTTACCAGCGTGGGGATGCTGGGGCGGGAACGGTTGCGGGGGAGGTAGGGGCGGACTTCAACGCCTTTCAATCATCGGTTAAACGCAACTCATCCCCGAATATGTTTGGCAAATCCTCTAGGTATCGTGCAATTTTCAGAAAAAGATCAGACGAAATTTTTATTAAATCCGCGCCGTATTCGCCACTTCTTGCGTAGTTTACCGTCATTTCGTTTCTAGCCGCAAAATATTTACAGCAGTCATCCCAAATTTCTCCGAGAAAAGCGCGCACATGCGGTTTAAAATGAAATTGGGATTCATGCATAGAGACAATAAATTTTCGCACAACCTCTGAATCAGGTTCGCAAGCGTGTTGCACTGTCTGCAACAACAACTCCCTTACATCGTCAAAAATTCTGTATCTTCTTTCAAATAATTCAATCTTTACCCCAAGAAGTGTTGTATTTGTTTGTTTTGATAAGATTTTTAACTGATTTTCCGCGATTTTTGCTTGACGAAGTCCGACATAAAGCGCGCTTGCAACAGCCATGCCCCCAGCAGCCAGCGTGCAAAAATTTTGCCAATCAAATTGATTCCAATAGATTTCCACGCAGACCCTCATTGAGCATTGAGTGAATACGAGGGTGACGACAACTCAAACATATTGTCAACATGAGGTTGACCTAACCCCCAAACTCCCACCCACAGGTCGTTACGCCTGACCTCACCCTCCACAAAGTGTTGCCGCTGATCGCGGCAACGTTGAACTGACGGAGTCCCTTGCTACGCAATATCGACAAGCGATATTGCGTGAATCATGCCCCTGCCCACCACCCTCGCCTCGCGCCTCGTCCTGCCGGTCATGGCCGCGCCGATGTTCCTCGTCAGCCGCGCCGATCTTGCCATCGCCTGCTGCCGCGCCGGCGTCATCGGCTCGCTCACCCGCAACCACTGCCGTGACGATGCGGAGCTGGAACACGAACTCCAGACCGTCACCCAGGCCCTCGCCCGCCACGCCGATGCCCACCCCGGCGCGCTGATCGGCCCGCTCGCGGTCAACATCTCGCCCAACCAGTCTGCCGACGATTTCCGCGCCCAGATCGCGCTGTGCAAACGCTACGGCGTCGCCATCATCGTCACCTCGGTGGGCAACCCCACCGCCAATGCGCCGCTGGTGCAGGACGCCGGCATCCTCCACTTCCACGACGCCACCACCATCCGCTTCGCCGAAAAGGCGGCGCAGGCCGGGGTGGACGGCATCGTCTGCATCGGCGCGGGCGGCGGCGGCCACGCCGGCACCATCACCCACCTCACCTTCATCCCGCAGGTGCGCGCCATGTTCAGCGGCGTGATCGCGCTGGCCGGCGCGGTCTCCACCGGCGCCGTCGTCCGCGCCGCCGAAATGCTCGGCGCCGATCTGGCCTATGTCGGCACCCGCTTCATCGCCACCGCAGAAAGCGCCGCGCCGGCCGCCTACAAGGCCATGCTGCTCGAAGGCGGCGCGCCCGACGTGATCTACACCGCCTCCGTCAACGGAATGCCGGCAAGCTGGCTGAAGGCAAGCCTGCGCGACATCGGCCTCGATCCCGACGCCCTCGGCCCCACCCCGCCGCGCCACAACACCGATCACCTGCCGGCGGGCAAGACCCCGTGGCGCGACATCTGGAGCGCCGGCCAGGGCATCGGCCTGATCGACGACGCCCCGCCGGTGGCCGATCTCGTCGCCCGCCTGCGCGCCGAATACGCCGCCGCCTGCGGCATCGCCCCGTTCAACGCCTGACCAATTCCGCATATACGCAACTGCGCGCCGCACCTTCCCATTGGCGCCGCGCTGGTCAACAATGCCCGCAACGATCCGGGAGAGACCAGCGATGCCGCACAGCCCTTTCGAGCTGATCGACGCCGACGCGCACGTGAACCCCGCGCCGATGTTCTGGCAGGATTACCTGCCGCGCGCCTACGCCGCCCGCGCCCCGCGCTGGGAAGCCGCCACCCCGGGCGAGGCGCATGACTGGCTGGTGTTCGAAGGCACGCGCAAGCCGCTGAACCTGCAATCGGCCACCTCGGGCCAGGGCCGCGAATTCCGCACCAGCGGCACCCGCGATCACCTCCGCCCCGGCAACTGGCAGCCCGCCGAACGCCTCGCCGACATGGACACCGACGGCGTCCGCCTCGCCGTCCTCTACGGCGGCGGCCCGCTCGGCACCGCCGACAACGATCTCTACCTCGCCAGCTTCGACGCCTACAACCGCTGGCTCGCCGATTTCTGCGCCTTCGCGCCCGATCGCCTCGTCGGCGCCGCCTACCTGCCGATGCAGGACATCGCCCATTCCACCGCGATGGTCCGCGACGCCGCCGCGCGCGGCCTGCGCGCGGTCAACATCCCGGCGTTTCCGCAATCCGGCCCCGTCACCACCGGCGGCTTCGGCGCACAAGTGCTGGCGCTCACCGGCGACCCCGACGGCCCGCTGCAATACGACGATCCCGCGTTCGACCCGTTCTGGAAGGCCTGCGTCGATCACGACATGGCGGTCACCATCCACCTCGGCGCCCGCAGCGCCCGCCCCGGCCAGTTCAAGTTCCTGCCCAACATGGTGATGAGCAAGCTGTGCATGGCCGAGCCGCTCGCCATCCTGCTGTTCGGCGGCGTGTTCGACCGATTTCCGGACCTGCGCTTCGGCGCCATCGAAAGCGGCTCGGGCTGGGTGGCGTTCGTGGCCGAATACATGGACGCGATCTACGACAACCAGCGCCACTGGCTGAAACTGGAACTGGCGCGGCGGCCGTCCGAATACTTCGACCGCAACATCTACACCTCGTTCATCCGCGACCGCGAGGGCATCCGCAACCGCGCCCTGCCCGGCGGCCGCAACATGATGTGGTCCACCGACTATCCGCATTCCGAATCGACCTGGCCCGATTCCCGCGCCACCCTCGCCTGGCAGTTCGAAGGCCTTTCGGAAGACGAAATCCGCCCGATCGTCCGCGACAACGCCCTGCGCTTCTACGGCCTCACCTGATGGAGAACGACATGGACTGGGATGCCGACAACGCCGAACTGCTGCGCGGCGACGCCACCGCCAACGGCTATGTCTTCACCCGCGCCGGCGAAGGCCACCCGCACACGGGCCGCAAGCGGCGCGGCGCCGATGATCCCGATTTCGCCGAACACCCCGCCATCGTGCGCGGCCTTGCCCTGTTCGCCGGGTCCAACACCGGCGGCGCCGCCGCGCACACCCTGTTCAGCCGGCCCAACCTCAGCGTGTCCTACGCCTGGTTCAAGAGCGGCTTTCCCCTGCCGCTGCACAGCCACGACAAGGATTGCTACTACCTCGTCATCGCCGGCTCGATGCAGGTCGGCACCGAAACGCTGGGCAAGGGCGATGGCGTGTTCATCCCCGGCGGCGCGCCCTACACGGTCAAGCCCGGCAAAGACGGCGTCGAATTCCTCGAAATGCGCACCTCGCCCGATTACGACACCCATTACCGCGCGAAAACCGATGCCTATTGGGATCGCATCGCCGAAATCCGCCAGGACGGCAAGGAACGCTGGGCCAGCGAACCCCAGCCCTATGGCCTGATCCCGGTGCCCGGCGCCCCGCCGCGGGGCTGATACCGACCCGCGCATCGCCACGGCGAAATCCTGACCGGCAATAGCGCTGGATCGGCGGCGGAATTGCACTATTCGGGTTTCAAACCGCGCATCGACCGGCACAACGCGTTGCCGCACCCAGACTTCGAGGAGGTCCATTCAATGGCGAACAACAATCTTGGTATCGAACCTGAAGTCCTGAAGGCAATCTACGGCCAGATGTCCCGCATCCGCGCGGTGGACAAGGCGATCCAGGCCGGGCTGTCGGCGGGCAAGTTCATGTTCACCTACTGGCCGATGACCGGGCAGGAATGCATCCCCGCCACCATCTCGCAGCTCATCACCGCGCGGGACTACATGGTCACCACCTATCGCGGCATCCACGACCAGGTCGCCAAGGGCGTGGACCTGTACGGCATGTTCGCCGAAGCGCTGGGCCGGCAGGACGGCGTCAACAAGGGCAAGGGCGGTTCGCCCCACATCTCCGACCCCAAGTCCGGCTCGATGGTCACCACCGCGATCGTCGGCGCCGGCGCCCCCATCGCCAACGGCCTCGCCATCTCGGCCAAGGAACGCGGCGAGGATCGCGTCACCATCGTCAACTTCGGCGACGGCGCCACCTCGATCGGCGCGGTGCATGAGGCGATGAACCTTGCCGGCGCATGGAAGCTGCCGGTCATCTTCATGTGCCAGAACAACCAGTGGGGCGAATACACGCCGATCCCGGACTATACCGCCAGCCCCAACTTCTACGGCCGCGCCGAAGCGCTGGGCTTCCGTGGCGTCCAGCTTGACGGCAACGACCCCGTCGCGTTCCATGCCGGCATGAAGGACGTCATCGAATACGTCCGCGCCGGCAACGGCCCCGTCTTCGTCGAGGCGCTGACCTACCGCATGGGCCCCCACGCCGGCGTGGGTGAGAACTACAACGCCGCCAAGGACGTGCTCGCCGCCGCCAAGGCCCGCACCCCGATCGAGAAGACCCGCGCGCTGCTGATCGAAACCGGCATCGCCACCGAGGAAGAGCTTGCCGCGCTCGAAGCCGCCGCCAAGGCCGAAGTCGATGACGCGATCGAGCGCGCGATGGCCAGCCCGGTCACCCCGGCCAGCGAAACCGTCGTGGACGTGTTCGCCGACGTCGATTGCGTCCCCCAGCGCGGCCACTACCCGGTCCGCGCCGCCGAGGGTGCCTTCGAAGGCCCCACCGAGACGATGTCGATGATGCAGGCGGTGCTGTCCGCGCAGTCGATCGCCATGGAAGCCAACCCCGAGGTGTTCATCCTGGGTGAGGACGTCGGCGATCCGCACGGCGGCGTGTTCGCCACCAACAAGGGCCTGCAGACCAAGTACGGCAAGAACCGCGTCCGCCCCACGCCGATCGCCGAAACCGCGATCATCGGCGCCGCGCTCGGCGCGTCGATCGCCGGCATGAACCCGATCGCGGAAATCATGTTCGTCGATTTCCTCGGCGTCTGCCTCGATCAGGTCGCCAACCACGCCGCCAAGCAGCGCTACATGTCGGGCGGCGCCACCCACGCGCCGATGACCATCCGCATGCAGCTCGGCGGCGGCATGGGCGGCTTCGGCGCGCAGCACTCGCAGAGCCTCGAAACCTGGCTCACGCACGCCCCGGGCATCAAGGTCGTCTATGCCTCGAACCCGGTGGACGCCAAGGGCCTGCTGCTCTCGGCAATCAACGATCCCGATCCGGTCGTCGTTCTGGAATCGATGATGCTGCTCTACACCCAGAAGGCCGAAGTGCCGACCGGCGACTATCGCATCCCGCTCGGCGTCGCCAAGACCGTGCGCGAGGGCAGCGACATCACGCTGATCTCCTACGGCTGGATGCTGCATCAGGCGCTCGCCGCCGCCGAGGAACTGGCCAAGGAAGGCATCAACGCCGAAGTGCTCGACCTGCGCAGCCTCGTGCCGATCGACTACCACCGCGTGCTCGAATCGGTGAAGAAGACCGGCCGCGCCCTCGTCGTCCACGCGGCGGTCGAATTCTGCGGCCTCGGCGCCGAAATCTGCTCGACCATCAACGACGAACTGTGGGGCCAGCTCAAGGCTCCGGCCAAGCGCCTGGGTGCCGCCTACGCGCCGATCGCCTATTCGAACGCGATCGAATTCAGCCAGGTGCCGATGGCCCCGTCGATCGCCGCGCAGGTCCGCTCCATCGTCAAGTAACCCCGTTCAAGGAACCAAGCCCATGTCCACCACCCTCACCATTCCCAAGCTCGAAATGTCGATGGTCGAAGGCACGCTCGCCGAATGGAAGGTCGCCGATGGCGCCACCGTCGCGGTCGGCGACGTGATCTACGTCCTCGAAACCGACAAGACCGCCCGCGACATCGAAGCCCCCGCCGCCGGCACGCTGACGATCAAGGCCGCCGCCGGCGAAACCTACGACGTCGGCACCGAAATCGGCGAAATCGCCTGATCGCCACGGTGAACGCGGCAACGGGCGTTGCCACGCCCACACGGCCAACAGGCCGACCAACGCACAACGGCCGGGGATCGCTCCCCGGCCGTCTGCTTTCATCGCGCCTGCGCCCGGCCGGTCAACCGCCCTTGGCCAGTTCCGCCTGCTCCAGTGCCGATTTCGCGGTCTGGTCGCGCGGCACGATCGCGTGCGCCATCACCGTCTCGGCACGGTTGTCCACGCCGTTGATCATCCGCGCCCGCTCGACGTTGCCCGGCGTCGAAACAATCCACACCGGCCCGTTGGCAATGTTCTCCAGCCCCTCGCGCGCCACCGTCTCGGGCGGCTCGGCCAGGTCCACCGGCATCCCCAGCCGCGCCATCGCCGGCGTCGCGGTGAAGCCGATGTTCAGGTGCAGCACGTCCAC
>JAGWVC010000153.1 GCA_018971065.1 Sphingomonadales bacterium | reverse complement strand
GTCATGCAGCGCGCGTCGGCGCAGCGTTCGACGAAGTGCCGCGCGCCGCTTTCCGGGCAGAATTCGTCATCGCGGCCCCACAGCACCAGGATCGGCACGGCCAGTTCGCCGAGCCGTGGCGCAAGGTTCGGCGTCCGCATCCGCGCCAGCACGTCCTTGGGCTGGGTACGGGCGACGGCGAAGCGTTCCTCCACCAGGGCATCGGGAATGCGGGCCACGAAATCGGGATGCACAAGGTTCGACACCAGCCGCTTCTGCTCGGCCAGGTTGAAATCGGGGCCGCCGAAGCCCGAGACCATCTTGGCGATGCCGGGCATGTGGAAATAGTCAGCCTGCTCCTCGACGCAGCCCGGCGCCATCAGCACCAGCCGATCAGCGAAGCCGGCATGATCGAGCGTCATCTGGATGGCGATGCCGCCGCCCAGCGAATTGCCGACCAGATGCGCGCGCTCCACCCCATGCTGGCGCAACGCATCGTGGACGGTGTCGGTGAACAGTTGCAGCGTGTAATCGATACCTTCCGGCTTCGACGAGGCGCCATACCCGATCAGGTCGGGCAGCACGACACGATAGCCGGCGGCCACGAACGCCGCGATGTTCTGGCGGAAGTTCGACGCGCCCGAGGCGCCCGGCCCGCTGCCGTGCAAAAACACCACGGCCGGCCCGGAACCGGCCTCCTTGATGTGGATGTCGTACCCGCCGGCGACGTGATAGGTGGCTTCGCGCAGTTCGGTCATGGCAGCGCTCACAGGAAGGTGTTGGCGGGCGCCTCGCCCAGCATCGTACCGATCAGGTCGGCGGTGCGGTTCGCCGGATCGTTGGCGACGTGCGCGCGGCCGGCGTTGAGATCGAGCCAAGGCTGGATGATCGGGCTCGACATGTAAATGGCGCGGCCACCGAGCAGTTGCATCATGTCGTCGGCCATGTCGGCCAGCCGGCGGACCACCGTGGACGAGTTGTAGGCGAACAGTGCCCGCTTCTCGATCGGGATCGGCGTGCCCCGCTCGGCATGGCCCATCAGTTCGTCGAAGGTCAGCCGCAGCGTCGTCTCCATCTCCAGGATCTGCGCGTGCGCCCGGGCGATCGCGGCGTGCAGGAACGGATCGGCCTTCGCCGCCTTGCCGGTGTTGGTCGAAACCCGGCTCTGCATGATCTCGATCGCGGCATTCAGCGCCGCGCGCGCGCCGCCGAAGGCAGCGGTAGACACCGAGCGGACGAACACCTGCGCCCAGGGTAGCGTGAACAGCGGCGCGTCATTTTCCTGCTGGCCCGGATTGGTGCACAGGAAGCCGTCGATCGCGCGATGCGTGCGGTAATCGGGCACGAACACGTCATCAACGATGATGTCGTGACTGCCGGTACCCTGCAGGCCGAACACGTGCCAGGCATCGCGGTCGATCGTGTAGTCGTGGCGCGGCAGCAGGAAGGCGCGCATGTCCGGCGCATCGCCCTCGCGCTTCGGCGGCACCATCGCCCCCAGCACCACCCAGTCGCAATGGACCGAGCCGGTGGAGAAACCCCAGCGGCCCGAAAGACGATAGCCGCCCTCGACATGCGTGACCTTGCCGACCGGCTGGTACGACGAGGACGCGAGCACCGCGCCGTCCTCGCCCCAGACTTCCTGCTGTGCACGGTCGTGGAACAGCGCAAGTTCGTAAGGATGGCAGCCAACCACGCCGAACATCCAGCCGGTGGACATGCACCCTTCGGCCAACGCCTTCTGCACCTCGAAGAACACGTTCGGATGCATTTCATAGCCACCCCAGCGCCGGGGCTGGAGAATGCGGAAGAACCCCGCCTCACGGAATTCGGCGATCGACTCCGCCGGCACGTCGCGCTCGGCCACGCAACGCGCGGCGCGCGAACGCAAAGTCGGAATCATCGCGCGGGCCCGGGCAATCAACGCCTCCGGCGTCGGCACGGAATCGTCGCGGGAAAGCGCTGCGCTGGCCATCTGGGTCTTCTCCCCTGTTCGAATCAAAACCGGCACCCCGGCGTAACCTTCGCAATAATTTTTGCCATGTGTTACGCAAATCGTCAATTGAAAAGCATTCTACCTTTCGATATAGGCAATTTCGAATCTGGTTGGGCAAGCATATCGCCCAACATCCATGAAGGGGAGAAACGCCGTTGCCGCCGCTTGGCAGCCTCGATTTCAACGGTCGCGTGGCCATCGTCACCGGGGGCACGCGCGGGCTTGGCCGGGTCGTGGCGACGCGCCTCGCGGAACGGGGTTGCGCCGTGGCGGTGTGCGGTCGCAACGCGCCCGAATCGCTTCCCGAAGGCGTGGAATTTCACGCCGCCGACATTCGCGATGCCCAGCAGGCCAAGGCCTTCGTGGCCGGCGTCGCCGCCCGGCATGGCCGGCTCGACTATCTGGTCAACAACGCCGGCGGATCGCCCCAGGCGGATGCGGCCACCGCCAGCGCCCGGTTTTTCGATTCGATCCTCCAGCTCAACCTTCATGCGGCGATGTACATGGCCCAGGCGGCCCATGCGCCGATGGTGGCATCGGGCGGTGGCAGCATCGTCAACATCGCCAGCGTCTCGGGCATCCGGCCCTCGCCGGGCACCGCCGCCTATGGCGCCGCGAAGGCCGGGCTGCTCAATCTCACCCAGTCGCTGGCGCAGGAGTGGGGGCCGGCCGGCATTCGCGTCAACGCCATCATCGCCGGGCTCATGCAGACCGAAACCGCCGGGCTGACCTACGGCGATGCCGGGGCGCAGGCCGCGGTCGGTCGCTCGATGCCGCTGCAGCGCATGGGCACCGGTGATGACCTCGCCGGCGCGGTGCTGTGGCTGTGTTCGGATCTTGCCGCCTGGGTCAGCGGCGCACGCATCAATGTCGATGGGGGCGGCGAACGGCCGTACTTCCTCGACCTCGTAAGGGAGTGATTTCGGCCATGCCCATCAAGGCGCTCGGCTATCTGGTCGTGGCAACCGCCCAACCACAGGAATGGCATGAATTCCTCACCCGACTGGTGGGCGCGATGCCTGCCGGCAGCGCCGGCGACGGTGCCCGGCTCTACCGTGTGGATGACCGCGTGTTCCGCTTCCGCATCGAACCGGCCGCGCGGGAGCGTCTGCTCGCCGCCGCCTACGAGGTGGCTGACGCGGATGCGCTGGTGGCCTTGCGCGAACGGATCGCCACCGCCGGGCAGGCGGTGTACGAAGGTTCGATGGTTGAGGCGGCGGAACGCGGCGTCAGCGCGTTCTTCCGCACCACCGATCCCGCCGGCAACGGGCTCGAATTCTTCCACGGCGACAGCCGCAGCGATGCGCCATTCGTCTCGCCGATCGGGGTGCCGGGTTTCGTCACCGGCAGCATGGGCATGGGCCACGCGGTGTTCTGCGCGCCCGATTTCGACGCCTCGGTGCGCTTCTATCGCGATGTCGTCGGCTTCCACGAAACCGACATGCCGCGCTTCTACTTCAACGGCGGGCCGCCGGCCGATCCCGGCATGGGCTTTGCCTTCCTTCATGCCGACAACGGCCGCCATCACTCGCTGGCACTGGGCGAAGGCCCGCTACCACCCTCGGGCTGCGTTCATGTCATGCTCGAACTGCCCAGCCTCGTCGAAGTCGGCAAGGCGCACGACCGCATGAAGGCGCTCGGCCATGTCGAAAGCGCGACGATCGGGCAGCATTTCAACGACGAAACGGTCGGCTTCTATGTGCGGACGCCCAGCGGGTTCGACCTCGAGATCGGCTGCGACAGCCTGGTGATCGATCCGGCAAGCTGGGCAGTGACCTGCCACACCGGCATCAGCGTCTGGGGCCACGAATGGGCCTGGCAGAAAGCCCTCAAGGACGCGCAACCAGCGCAGGCGGCGGAGTAGGCGGATGACAGCCCCACAACTCGACAAGCGGATGAGCGCGCGCGAAATCGTCGCGCAGTTGTCCGACGGCATGACGCTGGGCATCGGCGGCTGGGGGCCACGGCGCAAGCCGATGGCGCTGGTGCGCGAGATTCTGCGCTCCGACCTCAAGGACCTCACCATCGTCGCCTACGGCGGCGCCGATGTCGGCATGCTCTGCGCGGCCGGCAAGGTGAAGAAGCTGGTGTTCGCGTTCGTGTCGCTTGACGCGATCCCGCTCGAACCGTGGTTCCGCAAGGCCCGCGAAGCCGGCGCCATCGAGGTGCTCGAACTCGACGAGGGCATGTTCCAGTGGGGCCTGAAGGCCGCCGCGTTCCGCCTGCCGTTCCTGCCCACCCGCGTCGGCCTTGGCACCGATCTTGCCGAACTGGGCGGGCTGAAAACCGTGCAGTCGCCTTACACAGACGGCGAGACGCTGGTTGCCATGCCCGCGCTCAAGCTCGACGCGGCGTTGTTGCATGTGAACCGCAGCGACTGGCGCGGCAACGTCCAGCTCTTCGGCCCCGATGTCTATTACGACGAGTGGTTCGCCCGCGCCGCCGACAAGGCCTATGTAAGCTGCGAAGAACTGGTCGATCGCATCGAGGACCACTACCCGGACGATGCCCGGCACAACCTGTTCGAGCGCTGCTATGTCTCGGGCGTGGTCGAGATGCCGTGCGGCGCGCATCCCAGCTCGATGCCGCCGCACTATGGCTGGGACATGAAGGCGTTCAAGGCCTACGTCGATGCCGCGCGCGATCCCGGCGACTGGGCTGCGGTCAGCGACCGTTTCATCGGCGCGTCCGAAGCCGAATATCTTGCAAACCACGGCGGAAAGGAGGCGGTAGCGGCTCTCCCGCTGCCGATTTTCTGATGAGCGAACCCACCAGCAACGCCACTCTGGCAGAACTGTGCATCGTCGCCTGCTCGGAAGCGTTCCGGGACAACGGCGAGATCGTCGCCACCGGCGTCGGCCCGGTCCCGCGCCTTGCTGCCGGACTGGCCAGGCTCAGCCACAGCCCCGAACTGATGATGACCGACGGCGAGGCCTATCTTGTCGAGCAGCCGGTGCCGATCGGCCCCCGCGCCTATGACGATCGCAAGCCCGCCGGCCACCTGCCGTTCTCGCGCTTCTTCGACGCAGCAGTGTGGACCGGCCGCCGCCACGCGATGGTCACGCCCACGCAGCTCGACCGCTTCGGGCAGATCAACCTCTCGTACATGGGCGGCACCTATCGCCAGCCCAAGACGCAGATGCTGGGCGTGCGCGGTTTTCCCGGCAACACCATCCACCACGCCAACTCGTTCTTCTTCCCGGCGCACGGGCCGCGCGTGTTCGTGCCGGGTGAAGTCGACATGATTTCGGGTGTGGGCTACAATCCGGCGAAGCGCCAGGCCGGCGGCAACTTCCGCGATGTGAACCTGCGGCTGATCGTCACCAACCTGTGCGTGATGGACTTCGGCGGCACCG
>JAGWVC010000060.1 GCA_018971065.1 Sphingomonadales bacterium | reverse complement strand
GCCATCAGGTCGTCCAGCGGCATCGTCAACAACCGCTGCGTCAATTCCCGATTCTGCGCCGTCATCATTCCATCCCGATTGCAGCCAGCACCTCGCGCGCCAGCCGCTCCCGATCCGCGGGTTCGCGCATCAGGGTCGCCGTCACGGTGACCGAAAGCCCGCACCTTCGCAATGCTTCCGCGTCGTCATCGTCACTGCGGTCTATCACCAGATGGGTCAGCAGCGCCCCGTAATGGTTTGCAATGAGCGCGTTGCCCCCACCGCCCGGCGCAATCTCGCCGATCAGCTTGGCCAATGGCCCTTTCACCGCCTGCCCGCCGATCAGCGGCGACACCGCGATTCGCGGGGCGCGGCACGCCAGCAGCGCGTCGCGCACGCCCGGCACCGCCAGCATCGGATCGACCGAAAGATACGGGTTCGACGGGCACAGCACCACCGCCGCCAGATCGTCACGCGCCAGCGCCGCCGCCAGCCCCGGCGCCATCCGCGCCGTCTCCGCCCCCTGAAAGCGAAACCCGCTCACCACCGGCCGGCACTGTTCGCCCACGAAATAGCGCTGGAAGTCCAGCCAGCCGCCTTCCGTCAACACTTGCGTGCGCACCGCGTCGTCGCTCATCGGCACCACGCCCGCGCCGATCCCCAGCGCGCCCGCCAGCCGCGCGGTCACGGCGGACAGCGTCTCGCCCCCGCGCAAGCCCGCGCTGCGCTGCAAGTGCATGGCAAGGTCGCGATCGCCCAGGTTGAACCAGTCCTCGCCGCCCAGCCGTCGCAGCATCGCCATCATCTGCCAGCTCTCGTCGGCCACGCCCCAGCCGCGCGCCGTGTCGTTCAAGCCCGCCAGCGCGTAGACCACCGAGTCCATATCGGGGCACACCGTCAGCCCCAGATGCTCGAAATCGTCGCCGGTGTTCACCGCGATGGTCAGGCGTTCGGGCGGCAGCACCGCCGCCAGCCCCGCCGCCAGCTTGGCCCCGCCAACCCCGCCCGAAAGCGCCAGAATGTGACCGCCAGAACTCACCGGAACATGTCCTCCGCCACCGGCCGCAGGCCCGCCACCGCGCCCGGCCCGTCATCCTCGCTCACCCAGTGCCCGGCACCGCGCACCACCGCCACCGGCGTGCCCTCGGCGCCCTCGCCCATTGCCAGCACCGCCATGCCGGCGATCGCATCGGCCACCGCGATCACCGTTGCCTGCAAGGTGCGCCCGTAAAGATCCTGCGCCTTGCCGCGCCGATCCTCCAGCACCGCCAGCCCCGCACAGCCGATCGCCGCCCCCACCGTGCCGACCCGCCACGCGCGCCCCATCGAATCGGCGATCACCACGCCCACCCGCGCGCCGGTCCGCGCCCGCAACCCGGCGCGGATCGCCCGCGCGCTGGCATCGGGATCGACCGGCCACAACAGCACCGTCCCCGCCTCGCCGCCGGCCACATTCGAGGCATCGATCCCCGCATTCGCCAGCACGTGCCCGGTCCGGTGCCGCGCGATCACCGCCGCCGGGGTCGCCCGCAGGATGCCGCTCGATTCGTCCAGGATCAGTTGCGCCATCGCCGCCGGCCGCGCCGTCCCCACCGCAATTTCAAGCGCTTCCGCCCCCGGCACCACCCCAGCCAGCGCCACCGTCCGGCCTTCGGCCTTGGAAACGATCTTCTGCGCGATCACCACGACATCGCCATCCGCCAGACAGTCGCCCCCCGGCGCCGCGACGATGGCGGCCGCCACGTCCATTCCGGCGGCGAACATCGGCATCCCCGGCAACGCCGTGACGGTAAGTGTGCGTGAATTCTGCATCGTCGTGCTAAATTAGCTCCCCGCACTTGGCTTGTCGCGCATTTTGTGCCTAGTGCCCGCAACCGGCAGCAGGGCGCAACCCCGAAGCCGCCCCCCACACGACAACATCGCATAGAGAGGCAATATCATGGCGGCAATCGGCGTAATCGGCGGAACCGGACACCTCGGCAAGGCCATCGCCCGCCGCCTGGCCAAGGCCGGCCATGCCGTCACCATCGGCTCGCGCACCGCCGAAAAGGCACAGGTGGTGGCCGATGAACTCGCCGCCGACGGCGTCACCACCGCCGCCGCCGCCAATGCCGATGCCGCGCAGGGTCAGGACATCGTCATCGTCACCGTGCCCTATTCGGCGCAGGCGCACACCCTCACCGAAATCGCCCCGCTGGTCGGCAATGCCGTGGTCTGCGACACCACCGTGCCGCTGGTTCCGCCCAAGGTCATGCGCGTCCAGCTTCCCGCCGCCGGCAGCGCCGCGCTGGAGGCGCAGGCCCTGCTCGGCCCCGATGTCCGCCTCGTCACCGCGTTCCACTCGGTCGCCGCGCACATCCTCGACACCGACGCCAAGGTCGAATGCGACGTGCTGGTGTTCTCCGACGATGTCGCCGCGCGCAACGCCGTCATCGACCTGTGCCCCGGCATGGGCCTGCGCGGCCTTGCCGGCGGCGCGCTCGCCAACTCGGCTGCTGCCGAAGCGCTCACCTCGATCCTCATCTACATGAACAAGACCTACCAGGCCGACGGCGCCGGAATCCGCTTCACCAACCTCACCACCGCCCCCGCCATCCCTTGAGGGCGGCGGCGCCAGGGCGATGACCTGCTGGGCGATCATCCCGGCCAAGCACCCGGCCGACGCCAAGTCGCGTCTCGCCGGGGTGCTCGATGAAGCCGCGCGCCACCGCCTCGCCCGCGCCATGCTCGATCACGTGCTGGCCACCGTCGCGGCAGCGCCGGGCATCGATCGCATCGCCGTGGTCGCCGCGCCCGATCTGCCGCTGCCGGCGTTCTCCACCCGCCTGCCCGATCCCGGCACCGGGCTGAACCCCGCCATCGCCGCCGGCTTCGCCCACGCCGCCGCGCACGGCGCCACCCGCGCCGTCATCCTCCACGGCGATCTTCCCCGGCTCGAACCGCGCGATGTCGCCCTGCTCGCCGCGCTTCCCGAAGCGACGATGGCGATCGCGCCCGACCGCCACGATACCGGCACCAACGCGCTATCGCTGCCGCTGCCCCACGCAAATCGCTTCACATTCGCCTTCGGCCCGGGCAGCTTCGCCGCGCACGAACGCGAATCCGTGAAGTTGCGGCTGGATTGCGAGATCATGCACACCCCGGGCCTGGCCCGCGACATCGACGAACCGGCCGACCTGCGCGACGCACGCGGCCTTGATTGGGACTGAGCATCGCGCAAAAAAGTGGGAACCGGTTTTTGCATTCAGCGATGCGACCAAAAAAAGAGGATTAGGGCAAACATGGACACCGGCACCCTGGCGCTCGACGGACAGGCCGCCTTCGTCACCGGCGGCGGCGGCGGCATCGGCCGCGCCATCGCCGTGTGCCTTGCCGCCCACGGCGCCGACGTTGCCGTAATCGACATCATCCCCGAACGCTGCGAGGACGTTGCCGCCGAAGTGCGCGCGCTCGGCCGCCGCGCGCTGGGCATTCCCGGCAATGTCATGGAAGCCGAACAGGTGCGTGCCGCCGTCGATGCCGCCGCCCGGGAATTCGGCCGGCTCGACATCCTCGTCAACAACGCCGGCGGCGTCACCCGGCGCAAGTTCACCGATCTGGCCGAGAAGAACTGGCGCCGCCACATCGACCTGAACCTCATCAGCAACCTCGCCGCCACCTCCGAAGCCGTGCCCCACATCATCGCCGGCGGGCGCGGCGGCAGCATCATCAACGTCACCAGCATCGAGGGCAGCCGCGCCGCGCCCGGCTATGCCGTCTATGCCGCGTGCAAGGCGGGCATCAACAACCTCACCCGCACCCTCGCGGTCGAGCTGTCCGACCACGGCATCCGCGTCAACGCGATCGCCCCCGACTATACCCGCACCCACGGCACCAGCGGCCAGTTCACCGGCGCGGCCGGCGCCGAGCTCCCGCCGATGAGCGCGCAGCAGGCCGAGATCATCCGCAAGCGCATCCCGCTGCAACGCCCCGGCATTGATGCCGAATGCGGCCACCTCGCGGTGTTCCTCGCCAGCCGCATGGCCAGCTACATCACCGGCACCATCATCCCCATCGACGGCGGCACCTGGGGCTCGGGCGGCTGGGTGCGTGACAGGACCGGCGACTGGGTACTGCCCCCCGAAGCCTGACCGCCGGGAACCAACAAGAACACACAGGGAGAAACCGCGATGGACGACACCGACAAGGGAGCCGAGAAATCGCAAGCCGCCGCCGAATGGCGCGCCAACGGCGCAATGGTCATGGCGGCGATGGTCGGCATGTCGTTCTTCGCGATGATAACCTACAGCTTCAGCCAGTACATCCAGCCGATCGAGGCGGAAACCCACTGGAGCCGCGCCGCCATCACCGCCGGCCTGCTGGTGTTCAACGTCACCGTCGCGCTGATCGGCCCGTTCATCGGCGTGCTGATCGATCGCCACGGCGCCCGCACGGTCGCGCTCCCCGGCAGCGTCCTCGCCATGCTCGGCTATGCCGCGCTCGGCAACACCGGCGCCACTGTACGGTCGTGGTACCTGATCTGGCTTGCCTTCGCGCTTGCCGCAGCCTGCGTCAAAAGCACCGTCTGGAGCGCCGCCGTCAGCCGCGCCTTCACCGCCGGGCGCGGTTTCGCGCTCAGCGTCATGCTGTGCGGCTCGGCGGTGGCACAATTTCTCGCCCAGGTCGTCACCAACGCGCTTGTCGTCAGCCACGGCTGGCGCACCGCGTTCCACTGGATCGGCATCGGCTGGGGCGGCCTGATGGTCATCCTTGTCGCGCTGTTCTTCCACGAAAGCCACCGCAGGCCCAGCGCCACCCCCGCCCCCGCGCAAGGCGGCCTGACCTTCGCGCAGGCGCTGCGCAGCCCGGTCATCCTGCGCATTGCCGCGGTCAACCTCGTCAGCTCGGCCGCCGGCGGCGGCGTCACCGCCCAGATCATGCCGCTGCTCACCGAAACCGGGCTCGATCGCACTCACGCCGCCGGGATCGCCGCCACCGCCGGGATCGCCGGCATCTTCGGCAAGATCGTCACCGGCTGGCTGATGGACCGCAAGCAGGGCGACATCGTCCCCTTCACCACGTTCGCGCTCTCCGCCATCGGCTACGCGCTGCTGCTCAACTGGCTGCACGCGGTCCCGGCACTGCTGGTCGGCGTGCTGGTACTGGGCTACACCGCCGGCGCCGGGCTTCAGGTCACCACCTACCTGGTCTCGCGCTATGGCGGGTTGAAGAACTTCGGCATCATCTTCGGCACGCTCGCCAGCGTGCTCTACGTCGGCTCCGCGCTCGGCGGCTTCCTCTCCGCCGCCATCCACGATGCCACCGGCAGCTACCAGCTCCTGCTGCTGATTGCCGTGCCGGTCTCGGTGCTGATGGGTCTGCTGATGGTCGGCCTCGGCCCTTATCCGGCGTTCAAGGCCGCCGAATAGCAGCCACGCACTATCGCCCCGGCGGTAGCGGCGGCGCCCCCTTGCAAGTCACCCGCCGCAGGCAGAAAAGCCGTTGCGGGAGAAAACGATGGCATCTGCGGACACACTCGGCCTGGAATTCATCAGCGGCATGGGACTGGCGCCGGTGGCGTTCGTCGAAATGGCGGCCCGGCTGGGCATCCACCACATCGGCTTCGCCCCCGAACCCATCGTCGCGCCCGCCGGTTCCCCGCCGTGGTCCTTGCGCGAAAACCCCGCGCTGGTCCGCGATCTCGCGTCCGCCCTGAACGACCATGCCGTCACCATCGATCTCGGCGAAGGCTTCCTGGTCATGCCCGGCCGCGCCATTGCCGATGCCCAGGCCGACATCGACCTGTTCGCGCAGCTCGGCGCCGCCCGGCTCAACGCCGTGGTGCTGGAACCCGACGCCGCCCGCGCCAGCGACGAATTCGCCCGCTTCGCCGAACTCGCCGGCCAGCGCGGCCTCCCCGTCACCGTCGAATTCATGCCGCACATGGCCTGCGGCAACCTCGCCCAGGCGGTCGAACTGGTCGGGTCCACCCCCAACGCCGCGGTGCTGGTCGATGCCATGCACCTCTACGGCTCGGGCAGCACCGCCGCCGATCTCGCCGCGCTGCCCCCAGCGCTGATCGGCCACGCCCAGCTTTGCGACGCCCGCCTCGCCGGCTTCCACGCCGACTACTATGACGACGCCCGCTGCAACCGCCCCGCCCCCGGCGAAGGCGTGCTGCCGCTGGCCGAATTCGTCGCCGCCCTCCCCGCGCCGGTTTCGCTCGGCCTCGAACTGCCGATGCTGAAGCGCGTCGAAGCCGGCGAGGACCTTGAAACCCTGCTCGCCGCCGCCATTGCCACCGCCCGCGCCCTGCTGGCCTGAACCGGAACCGCACCGATGAACGAAGCCGCCATCCAGACCCTGCTCGACAAGGAAGCCATCCGCGAACTCGTGCTGCTCTACTCGCGCGCGATCGACCGCAAGGATGTCGCCCTGCTGCGCGACCTCTACACCGACGACGCCACCGACACCCACGGAACCTCTTTCGACGGCCCCGCCGACGCCTATTGCGACTTCATCGAGAAATCGCTGCCCTACATGAACTACAGCGGCCACCACGCCTGCAACCACCTGATCAGCGTCGAGGGCGATGAAGGCAATGGCGAGGTCTACGCCATCGCCCTCCACTACATCCCCGATCAGAAAAACCCCGGCCAGATGATCGAGGATTTCATGGCGGTCCGCTACATCGACAACTACCGCCGCTGCGCCGACGGCAAGTGGCGCTTCTCCAAGCGCGTCATCACCTACGACATGCACATGACTCGCCCGTTCGACGGCGATGGCCTGCTCGGCACCAGCCCGGTCGATCCCAGCTACGGCGTCTGCGCCCAGCGCCTGTTCCAGCGCGGTCCCCGCGCCTGACCGAATCCCCCCGCGAACCCATCCCTTTCCAGCCAGGAGACCCCCCATGCAAATGAACGACATGGTCCTCATCAGCGTCGATGACCACATCACCGAACCGCCCACCGTGTTCGACAACCAGCTTTCCGGCACCGACTACGCCACCGCCCCCAAGCACAAGCAGGGCCGCGACGGCCGCGACTACTGGGAATACCAGGGCCGCAAGCTGCGCAACGTCGCGCTCAACTCGGTCACCGGTCGCGTGCGTGAGGAATACGGCTTCGAACCCACCAGCCTCGACCAGCTCCGCAAGGGCTGCTGGGACGTCGATGCCCGCGTCGATGACATGAACGTCAACGGCATCGCCGCCAGCATGAATTTCCCCAGCGTCGCCGGCATGGACGGCGGCCTGTTCCTCAAGGCCGAGGACAAGAAACAGGCGCTCGTCCACCTGCGCGCCTACAACGACTGGCACGTTGACGAATGGTGCGGCAAGCACCCCTCGCGCTTCATCCCGCTCGGCATCCTGCCGCTGTGGGACATCGAGGCATCGGCCCAGGAAGTCCGCCGCCTCGCCGACAAGGGCTGCTTCGCCATCTCGATGAGCGAAAACCCCAGCATCGGCGGAATGCCCGGCATCCACACCGGCTACTACGAACCGCTGTTCAAGGCCGCCGCCGATTGCGAAACCTCGATCAACCTGCACATCGGCACCGGCAACGTCAGCCCGCACTGCTCGCCCGAATCGCCGGTCGAAGCCAACATCACCACCATGCCGATGGCCGTGGCGTTCGGCGCGGCCGACTGGATGAACCTCGAAGCGCTGCGCCGCTACCCCGACCTGAAGATCTGCTTCTCCGAAAGCGGCATCGGCTGGATTCCCTACCTGCTCGAACGCTCGGACTACAGCCATGACCAGCACCACGTCTGGACTCACTCGAAGCAGTACCTCGATGCCGGGATGCGGCCGTCGGACGTGTTCCGCCGCCAGTTCTACTCGTGCTTCATCGACGACGCCTACGGCCTGCGCAACCTCGACCTGATCGGCGAGGACAAGGTGATGTACGAAGTCGATTACCCCCACTCCGACGCCCCGTGGCCCAACGCCCCGGAAGTCCTGTGGAAGTCGGCCCAGTTCCTCACCGACAGCCAGATCGACAAGATCACCCACCTCAACGCGATGACCGCCTACAAATTCCCGATGTTCGAGCGGCAGGCCAAGGAAGAACTCACCGTCGGCGCCCTGCGCGCCAAGGCCAAGGCGGACGGCGTGGACACCACCCTCATCTCCACCGGCGGCGCCGCCCCGCTGGCCGAAGGCGAACAACCCCGCCCGATCGTCTCCAAGGACGTCGTCGAAATGTACATGAAGCACGCCGCTGCGGCGTAAGCGTGGCACTGGCGTAAAACGAAGGGCACGCCTGCGGCAACGCAGGCGTGCCCTTTCTACATCGGGAACCGGAGAACGCCCCATGAACCCCATTCGCCCGAACCCCCTCCGCCCAAATCCCCTGAGGGTCGCCCAGTGGGGCACCGGCAACGTCGGCCTCCGCTCGCTCGCCGCCATCATCGAACACCCGCAGATGGAGCTCGTCGCCGCCCGCGTCTTCACCGCCGCCAAGGCCGGGCAGGACACCGGCACCCTCTGCGGCAAACCCGCCACCGGCATCCCCGCCACCCTCGGCATCGAACCGATCCTCGCCGCGCGCCCCGATGCCGTCGCCTACATGCCCAACTACGCCAACCTCGACGATATGTGCCGCCTCCTCGCCGCCGGCATCAACCTCGTCACCGGCTGCCTCGGCTTCAACCATCGGGGCACCATGCCGCCCGCAGACCTCGCCCGCATCGAGGCCGCCTGCGCCACCGGCCAGTCCTCGCTCTATGCCACCGGCTCCAGCCCCGGCTGGATCACCGAGCTCGTCCCGCTCGCCCTGCTCAACATGCAACGCCGGCTCGATCGCTTCATCATCACCGACTATGCCGACAACGCCACGCGCAATTCGCCCGAAATGCTGATCGATCTGCTCGGCTTCGGCACCGATCCCGCCAGCCGCCCGCCCGGCAAGGCCCCCGGCACCGCCACCAGCACCCCGCCCACCTTCCACGCATTGGCCGAGGCGATCGGCCTGCCGCTCGACCAGATCACCACCACCACCGAATATGCCGTCGCCACCAAACCGGTCGACATCGCCGTCGGCCGCATCGAGGCCGGCACCATCGGCGCCATCCGCATGGCGATCAGCGGCTGGCACCAGGGCCGCGAGATCCTCACCCGCCACTCGCTGTGGTACGTCACCCGCGATACCGAACCGGCGTGGGACTATCGCGATTCCGGCTGGCGCGTGCAGGTCAAGGGCGACACCTCGCTCGACATCTCGATCGCCTTCGATGTCGAACCCGAAGCCTACGCCGCCTACACCCCCGGCCTCACCGCGCACCCCATCATCAACGCGCTGCCTTATGTCTGCGCCGCGCCCCCGGGCCTGATCCAGACCAGCGAACTGCCGATGCTGGCGCCCTACCTCGGCGCCTGACTCGCCCCGGCGACAAAATGTTACCCCCCGTTCACTGGCCCGCAAGCCGCCGTGGGCATATCCTGCCCCGCAGAGGAGCAGGACCCGCATGACGCCCCAAGCCATCGCTCTCAACCGCTTCGGCCTCGGCGCGCGGGCCGACGAGCCCGCGCCCGCCGATCCCCACGGCTGGCTGCACGCCCAGCTTGCCCGCTTCGATCCGCACCCGGTCGCGTTCGCCGCCATCCCCACCCGCCGCGCCATCGCGCAGCAACTGTCCGACTATTACGAAGCCCAGCGCGCCAAGCCCCGCACGCCCGCACCCCCGCCCGCCACTGAACCGGCGATGGCGCCCCTTCCCCCCGGCAGCCCGCTCTCGGGCCTCCCCGACGAAACCCGCAAGTTCATCCAGGGCCAGGCCCGCACCGCCTACCTGTCGCTGGTCGAAGCCCGCGTCGCATCCGCGCTCACCACCCCCAGCCCGTTTGCCGAACGCCTCGTCCACTTCTGGGCCAACCACTTCGCCATCTCGATCGACAAGCTCCCGGTCATCGGCCTCGGCGGCCTGCTCGAGATCGAGGCGATCCGCCCCAACCTCAACGGCCGCTTCCTCGACATGCTGCTCGCGGTCGAACAGCACCCGGCGATGCTGCTCTACCTCGATCAGGCGCAATCGCTCGGACCCCAGTCCCCCGCCGGCCAGTTCCTGTCGCAGCGCCGCAACGCCCCGCGCCGCGCCGGCCTGAACGAGAACCTCGCCCGCGAAATCCTCGAACTCCACACCCTCGGCGTCCACGGCGGCTACACCCAGGCCGATGTCACCGAATTCGCCCGCGCGCTCACCGGGTGGACCGTCAACGGCATCTCGCAGGCCCCCGCCGCCAAGCGCATCGGCCTCGACGGCCCCGCCGGCGATTTCGCCTTCGCCCCCGCGCTGCACGAACCCGGCACCCGCTCCATCGTCGGCAAAAGCTATGCGCAACCGGGCGAGGCGCAGGCCCGCGCGGTGCTGGCAGACCTCGCCGCGCACCCCGCCACCGCCGCGCACCTTGCCACCAAACTGGCCCGCCACTTCGCCGGCGACGATCCGCCCCGCGCGCTGGTCCAGCGGCTCACTCATGCCTACCTGCACAGCGGCGGCGATCTGCCCACACTGCACCGCGCGCTGGTCGACTCGCCCGAATTATGGGTCGCCGCCCCGCTGAAATTCAAG
This sequence comes from Sphingomonadales bacterium, assembly GCA_018971065.1. Next base: position 13,734 of record JAGWVC010000060.1, on the reverse strand, counting down.
TCGCCGTGGGACTGGTCGCTGTCCGCCGCCCGCGCGGTCGGCGCCAGCCAGTTGCCCGGCCGCACCGCCGCCGGCCTGCTCACCGAACTCGGCCAGCCGATCTGGAAACCCGGCTCCCCCGCCGGCTGGGACGACCTTGATGCCACCTGGGCCGGCCCCGATGCGCTGGTCCGCCGCGTCGATGCCACCACCCGCATCGCCGCCCGCGCCGCGCCCCAGACCGATCCGCGCCAGTTGGCCGAACGCGTCCTGCCCGGCTCGGTCGGCCCCGCCACCGCGCAAGCCATCGCCCGCGCCGAAAGCCCCGCGCAGGGCCTGTCACTGCTGCTCGCCTCGCCCGAATTCCTGCGGAGATGACCATGCCCGGCTTCCCCCTTCCCCGCCGCCGCGTGCTGCAGGGCAGCGCCTTCGCCTTGCTGTCCGCCGCCTGGCCAACCATCGCCTTCGCCCGCGCCGCCACCGACAAACGCTTCGTCTTCGTCATCCAGCGCGGCGCGGCGGATGGCCTTGCCATCCTCGCCCCCACCGGCGATCCCGCCTTCGCCCCCTTGCGCGGCACTTTCGCCGATCTTCAGGGCGGCACCCCGGCGGGCAGCTTCTTCACCCTCCACCCCGCGCTGCAACAGACCGCGCAGCTTTACGGCGCGGGCGAGGCGCTGTTCGTCCACGCCGTCGCCTCATCCTACCGTGATCGCTCGCACTTCGACGGCCAGAACATCCTCGAAACCGGCGGTCGCGCCGCCTACGCCCTGCACGACGGCTGGCTGAACCGCCTGCTCACCCTGCTCCCCCCGCCCGAGGCAAAGGCCATCGCCCTGTCTGCCACCGTCCCGATGGTGCTGCGCGGCGCCCGCGACGTCGCCTCCTACGCCCCCACCGCGCTGCCCGATGCTTCGGCCGACCTGATGGCGCGCATCGCCGCGATGTACGAAGCCGACGCCCCGCTCCACGCGCTGTGGTCCGAAGCGATGGCCACCCGCCAGATGGCCGGCGATCCCGGCAGCAAGGCAGGCAACCAGCTCGGTGAACTCGCCGCGCGGATGCTCGGCCCCGATGGCGCCCGCATCGCCGTCGTCGAAACCCAGGGCTGGGACACCCACGCCGGCCAGAAAGGCCGCCTCAACCTCGGCCTCAAGGCGCTCGACACCCAACTCGCCGCGCTGAAAACCGGCCTCGGCGCCGCATGGTCAGACACGCTTGTGCTGGTCGCCACCGAATTCGGCCGCACCGCCGCCCCCAACGGCACCGGCGGCACCGATCACGGCACCGCCTCGGTCGCCTGGCTCACCGGCGGCGCCGTCAAGGGCGGCCGCGTCATCGCCGACTGGCCGGGCCTCTCCCCCGCCAACCTCTACGAAGCCCGCGACCTCAAACCCACCACCGGCCTCGATGCGGTGATCACCGGCGCGCTGGCCGCCCATTTCGGGCTGGACCCGGCCCGCACCGCCCGCACCCTGTTCCCCGACAGCCCGCCCAGGCCGACGGAAGGCCTGATCCGCGCCTGAATCAGGCCGGCGCGAACTTCACATGCAAGTTCGCCAGCCCGCGAATGATATAGCTCGGCTCGTAATCGATCGTCCGCGCCCCCTTCGGCCCATGCACTGCCTCGTCCAGCGTGATCGCGCTGGTATGCTCCAGTAGCCGGTCCAGCAGGACCGCCACTTCGGCCCGCGCCAGCGGCGCCCCGGCGCATGTATGCGCCCCGCGCGCGAAGGCCAGGTGTTCCTTGATCTTCGGTCGCCCCAGCACGAAATCGTTGGGGTTGTCCCAGCGGCGCGGATCGCGGTTCGCGGCAGACACCGCGATCATGATCTTCTTGCCCGCCGGAATGTCATAGCCGCCCACGTTCGTCGCCTTCTGGCACAACCGGAACGTGCCCTTGGTCGAACCCTCCAGCCGCAGCATCTCCTCCAGGAACGGCAGGATCTGCTTGCGATCGGTCCGCAGCAGGTCCTGCATCTCCGGGTTCTCGCACAAGTAGCGCAGCGAATTGCCGATCAGCTTGGCCGACGTGTCCTGCCCGGCGGCGAACAGGAACATCGCGGTCTTCACCGCCTCGATCAGCGGCGGCTCACTGCCATCCGGATACTTCGCCAGCGCCAGATCGGTCATCACGTCATCCAGCGGCGCCGCGCGGCGCTCGCCCAGATAGCGCATGAAGAACGACGCCATGTACATCAAGGGATGGCTGGTCTGCGGCTGGTCGGCGGCATCCATGTTGCCCGGCGGCGGCCCGGCATCGATCACCTTGCGGAACGCCTCGCGGTCGTCCTCGGGCACGCCCAGCAGGTCGGCAATCACCATCGTCACGAACGGCGTGGCAATCGCGGTGATCGATTCGCACCCGCCCTTCGCCACCATCTCGCGCGCCATCGCGTCGCCATAGCTGTGCATGAACGCCTCGTTCGCCTTCAGCCGGCTGGGCGTGAACAGCGGGTTCAGCAGGCTCCGCGCAAACGCGTGCTTCTCGCCGTCATAGGCCACCATCAGGTCCAGCATCGGGTTGCCCTTGTCGGCGGCCAGAACCTGCGCGGTGATGTCGTCACCCTCCGGCTCGAACGGCAGCGGCGCCAGCGGATCGGGGTTGATGAAGCTGGAAAAGTGCTTGGTATCCAGCAGGATTTCCACCGCCTCCCTGAAGCCGGTCACCATCAGGATGTCGCGCGCCTTCATCTGCTGGATCGGCCCGCCCGCGCGCACCGCGTTCAGGTACTCATAAGGGTCAAGCAGCACCGAACGGTCGGTGAAATAGTCCAGTTCGGTCACGTCAGCCACAGTGGCCATGCCAGATTCTCCCATGCGCCCTGCCGGCGCGTTTGTGATACAATGCGTATCGTAACGAGCCGGCCGACAGAATCAAGGCCATGTTTGGCAGGTGTACAGCGCCGTATCTATTTTCCTGTCCACGCCGGCGCCCGCTTCTCGGCAAACGCCCGCAGCCCCTCGCGCAAATCGTCGCTCTTCCACCACGCCTCGAACTCGGGATAGCCCGCCTGCGCCGCCATCGCCGCCGCCAGCCCCGGCTCGTCCAGCCCGCGCATCACCGCCGCCTTCGATGCCCGCACCGCCGGCGGCGCGCCCTTCAGGATATCCGCGCACCACGCCGCCACCGCGCCCGGCAGTTCCGCCACCGTCGGCACCAGCTCGTTCACCAGCCCCAGTTGCAACGCCTCGCGCGCACCCAGCCGCCGCGATGTCAGGATCAGCCCCATCGCCAGCTTCAGCGGCAGTTGCCGCGCCAGCCGGTGCAGCCCCCCACCGATTGCAATCGCCCCGATCAGCGGCTCGGGCAGTCCGAAGCTCGCTCCTTCCACCGCCACGATCAGGTCGCACGCCAGCGCCAGTTCGAACCCCCCGCCCAGCGCCAGCCCGTTCACCGCCGCGATGAACGGCTTCGGGCAATCGAACCGCTCGATCAGCCCGGCATAGCCATGCTCGGGATAGCTGCTCGGCAAGCCCCCCGCCGTCGCCGCCCCCTTCACATCGGACCCCGCACAGAACGCCCGCTCGCCCGCGCCGGTCACCACGCAGACCTGCGCCGCATCATCCGCCGCAAACGCGCTGAACGCCTCTTCCAACGCCTGGTGCATCGCCGGGGTGATCGCATTGAGCGCCTGGGGCCGGTTGAGCGTGACGGTGGTGATCGGCCCATTGTGACTGACAAGGATTTCGGACATTTACGGCTCCCAAGAAAAGGGAAGATGCGAGGGGGTTACCCCCTCGCGCTCCCACGACCTTTGCGTCGCGCCCGCCTTCAGCATCACGCGCGCGCCGGCGAAGCCGGAAAATTCCACGGCGGCTGCGCCGCAAGGCTGCCCAAGCGGCAAGGCGCCACACAAAGGGAAAGTGGGAGCGCGAGGGGATCATCCCCTCGCATCTTCCTTCTACCCCGCAAACAACCCATCAAACTCCGCCCTTAACGCCGCCTTCTGCACCTTGCCCATCGCGTTGCGCGGCAGGGCATCCACCACCAGCACCCGGCGCGGCTGCTTGAACCGCGCCAGCTTGTCGGCAATCCCGGCCAGCACCCCGGCCTCGTCCAGCACCGCCCCCGGCGCGCGCGCCACCACCGCGACCACGCCTTCGCCCATGTCCGGATGCGGCACGCCGATCACGGCGGATTCGAAAACGCCCGGCAACGCGTCGATCGCCTCCTCGATTTCCTTGGGATAGATGTTCAGCCCGCCGGCGATGATCAGGTCCTTCGCCCGCCCCACCAGCGTCACCCGGCCATCGGGCGCCTGGGTCGCCACGTCGCCGGTCACGAACCAACCACCGTCCCGAAACTCTTCGCGCGTCTTGTCCGGATTGTGCCAGTACCCCTTGAAAACATTTGCCCCGCGCACCTGCAACACCCCCGGCTGCCCTTGCGCCACCGCCCTGCCCTCGTCATCGTGGATGCGCACTTCCACCCCCGGCAGCGGATAGCCGACCGTCCCCGCCACCCGCGCCCCGTCATAGGGGTTGCTGGTGATCATCCCGGTCTCGGTCATGCCATAGCGTTCCAGAATGCGCCGCCCGCTGCGCTCGTCGAAGCGCTTGTGCGCCTCGGCCAGCAGCGGCGCCGAGCCGCTGATGAACAGCCGCATATGCGCGGCGCTGGCGGGCGTCAGCCGCACATGGCCGGTCAGCCGGGTATAATGCGTCGGCACCCCCATCAGCACCGTGCCGCGCGCGAAATCGTCGATCACCGCATCGGGATCGAACCCGCGATGGAACAGCACTTCCGCCCCCGCCAGCAACGCCCCGTGCAGCGCCACGAACAGCCCGTGGACGTGATAGATCGGCAGGATGTGGATCAGCACGTCATCCGGCTGCCACTGCCAAAGGTCCTTCAGCGTCGCCGCGTTGGAATAGAGGTTGCCGTGGCTCAGCATCGCCCCCTTCGAGCGGCCCGTGGTGCCCGAGGTATAGAGGATCGCCGCCAGGTCATCGCCGGTCCGCGCCGCCACCGGCGCCACCGCGTCGGGCATGTCCGCCAGCAGCGATCCGGTGCCATCCGCGCCCAGAGTCGCCACCGCCGCGCCGCCCGCCACGCCGCGCACCGTCGCCTCGTCCCCCGGCCGGCACACCACCAGCGCCGGCCCGGCATCGCCGATGAAGTATTCCAGTTCCGCCGCCGTGTACGCGGTGTTCAGCGGCACGAACACCAGCCCCGCGCGCACCGCCGCCAGATACAGCACCACCGCTTCGGGCGATTTCTCCACCTGCACGACAACGCGATCGCCCACCTGCGCGCCCAGCGCCCGCAGCCGCGCCGCCATCCGCCCGGTCTCCCGGTCCAGATCGGCATAAGCCAGCACGGTCTTGCCGCCCTCGGTCAGAAACGACTTGCCGCCGACCGTTCCGGCCACGGCAAGAATGTGCGCAAAAAGATTGTCGTTCATGGAGTCGTTCATATCCTGCCGCCTGCGCGCGTTCGCGCCCGCGATCAAGACCTTCCGTGCCCTTTGCCCCGACAGCAAAGCCCGATACCCTTCCTGCAAATGCGGAATCGCATCGGCGAATTCCGTACCGCCCTGAGCCTGTCGAAGGGCTGCCCTTTTCTTTGCGTCACGCACTGCCGTCGCAAGCCCAGGGCAGCCCTCCGACAAGACCCAGGCCAACCCCGGAGAGAACCAATGGCCCAGCCCATCCGCATCGGCATCCTCAACGACATGGCCGCCGCCCCCAACCCGGGCAAGGACGGCGATCCCGGTGAATGGCTGCGGCGCGCGGTCGATGAAGTCACCGCCGCCGGCCGCATTGATCGCCCGGTGGAATTCGTCCGCGCCTGGGGCCACGGGCTTCCGGGCGGCACCGCCGCCGCCGTCGAACACGCCTTCGCGCACCTCGTCGAACAGGACGCGCTGCTGATCGTCGGCCCCGCCATCGGCGACAACGCGCTGGTCGCCACCCCGCTCGCCGACAAGTACCAGACCCCCGCGCTCAACTGGGCCGGCGCCGAACGCGGCCGCAGCGAATGGATGTTCCACCTTCAGGTCGGCAGCCATGAGGACGAATCACTGGTCATGGCCCGCCACCTCCACGCGCTGGGCTGCACCCGCATCGCCGTCGCCTTCGATCGTTCGCAGATCGGCACCCGCCACTTGCGCTACCTCGAGGACGAAGCCCGCGTCCTCGGCCTGCGCATCGCCGGCACCGTGGGCATCTCGCCGCTGGCCGAAACCGCGCAAGCCGAAATCGCCGAACTGCTCGAATCCCGCCCCGACGGCATGGTCTACCTCGGCCTCGGCCTCTCCGCCCCCGCCGTCGCGACAGCGCTGACGGCCACCGGCTGGACCGGCCCGCGCATCATGAACACCGCCGGGATGCGCGGCTATCACGATGCCTTCGCGCAGACCGTCGACGGCTGGTGCTACGTCGACATGTTCTCCGACGACAACAAGACCCTCACCAGCCTGCTCGCCCGCTACGGCCTCGACCGCCGCCACAGCCTCGCCGCCGGCAAGGGCTACGATCTCGGCCGCTGCGTCGCCGAAGCCATCGCCCGCGCACCCGAACTGACCCGCGCCGGGCTGAAACACGGCCTCGAACAGGTCAAATGGCTCCCCGCCGCCGAAGGCTACGAAGGCACGCTGCTGGGCTTCGGCATCCAGGATCGCGGCGCGCTCCACGGCCGCTATCTCGTGGTGCGCCAATGGCTTGATGGCCAGACCGTTCAGGCCACCTGATCAGGGATCGTCGGGATCACCCCCGCCGTCCCCACGATCACCCGCTGCAACACCCGCGTCCCGCACTCGGAAAGATTGCCGCGCGCGTGCTGGGTGCCGATGTTGTCCCAGATCACCAGATCGCCCTTGCGCCAGTGCAGCTCCAGCACATGCGCGGGGTCGTACAGCACCGCGAACACCGCGTTCAGCAGGTCGCGCCCCTCGGCCCAGTCCATCCCCACCACGCCCGCCGTCTGCAACTCGCTGGCCCACAGCACCCGCCGCCCGTTGTGCGGGTTAACCCGCACCGCCGGATAGACCCCGCGCTTCAGCGCCACCGGATCGGGCGCATCGCAGGTGCGCCCCGCCAGCCTGTCCATCCCCGGCGAGATCATCTCCAGCGTGGCCCCGTCCAGCCGAACCCTCAGGCCCTCGGGCAACCGCGCCAGCCCCGCCGCCACATCGACGAACCGCGTGCTCGACGCATCGTCCACCACGTCCAGCGCGTGCAGCGCAATCGCATCGAACGGCGCATCGGTGTAGGCCGCATCGGCGTGCCACGACAGCGGCGAGACCACCGCCGGGTGCCCGCTGGCGTTGCTCAGCGCCTCACCCTCACCCTGGCGGATCAGGATCGGCCCCAGCAGCCCGCAGATTTCCCGCTGCCGCGCCATGTCCAGCGCCTGCCCACGCACCCGCACCACGCCATGCTGCCACAGCAATTCCCGCAGAAACGCGCCCTCGGCCTCGCTTAACGGCGCCGAAAGATCAGCGGAAACCTCCGCCCCGAACGGCGCCAGCGGCCGCCAATCCAGCACCGCCCGGTTCAGCCTGGCCGCCGTCACCGTTGCAACCCCGGATCGTGGTTGGCGTTGATCCCGTCCAGCACGAACGCGATCGTTGCATCGCGCACCGCGTCATCGCCGGCCACATCGGCGGGGATCATCCATTCCCTGAACAACACATTGCCCAGCACCGCCGCGAACGACACCCGCACCATCAACTCGGGCGAGACCGCGAATTCCTCGCCCATGCGGCTGCGCATCATCGCCGCGCCGCGCTCGAAATACGGCCGCAACCCGTCGATCATCGCCTCGATCCCCGCCGGACTGCTCGCCCCGTCGCGCTCGCGCACGAACGCCTGCGAGACCACCAGCGTCATCAGCATCCGCGAATGGCCGGCGATGAACGCCTGCAGTTCGGTGATGTAGTCGCGCGCCCGGTCGCGCATCGGCGTGGCATCGTCGCTCGCCGCCAGTTGCCGCGCATGGAAGTCGGAAAAGTGCCGGTTCAGCGGCTCGAACACGGCGGTGCGGAACAGTTCGGCCTTGTTCTCGAAGCAGCGGAAAATCTGCGCCTCGGTCACGTCGGCCCGCTTGGCAATCGCCGCCGTCGTCGCCCCGGCATAGCCGTGCGCCTCGAACGCCTCGACCGCGGCGGCCACTATCGCCTCCCGCAACGATGCTGCATCACGCCGCTTGCGCCGCACTGCCGTTCCGCCATCCGCCATCGCAGCGCTCCAGTTAGATAGTACGCACTATCAAAATTGCCTTGACCACGGGATAGCGCATACTATCATCGCCAGCGAGTCGCAAAACAGCGGCACAATTGTTGACGTGCGATCGGGCGACAAAAACCGGTGCCCAGTTTTGTCATCGCACCTGGCCGGATGGGGGAATGCCAATGCCGCAACTGCTCGAACGCGTGCCCGGCCCGGTCGATCCGGCCAGTGGCCTGCTGCGCGCCGAACACTTCCAGATGGCCTACGTCACCACCGATCCCGAACAGGCGTGCGACCTGCTCACCCGCCAGCTCGGCATCCGTGAATTCGTGCCCTTGGGCGGCCCCACCCCCGAAGGCGGCACAATGGACGCCCGCTTCGCCTGGGTCGGCACCCTGATGTATGAGGTCATCCACGCCACTGGCCCCGGCAGCGGCGTGTTCATGGACCGGCTCAACGGCGCCGAAGGCTTCGCCATCCGCCACCACCATCTCGGCTTCCTCGTCCACGAACGCGCCCATTTCGACGGCGCCATAGCGGTCGCCAAAACCAACGGCTGGGACGTGCCGTGGACCAGCAGCAACCCGCTGGTCGATGCCTGCTTCGTCCAGGTTCCCGGCTTCGCCCATTTCCTCGAATACCTGCTGCCCACCGACATGGGCATGGCCTTCTTCAACAGCGTTCCCAGGACCTGAAGCCGATGGCAAAACTCCCCCCGTTCATGGACCTGCTCGCCCCGCTCAACCAGTCGGTCGCGCAACTGGCAAACACCTGGCGCCCCGACGATCCCGCCTACCGCGCCGACGTCTACCGCCAGATCATGATGCAGATGTCCTACGGCTATTTCGCGTTCTTCCACGCCACGGCCGAACACCCCGACTGGGCGCCGCTGTGGAACCCCGTGTTCACGCTGCAACCCAACCCTGACGACATCTACCTCTACTGCCCGATCTCGTCGGATTACAGCTACCGCATCTCCGGCAACCGCGGCACGGTGAAGATGGTCACCTTCACCACGCAGTTGTCGCTCTCCGGCATGCCGTGGGAAAACGACCTCACCGGCGAATACTACAACGACATCGACAGCGGCGACCTTCAGGTCGAACCCGACGGCAGCTTCGAACTGATCCTCAGTGCCGAACGCCCCGAAGGCTACACCGGCAATTGGCTCACCATCGCCCCCGGCGCCCGCGTGCTGATGACCCGCTACCGCTCGTACGACTGGGCGAACGAGGTCGATCCGCGCATGTCGATCGAGTGTCTTTCGCCCGTCGACCCCAAGCCGCGCCTGACCGAAACCGAAATCCTCGAACGCATCGATCACATGGTGCGGATGCCCGAACGCTGCCAGCAACTGTTCTACGCGATGCAGAACGGCATCAGGGACCGCGTCGGCGTCAACGTGTTCGAACCGGTCAAGCTCGGCGGCTCGTTCACCCGCCAAGTCTACCTGCCAGCCGTGTTCGAATTCGACGCCGACGAAGCGCTGATCATCGAAACCGAGCTTCCGGAAGAACGCCGCTACTGGAACTTCCAGCTCAACGATCCCTATTTCAACGCGCTCGAATACGTTTACCGCCTGTCCAGCACCAACGGCCACTTCGCCAGGCTGTCCAGCGACGGCAAATTCCGCGCGGTGATCAGCCTCACCGACCCCGCCGTCCCCAACTGGCTCGATCCCGCCGGCTACACCGAAGGCACGATCTACGGCCGCTGGTACGATTGCTCGTCCGAACCCACCCCCGCGCTCACCCGCGTCAAGCTCGCCGATCTGCGCGCGCATCTCCCGGAGGACACCCCCGTCGTGACACCCGAAGAACGCGCCACGGAACTGCGCACCCGCGTAAAAGCGTGCCAACGCCGGAGGCGCTGGTGATGGACGCCTATTCCCGCCTCGCGCTCACCGGCCGCGTCGCCCTCGTCACCGGCGGCGGCACCGGCATCGGCAAGGCCACCGCAAAGCTGCTGGCCGCGCGCGGCGCCGATCTGATGCTGGCCGGCCGCCGCATCGAACCGCTCCAGGAAGCCGCCGCCGAAATCACCGCCGAATCCGGCCGCACCGTCATGGTCCGCTCCACCGACGTCACCGATGCGGAGGCCGCGCAGGCAATGGTGGCCGATGCCGTCGCCGCGTTCGGCCGGCTCGACATCCTCGTCAACAACGCCGGCGTCGGCCGCCACAAGCCGCTGCGCACGTTGAAACCCGAACACTGGGACGGCCAGGTCCAGCTCAACCTGTCCGCCGCGTTCTACTGTTCGCAGGCCGCCTACCCGCACCTCAAGGCCGCCGGCAACAGCGCCATCGTCAACATCTCGTCGCTGGCGGGCGTCAACGGCACACTCGGCGTCGGCGCCTATTCCGCCGCCAAGGCCGGCCTGCATCAATTGAGCCGCGTCCTCGCCGCCGAATGGGGGCCGAAAGGCATTCGCGTCAACACCGTCGCCCCCGGGATGATCGCCACCGAACTGGCGAAATCCAACTGGGCGAAAAACGGCTTCGACGCGATGGCCGCCTGCCAGGGCTTCCCGCTGCGCCGCTATGGCGAGTGTCACGAGCTTGCAGAAGCCGTCGCCTTCCTCGCCAGCGACGCCGCCAGCTACGTGACCGGCGAACTCCTCGTCGTCGGCGGTGGCCCGCAACTGAAAGGCATGATCGACACGGATGATGACTGACGCTCGGAGTGCAGCAAGCCTTTGACTGACCCGTCCGCCCTGAGCTTGTCGAGACGTAGTCGAGCGAAGCTCAACGGCTGCTTTTCTTCTTCTCGCCACCCTAAATCCGCCCGTCCTGAGCTTGTCGAAGGACCGTCCTTCTTCTTCGCGTCGAACCCCGCCCCTTCAGACAAGAGCCCACCAATGGACGCCTCCTACGATCCCCCCGCCCGCTTCGAAACCGCGCTCGACCAGCTTCACGAACTGGTCACGGCACAGACCGGCATGGCCGATTTCGGCCCGTCGGACTATCTCCCCGGCCTGCGCACCCTGCTGCTGTCGATGGACTACGACCCCCAGTTCACCGACATGGGCCGCCGCTTCGCCTGGGGCGAGGTCGTCAACACGCTCAAGGGCCGCGCCCACGCCTTCCACGCGATGCAGGCCAACCCCGGGTTCGACAAACACCCCATCGTTGCCCCGGTCATCATCACCGGCGTCCCCCGCACCGGCACCACCGCGCTGCACCGCCTGCTGGCGGTCGATCCGCGCTTCCAGGGCCTGCAAACCTGGCTGCTCGACTCCCCCATGCCGCGCCCCCCGCTGGACACCTGGGACAGCTATTCCGAATTCCGCAAGTCCGCCGCCGTGATCGAGGCCCGCTACGCCCAGGCCCCGCAGAAGCGCGCCGCGCATCACATCGCCGCCGAGGAAGTCCACGAATGCTGCATGTTGCTGCGCCAGCAGTTCGTCAGCAACATCCTCTCGTGCATGTATTCCTCGGCCACGTACGACGCCTGGTGGCAATCGACCAGCGAGGCCCCGGCCTACAATTACTACCGCCAATGCGTCTCGCTCATCGGCAGCAGCGAGCCTGACAAACGCTGGCTGCTGAAAAACCCCGGCCACATCGACAACCTCGACCTGCTGCTCGCGGTGTTCCCCGACGCCAAGGTCATCCAGACTCACCGCGATCCCGCCAAGGCCGTCCCCAGCCTGGTCTCGCTGCTGATGCAGCTTGCCGGCGTGATGGAACAACCCGAACGCATGGAACTGCGCGGGCGCGTCATGCTCAACCGCGAAGTCGCCAAGTGGTCCAACGCGGTGAAACGCTGCGACAAGGTGCGCGCCCAACACCCCGGCCAGGTGCTCGATGTCATCCACGCCGATTTCCACGCTCACCCGATGGCCGTCGTCGAACGCATCTATCAGTTCATCGGCTGGGACATCCCCGCCGACACCCGCGCCGCCCTCGCCCAACGCATCGCCGAAAAACCCGAACTCGCCCACGGCGTCCACCGCTATAACATCGCCGACTACGGCATGAGCGAGGACCAGGCCCGCGAACCCTTCGGCGACTACATCACGAAATACGACCTGCTGGAGCAGCGCAAATGAAAGCCGCCATCTACCCCGGCAACGGCCAGCCGATCCGCATCGACACCCTGCCCGATCCCGAACCCGCCCCCGGCGAGCTGCTGATCCGCGTCGATCGCTGCGGCATCTGCGGCACCGACCTGTCGATGACCAAGGGCGGCATGTGGGATTTCGGCCAGAACGTCCAGTTCGGCCACGAATACGCCGGCACCGTCGTCGCCCTCGGCAAGGGGGTGGAAGGCTGGAAGGAGGGCGACCGCCTCGCCGTGCTGCCCTCGGTGGCCTGCGGCGAATGCCCCTCGTGCCGTAGCCACGGCAACAACGTGCTGTGCCGCGCCAGCCCCGGCTCCGCGATGGTCGGCTTCGCCGAACTCGCCCGCGTCCCCGTCAGCGTCGCCACCCGCCTGCCCTCGGTGCTGTCGATGGCCGACGGCGCGCTGATCGAACCGCTCGCCATCAGCCTCTACGGCGTCAAGCTTGCGCAAATTCAACCCGGCGATCCGGTCCTCGTCCTCGGCGGCGGCACCGTCGCGCTTTACGCGATCTACTGGGCGCGCCGCCTCGGCGCCGGCAAGATCGTCGCGATGTCGCGCTCGCCGCGCCGCAAGGACCTCAGCCTCGCGATGGGCGCCGATGCCTTCATCCCCTATTCCGACAGCGAAGTGCCCGAAGTCATCGACGCGCTCGGCGGCCAGTCACCTAAATTCGTGTTCGAGGCGGTCGGCGCCGAAGGGATGCTGATGAAGGCCACCATGCACGTCGCCCAGTTCGGCAAGATCGTCTCCCTCGGCTTCTGCACGTCGCCCGACCCCGTGATCCCGGGCATCGCCAGCTACAAGTGCGCCGCCATGCAGTTCGCGGTCGGCTACTCGATGAAGGAATTCCTCTACATCGCCGACTATCTCGACAGGGGCCATGCCGACCCCAAGCTGATCGTCACCCGCAACGAACCGCTCACCGCGCTCCCCGCGATGCTCGACCTGTTGCGCGGCGCCAACGACGAGACCAAAATCCACATTCACTGCGGGAACCACTGATGGCCATTCCAGCACTCGTCGTCGGCACCGGCTTCGGCTGCCGCATCCATGTCCCCGCCCTGCGCGCCGCCGGTTTCGACGTCGCGGGCATCGTCGGCACCAACCCCGGCAAGACCGAGAAGCGCGCCGCCCAGAACGGCGTGGCGCACTGGTTCACTGATCTCGACGAAGCCATCACCGCCACCGGCGCCCAGCTCGTCACCATCGCCACGCCCCCGGCCACCCACGGCCCGCTGGCGCTGAAGGCCATTGCCCACGGCTGCCACGTCCTCTGCGAAAAACCCTTCGCGTTCGACGCCGCCGAAGGCCGGGCCATGCTCGCCGCCGCGGAAGCAGCCGGCATTGTCCACGCCGTCGCCCACGAATTCCGCTGGCTGCCCGATCGCGCCCTGTTCGGCCGCGCCATCGCCGAAGGGATGATCGGCACCCCGCGCTTCCTCGCGATGGACCAGTTCATCCCGTTCTGCGCCGATCCCGCCACCCCGCTGCCGAAATGGTGGTTCGATCCGGCAAT